>NZ_FZMO01000305.1 GCF_900197875.1 Frankia canadensis | reverse complement strand
CCGCAAGAAGTCCACAACGAATTCCTGAACCGCAATGATGCGGCCTAAAACCGACTGATAGAATGTGTCCGGAAAACGCGGGGCCGATCACGGCGCAACCACGGATGAGCGCCAGGCGGACAGGGCGATGACCGAACACCGGACCGATCTGGCCGCCACCTGACGAAGATCCGGAGTCACGACAGATGACCGATCGCCCCTACGTCCTGCTGAGCTGCGCGATGTCCGTGGACGGGTACATAGACGACGCGACGTCGGCACGACTCCTCCTCTCCAACGACGAGGACTTCGACCGGGTCGACGAGGCGCGGGCGAGCTGTGACGCGCTCCTGGTCGGCGCGGAGACGATCCGCCGGGACAACCCGCGCCTGCTGGTCCGCTCGCAGTAGCGTCGGGACGCCCGTGTGGCCGCCGGACTCCCCCCGAGCCCGGCGAAGGTGACCCTGACGAGCAGTGGACGCCTCGACCCGGCGGCGAGCTTCTTCACCGCGACCGTCGGGGACGCGCCCCGCCTGGTGTACTGCCCGTCATCGGCCTTGGCGGCGGCGAAGGTGGTCGGCGACGTCGCCACCGTGGTCGACGCCGGTCCCAAGCTGGAGCTGGCCGAGGTGTTGGCCGACCTCCATCGCCGCGGGATCGGCCGGCTGATGGTGGAGGGCGGGACTCGCGTCCTGACCCAGTTCCTGACCGCGGGCCTGGTGGACGAGCTGCATCTCGTGGTCGCCTCGTTCTTCGTCGGGGAGCCCGAGGCGCCGCGGTTTGTCGACGGCGGCTCGTTCCCGTGGAACTCGGATCGGCGGATGCGGCTCGTCGGGGTTCGGCAGATGGGCGACGTGCTCCTGCTGCGATACCTGCCGCCGGTGACGAGCGAGCGGTAGAGGGTGGCCCTGAGGTTCTCGAGAGCAACGCGAAGGTCCAGGCGAAGCGCATCCCGTCTGGGCCTTCGCCGCGTTCAGGTCCCGTGCCTGCTCGTCGTCCACCTGCCTCACCTCAGCCGCGGCCCTCGCTGATCATGGCCGGGTGCGTCCGGGGTGTCACCGGTGCCGGCGAGCCGGTCGGGGGAAAGAGAACGCGCCGGCGCCGTGGGCGACCCCGACGACGGCTCCCGCCGGCGCCAGCTCGATCCGGCCGGAGCGTGTACCCTTTCGTCGCCCGCATCATGCAAAGATCATCCGTGTGAGCGGAGAACTGGAACAGATCGCCGACCTGCTGCGGCAACGTAACGCTGTCGATGAGCGGATCGCTGCCGTCATCGGCCGGCCGATGACGGCCGGGCACCTGGGTGAGTGGATCGCGGCGCGGGTCTTCCACGTGGAGCTTGAGCAGTCGGCGGTCGCCGCGGCGATCGACGGCCGTTTCACCACCGGTCCGCTGCAAGGACGGACCGTGAACGTGAAGTGGTACCTCAAACGGGAGAACCTGCTCGACATCACCGAGTCGGCGGTGCTGGACTACTATCTCGTATTCACCGGTCCGACCTCGGTGGCGGCGTCATCGCGTGGCGGAACCCGCCCTTGGACCATCGCAGCGGTCTACCTGTTCGACGCCCAGCGGCTGCTCGACGAGCTTCGAGCCCGCGGGGTTAAGACGGGGACGGCGACGAGCGTTCGGGCCGCGCAGTGGGAGTCGGCCGAGATCTTCCCGCGGGCAGGCAACGGGCTGCTGAGGATGGAGCCGGAACAAGCGCGCATTCTGCGCCTGTTCGCGCCACCGGAGGGCAGTGTGCACTGACTGCAGTCGTCGTCGGGATCATTGGCGGCGGCAATGAACCACGGGTGCTCGTCGGAGGTGTGCCCGGCGACCAGGTCGAGCAGAATCCGCATACCCCGCTGACGGGCGGCGTCGACCAGCGACACCAGGTCATCGACGGCGCTGTACCGGGACGCGATGGCGCGGTAATCCATCACGTCGTACCCGGCGTCACGGAACGGGGAGGTGAACACGGGACTCAGCCACACGACGTCCAGGCCCAGCCAGGCCAGGTAGTCCAGCCGCTCCTCGATACCCCGCAGGTCTCCGATGCCATCACTATCAGAGTCGGAAAAGCTCTGCGGGTAGATGTGGTAGATCACCGCGTCGGCCAGCCACTCCGCCGGACCACCGCTGGACGTCACCTCGGCATCTGACCTAGATCCGCCAGTAGTGGCTGATGTTGGGGGTTCGTAGATCGCTGGAACGTGAGCGGGTGCCTGCCGTGCAGGGAGAATCGGGGTTACCACACCTACCGATGAAGCCCTGACGAGAGGCACCCGCCGGGTGAACAGACTACGCAGATCGACCGGGCCGAGGCGACGGGCCCCGCGGGTTCGGGTCGGGCCTGTGGACCGGTCGTTGACGGGGATGGCGGGGCTGGTCGCGGTCGCCGAGCTGGTGGATCGGCTCGGGGTCGTCGAGGCTCTCGACGACCAGGTCGGGCCGGTCAAGCAGCGGGCGCGGGGGCTTTCGGGCGGGGAGTTGCTGGTCGGGTTGGCGAGCGCGCAGGTGGCGGGGCAGGCGACGCTGTCGGGGCTGGACCGGCTGCGGTCCGACGAGGCCGGTGGGTTGCTGGCGGCGGTGCCGTTCGCGCCGTCGCGGACGGCGGCGAGGCTTGCGGGCCGGTTCGGTCTGGCGCAGCTGGCCGGGGTCGAGGGGGCGGTCGGGGTGCTGGCGTCGCGCTGGCTGGCCCGGCTGCCGGCTCAGCGCCGCGCCGAACTGGTCACCGGGCGGCCGACGATCGACCTGGACTCCTCCGACGTGGAGGTCTTCGGCCGTAAGAAGCGTGGCGTGGCCTATACCTACGAGGGGAAGAAGGCGGGCCGGCCGCTGCTGGCGTCGTGGGCCAGGGCCGGCCTGGTCCTGGCCGCCGACCTGCTTGCCGGGGACCAGGACGTCCGGCCGCGGGCCGCCGGGCTGCTCGCCCGGGCGCTGTCCAACCTGCCTGCCGCGGTCTGCGCGCCGCCGCTTCTCCGCGCGGACTCGGGGTTCTTCACCGGCGAGCTCGCCCGCGCCGCCGTGGCGGCGGGCGTCGACTTCGCGATCGCCGCCCCGCGCAACAGCGCGCTGTGGCGGGCCTACGCCGCCGTCGAGGAGAACGCCTGGACCGACGCCCGGGACATGACCGGCGCTCAGGTCGCCGCCAGCTCCTCTGCGCCGGCGGGCTGGCCGCCCGGCACCTACACGGTCATCCGCCGGGTGAAGGTCCCCGCCGGCGAGATCTCCGCCGACCCCCGCTCGCGGCGTCGGCGCACCATCCCGAAAGACCAGCTCACCCTCGCCCTCGACGGGGTCGTCGACCACGCCTGGGCGGTCAGCTTCATCGTCACGAACATCCCCGCCAACGACCCGGACGGCATCGTCGCCGTCGAGCACTGGTTCCGTGGCCGCGCCGACATCGAGACCCGGATCAAGGACGCCAAGCTCGGCGCCGGCCTGCGCCACCTGCCCTCGGCCGACTCGGCCGTCAACCAGGTCTGGATGTGGGCGGCGATCCTGGCCGGCTGGCTGTCCACGATGCTCCAGGCCCTGACCGGGTTCGACCAGCACGCCGGGCGCGCCCACGGTGACCGGCTCCGCCACGAACTGATCCTGATTCCCGGCCGGGTCACCCGCCACGCCGGGGCCCTCACCCTGCGCCTACCACCCGGCCGCGACCAGCACCTACCTACCGGCCTCGACCGGCTCGCGCCCTTCCGACAGCCGCCTGACCAGCGGATCTCCCTCCCCACGACATCCTCCGGGCCGTGGACCCGGCGCCGACCCGGCGCGACAGCCGGGCCGTCACCCTGCCCACCACCCAGAGACAACATCAACAAGCCCGAAAAGGAAAGATCACCGATCTTTCATCAGACGAACCGTACTACTGGCGGATCTAGGTCTGAATCAGCACCAGCACAGCCCACAACGCGGGTCCAGCCGCCACCAGAAGCGAAGGCGCCGGAGCCGTAGGCGCGAGATCCGGGTGGAGCTACCGCTACCAGGCCCGGATGCCGACTCTAGTGACGCTCAGTAGTTGTCTATCCTTGCCTTCCGGACATATGGGAAGCGATGGCACTGGCTGGGGGGCGACGATGGTTTCGAGCGCGGCGGCTCGGTTGTACGCGGAGAT
>NZ_FZMO01000289.1 GCF_900197875.1 Frankia canadensis | reverse complement strand
GGCCCACCCGTCCCCGCCTACCAGGTCATCTGGAGCGACCCCACCGGCCGCCTGCCCTGGGAACACGGCTGCACCAGCCCCGCCACCCACCAACCCCTCGCCGCATCACCCCCTCGAGCACCCGGGCCGGGCACGCAGTTGTGATCCCCGCGCCCATCCGGGCGAGGTCGACCTCCCAGGCCGTGACCAGCGTCGACTCCGACGAACCACGACACATCGACGCGCTCAACCCCACTCTCCCACCGCGCCGATAATGCACATTATGTAAAGTAAGCCGGGTCGGAGGCGGCCGGATCCGATGTCCACATCAGATCCGGCCGGTCATGCTCGCGAGATCGTCGTCGACCGTGATCCAGAAGGCGGGTCGGTGCCCGGGTGCTGGTTTGTGATCTTCATTTAGTGATCATGATAGTTGGTGTCGTCAACGACATGGACTACCGCCATCACGCCTCCGGCCCGGCGCGGATGTGCCGGGCCCGTCGACATTTGGCCGCGGGCATTGCGCGCGGCGGTCTTGAGCAGCGGTGTGGAACCGCGCGAGCCGGCCCACCAGCCAGACCTAAGATGATCAAGCAGCGCCTGCTCCCCCGGGTGCTCGGTGTTTGGTTTTTTTGATCTTGTGCGGTAAGACGTCGTCAACAGCGTTGATTATCTTGATGGGAGAGAGGGGTGATCCTCGCCGGTGTTGGCGGCGAGGACGTGGAGACCTCGACGAGGTGCTCACCCGCGGGTGGCGCTCGCACGTGGACCAGAAGGCCGAGACCCACACGGCGGCGAACGCCGCCCTCATCGACGCGCAGATCAGCCGAGCGTCCGCCGGTACCGCACATCACGCACCATGAACCCGCCCACGCGTTCGTCCCTGGTGCGACCATCCGGTTCCCAGCCCAGCCGAGAGTAGAAACGGCTCGCGCGGGCGTTGCTCTCCAGGACCCACAACGTCGCTGACGCGAAGCCGGCCACGCCGAACGTGCGCACCGCCGCCGCCATCAGCTGACCTCCAACACCCCGCCCCCACACGGCCGGGAGCACGTAGAACGAGGCGACCTCGCCCACCCCGGTCGGATCCTGGTCGAGGTCCTCGGTGGGATACAGGGACGCGAAGCCGACCACCTCACCGGCGTCGTCGGCGACCAGAACACCCCGGGCCGGCCACGCCGCCTGCCGCACGGCCGCCGTCCACCGCGGCACCCGCTGCGCCGGACGCAGCCCGTCGAGCAGCGACTGCGCCAACAGCCCCCGATAGCCAACCTGCCAGGACAGCACATGCACCTCGGCGACCCGCTCAACATCACCGACGCCAGCCGGACGAACAAGCACACCACGATCATCACACCGAGGCATCCGATGGTCCGCCAACCAGCAGATCCGACACCGAAGAGCTAGATCACCGATCTACGCTGGTGTCAAAGGCCCTTCAGGACACGATCGAGTGCCGACCGGCCTGCGGGCCCCCAGTGCGGCTTGCCGCCGGACAGGCCACGGTCCCCGTTCTGGCCCATCAGCATCAAGAACAGACTCTTCATCGCGGCCAGCCCGCGCGCCCGTCGCACCGTCGCCTCGTCCGCCTGCGCGTAGCTGCCGAAGAACCGCGAGGCGCCTCCCGCGGGGAGCAGCAGCCAGGCGGCCGCAAGATCCCACGCCGGATCGCCGGCGACGACCGCACCGAAGTCGACGATGCCCGCCAGCGTGCCATCCGCGATGACGACGTTCGCGGGATGCAGGTCACCGTGCACCCACACCCGTGGGCCCTGCCACTCGGAGGCCGCCACCGCGTCGTCCCACACAGCCCGGATGTCGTCCTCGGTGAAGCCGCCGAGGTCCACGGACCGCAGGAAGTGCTCGAACCCCCCTGTGCACTGCTTGGGGTGAGCGCCGACGTCCACGGCGTCCGGCGCCTCGGCGGGCGCCTCCACATGCAGCGCGGCGAGAAAGGCCGCCAGTATGTCGGCCGCGTGGTCGCCGCGGGTGATCGAACCCTGGTCCAGGGGCGTGCCTTCCACCCATGTCATGACCGTCCAGATCTTCGGGAAGCGCTCGGACGGTGTCCCGCTGCGCACCGGAGTCGGGATCGGAAGCGGCAGACGTGAGGCCAGCTGCGGCAGCCAGCGGCGTTCCTTGAGTTGTAGATCGGGGCTTTTGTCCATCCGCTGCATCCGCACGGCCAGGTCGTCCCCGAGGCGCCACATCTGGTTTCCCCAGCCGCCCACCACCTCACGGATGGGCAGCTCGGCCAGGTCCGGATGCTGCTCCCGCAGCAAGTCACGGACCAGATCTTCGTTGATCTCCATCTCGGACTCGATCATGGGGGTCACGGTAGTGAGGCGCGCGTGTTCCTCAAGGGCCGAAGCCAACCGAGGATCATGGAGTCCAACGCCCACTCTCGGTCACGATCGACAGGGTTGCTCGCGGGAATACAGGTCAGTCGAACACACGACTCTGCCAGTCTCGACCCCCGAGACGCCGGGGGTTCGGCGCCCGTGGCGGGCGGTGGGCGTCACGGCGCCGCGGGCAGGTGGATGAGCAGTTCGCCGTGCAGGATGCTGATCCAGCCGTCGGGGTGCGCGGCCCACTCCCGCCAGGCGTCGGCGATCTCGTCGAGGTCGGCGCGGGTGGCCAGGCCGCTGTCGAGGAGCTGGTCGGTGATGGCCGAGCCGGAGATCCGCTCGGCCCACATGCCGCCCCACTCCCCCCGCGACTCGGGGTCGGCGTAGCACCAGGTCGACGAGGTGACGGTGACCGTGGGAGCGCCGGCGGAGTGTGCCCAGGCGAGCAGGTGGCGGCCCGCGTCCGGTTCGCCGCCGTTGGCCCGGGCGGCCGCCTGGTACAGCGTGTGCCAGCGGTCGAGCCCGGGCAGCCGTGGGTACCAGGCGAAGCCGCTGTAGTCGCCGTCGCGGACGGCGACGACCCCGCCGGGACGGCAGACGCGCATCATCTCGCGCAGTGCCGCCACCGGATCGCTCAGATGCTGCAGTACCTGATGGGCGTGCACGACGTCGAAGGAGTCCGACGCCAGATCCAGGTGGTGGACGTCGCCGACGAGGTAGCGCGCCGTGTGCGCCCCGCGGCGCTCGATCTCCGCCCGGGTGGTGGCCAGCACCGCCTCGGCCGTCTCGAGGGCGGTGAGCTGGCCGGGGGCGATCCGCTCGGCCAGGCCGGCGGTGATGGTGCCCGGGCCGCTGCCGATGTCCAGCAGACTCAGGCCGGGGCGCAGGTGCCCGAGCAGGTAGGCGGCGGAGTTCTCCGCGGTACGGGTGCGGTGGGACCGAAGCACGCTCTCGGCGTGCCCATGGGTGTAGGTGCCGGTCGGTGTCATAGCTCGACAGTAGCAGCATTCTCAGAATACGAGAATGTATTCTCATATTCTGAGACAAACGAGGGGCGCCCGGCGATTCCGTCAACGGCGTTGATTATCTTGGTGTGGCGCGGGCGCAGCGCCGCGTGCCGGCGGGCGGGTCGTTCGGGCGGGGGGTCGGGAACGGCCGCGGGTCAGTGGGGGGTGTCGGACCAGCGCAGCACGACGGCGACGTCGGCGACCAGGCGCACGCCGCTGCCGGCGGCCCAGTAGGCGGCGGTGGCGGCGAGAGCCCGGTGCAGCAGGACGCGGGCGGCGTCGGCGTGCGCGGCGGGGACGTGCAGAAGCAGCTCGTCGTGCAGGCAGAGCACGATCTCGCCGTCGAGGGCGGGCAGGCCGGCGCGGACGGTGGCCGCCCACGCCTTGAACAGCTCGGCGGCGGGGCCCTGGATGACCGCGTTGCGCGCGAAGCGGCCACGGGCCAGCTCCGGGACGACCGCGGTGGCGGGCGAGGGCGGCCAGGCGCAGCCGGCGGCCGCCGTAGGTGCGCAGGTCGCGGCCGGCGCGGCCGGCGGTGTCGGCGTCGTCGAGGTAGGCCAGCGCGGTGGGGTAGGCGCGGCGCATGCGGCGCAGGGCCTCGCCGGCGGTGCCGGTGGTCTGGCCGTACATGGCGGCGAGCATCGCGACCTTGGCCTCGGGGCGGTCACGGCCGAGCTGGGCGGCGACGGGGGCGTACATGTCGTCGGCGAGGGTGGCGGCGCGCAGGGCGGGGTCGCGGGAGACGATGGCCAGCACGCGGGGTTCGATCTGGCCCAGGTCGGCGCGGACGAACACCCGGCCGGGTTCGGCGACGACGACGGTGCGCAGGTCCGCGGGCAGGTTGTGCAGGCCGGCCTGGGCGGTCATCCGCCCGGCGCCGCCGTCGCTGGCATGCCAGCGCCCGCGCAGGCGCCCGTCGGCGCCGACGTGGGTGTCGAGCCAGCGGTGGCCGTAGGTGGTGGCGATGCGTTCGGCACGGCGCCAGTCGAGCAGCGCGCCGACCACGGGGTGGGCGGCGCGCAGCGGTTCGAGGCGCCCGGAGCGGGTGTCGGGGACGTCGATGCCGACGGAGCGCAGCCCGGCCCGCACGGCGGTGGGGTTGCGCAGGTCGACCGGGCGGGGCAGGTGAGCAAGGACGGGGG
>NZ_FZMO01000221.1 GCF_900197875.1 Frankia canadensis | reverse complement strand
CTGTGAAACGGAAACCGGGCACGGCCACGGCCGGTCAGACCCGGGGTGCCCCACCGAAAGGTGAGGCGGCATGAACGCCAGCTATCTGGCGCCCTCACGCAACGGTTCAGCGCTCGGCGACGATGACGCAGCAGGCCGGGGCGACGCCCTCGCCGGCGACCCGCAGGTCGTCGCGCAGGCCGAGCCCGTCGATGACGCCGGCGACGTAGCGCTCGTTGAGGGTGCAGACGACCTCGGGATGTGTTGCGGACAGCCGCCGGAACGGGCAGTTGCGCAGCACGAGCCGCGGCCCGCCGTCCTCCCCGCCGACGGAGCCGACGCTCGCGCCGGCAGGCTCGTATCCCAGCTGGCGGAGCGCCGCCGCAGCCCGGCTGAGCGGCTTCAGTGCTTGCGGCGCCTGTGCTTTCGGCGCCTCATGTTCCGCTGAATCCCGCTCCCCGGCCGCGAAGGCGACCGTCTGTGCCCGCGCCTGGTAGTCCTCGCCGTCGAGGAGGTCGGCGCTCTGGACCAGGATCCTGGCCAGACGCTCATAGCGCCGCGCCGGGATGGCGACCTCAAGGTCGACCTCCCGTGCCTGGTAGAGCTTGGCGGGACGGCCCGCGCCAGGGCCACCCCGGCCCGCCGGCCGCGCGTAGGTCACCGCCAGCAGGCCGGACTCGGCGAGCCGGTCCAGATGGAAGGCCGCCGTGGTCCGGGCGATGGCGAGACCCGCGGCCACCTGGTCGCGGGACATCGGCGCCGTGGCACCCCGCAGGTGGGTGTAGATCGCGCGGCGCTGCGGGTCGGCGACCAGGCGCAGCGACGACCACGCCGCCTCGTCGACATCCCCGATCCCGCCCAGGTCTGCCGTGCCGACCCGGTCAGCGGGCAGTCCATTCACCGCGCGGCCCTCCGTCTCCTGGATTGCGGTTCCGCGATCTTGGCGCTTCATGCTACGAAGCCCGCCCGCGGCTGCCGTCGGCCGGATGCCGTCGCCGCCCGACCCTCCCGTGACGTGCGGCGGCGGCAATCCGTCCCCACCCCGCCGCCGAGACGACCGCACGGGTGGGCTCATCCCCGTCAGACGACAGTCGGTGAACCTGACGCCGACGCCGCGGGCACCCGCTCGCCCTCGGCGGACCCGGTCTCGGCGGACTCGCCCTCGGCGGACTCGGTCTCGGCGAGCGCGTTCCACACCTTGCTCAGCAGCACGTGCGGAGGAACGTCGACCTCCTCAGGGGCGGGCTCACCGAGGATGCTCGGGACGTAGCCGCGCCGGTCGGCGAAGATGTTGAGCATGAAGCAGCCGTCCGGCCCGGCCTCCTCGGGACCGTAGACGGAGCCCTTCTCCTGTAACCGGATGTCCCCCGGGCCGTACCACTTCTTGCCGACCCGCAGGGAGCCACGGAGGATCACCGACATGTAGTGGGTCTTGTGGTAGTGGACCGGGAACTTGTAGTTGGCGGTGACCTCCATCGGGAACACCGCGGGGTCGCTCGGCCCGGCACCGAGGAAGAAGGCGGCGAAGCGGGTGCCGTCCTCCATGGTGGTGAACTCGGGGTCGTCGAGGTTCGTCTCGTACCTGCCACGCGCGGTGCGTTCCATTCGAAGCTCCTTTGACGCCTGCCGGACGGCGGACCGTGTGCCAGCTCACACTGCCCACGCCCGACAGTAGGAGCGCGACCCCCCGCCTGTAAAGAGGAAGTTCACTTTCTTTAGAAGCCGCCGATCCGATCCGGCCCAGCCCCAGCTCACACGAACCTCACGTCTGGTCCGCAGGTGGCACGCATGCTGGCCGGGTGTCCTTGGCCTGTCGGCGTGCACCTCGCCGCCAGGACCATCCCGAGGGCAGGTGTTCCGATCCCGATGACGACGCGCACACAGCGGGCCGCGCGCGAGCCGCACAGGCCGTGGCGGCAGCGGCTGCTGCTGGTCGCGGCGGCGCTGGCGGTGCTGCGGGCGGTGCAGGCCGCCGTCGCCGCGCTCACGGTACTGGCGGTCACCGCGCTCGAGCTGGAGCGGCCGGCGCCGCGGTTGCACCTCGCCCGCCTCGGCGAGGTCGAGCCGCGCCCGCTGACCCCGCCGACCGCCCTGGTCATGCTCGCCGTGTCCACGGCCTGCTGCGTCCTGCTGTTGCGGGGCCGCGGCATCGCCTCGGCCTTCGCCGGTGTGAAGGCGTTCGCGCTGGTCGCGGCGGCGACGATCGCCGGCTGCCTGGCCGCGGGGCCGATGGGCACCAGGCTCGTGGTGGCGGGATGCGGCGCGAGCCTCGTCGTCCTGCTGTGGCCGGCGGTGCGCACCGCCGCCGTGAGGGTGCTGACGGCGATCGGCCTGCCCCACACCGACGGTCGCATCGCCGACGTCGCCCTCGCGCTCAAGATCGCCGTGCTCACCGCTCTGGTCCTCGCCCCATGACGGCGTGCCCATCCCGCGGTGGACCCGTGTCGCCAGGTCACCGAACCGGTACCGGACCGAAGGGTAGCTTCCGATGAGCAGTGCCACTGACACGTCTCACTCACCTCACGCGCATCACCCGCCCGCCGCCGCACCGGCGTCGGCCGCCCGGGATGCCGAGGAGGTGCCGGGCCCGACCGACGGTCCGGTCGCGTCGCTGCGGCGGCTGCGCGCCGATCCGCTCAACCGGTTCGGGGAGCTGGCCCGCGAACACGGGCCGGTGGTGCGGATCGCGCGCTGGCCGGTGTCGGCGTTCCTGGTCACCGAGCCGGAGGCGATCGCCGACGCCCTGGTCAGCGGCCACCGCGCCTACGCCAAGGGGGCCGTGCGGCGGCGTGGCCGCGCCGGTTCCCGGGAGACGGTGGTGCAGCCGCTGGCCCTGCTGCTCGGGCAGGGGCTGCTCACCAGCGCCGGTGACGTCCACCGCCGCCAGCGCCGGTTGATGCAGCCGCTGTTCCACAAGCAGCGCATCGCCGGCTACGCCGACGCGTTCGCGTCCATCGCCGCCGACACCGCCGCCGGCTGGGACGACGGGCAGCTGCTCGACCTGCACGCCGAGATGACCAGGATGACCCTGGCGATCATCGCCAGGACCCTGTTCGACGTCGACCTCGACAGCCGCGTCGTCGACGTGGTGCGCACCGCTCTCGACGAGACGATGCCCGCCGCCCGCCGCGCCCCGATGCCCGGCTTCAGCACCGTCGAGCGGCTTCCGCTGCCCGGCGCCCGCCGCCGTCGCGCCTCCCGCGACGCTCTCGACCAGGTGGTGCTCGACCTGATCGCGCAGCGCCGCGCCGCCGGGGCGACCGGCGCCGATCTGCTGTCGCTGCTGCTGAGCGCCCGCGACGCCGACACCGGCGCGCCGATGGACGACGCCCAGGTCCGCGACGAGGCGCTCACCCTGCTGCTCGCCGGCCACGAGACCACCGCGAACGCGCTGTCCTGGACGTTCCACCTGCTCGGCGACGCCGCCGAGGTCCGCGCCGTGCTGCAGGCCGAGCTCGACGAGGTTCTCGGTGACCGCCTGCCCACCATCGACGACCTGCCCCGCCTGCCCTACACGGGCGCGGTGTTCCAGGAGTCGATGCGGCTGTTCCCGCCGGTGTGGGCGATGGGCCGCCACCTCGTCGAGGACCGCGACGTCGCCGGCTACCGGCTGCCCGCCGGCTCCACCCTCGTGTTCAGCCAGTGGGTGGTGCACCGCGACGCCCGCTGGTGGTCCGAGCCCGACCGCTTCGACCCCACCCGCTGGCTCCAGCCGCCCGACACCGAGGCCGACGCCGCCAGGAGCACGCCGCCGCGGCCGCGCTTCGCCTACTTTCCGTTCGGTGCCGGTCCCCGCCAGTGCATCGGCAACACGCTGGCCGTCACCGAGGGGATCATGGCCCTCGCCACCCTTGCCCGCCACTGGACCTTCGCCCCGGTCCCGGGTCGGGTGGTGACACCGCAGCCCCTGGTCACGCTGCGCCCGCGGAACGGACTCCCCATGACCGCGCGCCGCCGGCCCTGACGGACTCTTCCCTACCGGGTCGGTGGTCGTCAGATGAACTCACCAAAGCCGAGAAGCCCCGGTCCGACCCACCCCATGTTCGGGCGGATCGGACCGAGGCTCCGGCGCCGGTTCGGGTCAGTTCGACCTCGGGCCGGGAGGACTCAGACCGACCACCGAATCAGTGCCGGAACCATTCGTCGGTGGTGTAGTCGGTCCGGCCGTCCGCAGCCGTGAAGTCAGTTCGGACATTCACTCTGAGCTGGTTTGTCCCACCACGCTTGTACACCTTCAGCCACACATAGCTCGTCGCGTAGCTACGCCGGTAGGTGGCAAGGATCCAGCCGTTTCCCCGGCTGACGGCGGAACGGCTGCCCCAGTCGCAGTCCGTCGGGTGACACTTTCCCCACACCCGGACGCCGTAGCCGCCGCCGCTGGTGGAGCAGTGCCCGTCCGTGTCGCAGAGGACCTGGTCACCGCATCCCTGGGTCACGGTCACCCGGGTGATCGACCGGGTGTTGGGATTGATGTTGCGCCAGGATCCCGCGAGCGGGGAGCTGACGCAAAGGGCATGCGCGGGCGCCGACGACGTCACGGCGAAGGCGCCGGTGAAGCCGACCGCGAGGATCAGGAGGACGAGTACGGCGCCGCCACGCCGAAAGGGGAGTGCCAAGGACACGATCGGTTCACCTCTGCGTTTCGTCGCGATTCTGTGTGCGCCCCCGACAATGGTCCGCACCAGACAGCGGATCAGGTCGACGATGAGGACGCGGCGCAAGTCCAGAAACCTGCCCTGAGGTCGCCACGATCGTACCCGGCCGAGATCGATTCACGTCATCGTTCGACGGGAATGGCCACGCACCCGCGATACAGGAGACAATCGTCTCCGCGCACCAGGACGAAGCCGCGCCATTCCGGGCTGAGCGCGACCGGCGTCGGGGGACGGCGGCGGTGGTCGCCGCGTCGAGCATGGAGTTCACCGCGCTGTGGGCGCCGTTCCCTGGCCGACATCGAGCCACTCGTCGCCCGGGTCCGTGCGGCGGATGTTGCCGGTCCGGCCGCGTACCGCGGGGACGGCGCGGGGGCTGTCGCCCGCGGCCGAGGCCTGGCCCCGGCGACGAGAGCCCCACCCCCTGACCGCGCAACCGGGCATCGCGGCGAACGGCGTCCAACCCAGAAGGCACAAGAAGCTGACTATTCGCACGGGCGGGCTGATTCGACGCAGAATGCCCAGCTACTCTTTGGCTTCGAGAGGCCGCGCACCGACAAGGGGCGCGCACGAACACGAGAAGGTGGTGCCTGCGTGACCGATGCCGTGGCCGACGACGCCTCCGCGGATGATGCCTACTCCTACGAGGAGGCCAGCAGGGCCGCCGAGCTCGACACCGGCGTGGCGCACACCGCCCGGGTCTGGAACTACTGGCTGGGCGGCAAGGACAACTTCGCGGCGGACCGCGCGGTCGGCGACCAGGTCGAGTCGATGCTGCCGCACATCGTGCCCACTGCCCGCGCCGACCGCGGCTTCCTGACCCGGGTGGTGCGCCACCTGGCCGTCGAGGCCGGCATCCGGCAGTTCCTCGACGTGGGCACGGGCCTGCCCACCGCGGGCAACACGCACGAGGTCGCCCAGTCCGCGGCGCCTGACGCGCGGATCGTCTACGTGGACAACGATCCGCTGGTGCTCGTGCACGCCCGCGCCCTGCTCACCAGCACTCCCGAGGGCGCCACCAACTACATCGAGGCCGACCTGCGGGACACCGCCACGATCCTCGCGGAGGCGGCCCGCACCCTCGATCTCACCCAGCCGGTCGCCCTCACCCTGCTGGGCGTCCTGAACTTCATCCCGGACGAGGACGAGGCCATCGACATCGTCGGCCGGCTGGTCGCCGCGGTCCCCCCGGGCAGCTACCTGGCGATCGCCCACGCCAGCAACGAGGTGTTCCCGGAGGACGCCGAGCGCGTCCGCCAGTTCTGGAACGAGAACGCCACTCCGCCGATCACCTTCCGCGACGCGAAGCAGATCAGCCGGTTCTTCGAGGGCGTGGAGCTGCTCGAGCCCGGTGTGGTCTCCTGCTCGCGCTGGCGCCCCACCGCGGCGGATCTGGAGACCCCCGCAGAGGTCCAGCAGTTCTGCGGCCTCGGCCGCAAGGCCTGACGTCCGCGCCCGGCCCGTTGAGATCCTCACCTGACGTACCCGCTCTGGGGCCGTCGTGGGCGTTCGCGGGTCAGGACGGCCCAGGGACGGGGCGAGGGGGTTGGTCAGGCGCCGAGGTCGAGGACGTCGGTGAGGGGG
>NZ_FZMO01000220.1 GCF_900197875.1 Frankia canadensis | reverse complement strand
ATCATCCAGCCGTTATCGGCCGCCGATCCCGATCAAGAAAACTGCGAAACTCTAGTAGCTTGGCCTGGCCATGTATCTGCGGTTCACGCAGCGGCGGAATTCCGACGGCTCGGTCGTGCGCTACGTCGCGCTGGCCCACAACCACCGCGTCGACGGGGCAGTGAAGCCCCAAGTGCTGATGAACCTGGGCCGGGTCGAGGCGGTCGACGTCGAGGGGCCGCGGCGGCTGGCCGCGTCGATCCGGACGCGCTTCGGCGACGGCTCCGGCGATCCCGCGGGCTCGGGTGAAGCGGGCCTGTCCGCAACTTCGGACCGACTCGGTAACCGGCGATCGCGCCGATGTCGAAACTGCCTGCGACCGAATGGGTGTCCGAGGACGTCGTCGTGCCGGGCCTGGCGGGGATGGATGAGAACCGAGCCTATCGGGCGATGGACCTGCTCGTGGAGGCCGACATCGCGGGGGCAGTGCAGGAGCCGCTGTTCTTCTCCCGCCGCCCAATCTTCTGAACCTTCAGGTCGACCTGCTGTTCTTCGACACGACCCTTGACCTACTTCGAGACCGACTCCCCCGACGCCGACCAGGCCGCCCTCTACCAGGACGTCCGTGACAACCCGCGGGTCAAGGAGATCCGGCTCGACGACGCCGACGGGACCCGGTTCATCCTGTGTCACAACCCCGACCAGGCGACCCGCGACCAAGCCCGGCGCACCGCCGACCTGGAACGCATCGGGCGGAGCTGGCGGATCACCGACCAGTCAACGTGACCGCGACCGGAAGCTGATCGACAATGCCCGGCAGCGCGCCGAACAAGCGCATGCCAGGGCGAAGTGTGCGCTGCGCGACAACACCTCGCTGGGCCGGTGGATCCGCCAGACCTCGAAAGGCCGGCTCGCGATCGAACGCGCCAAGGTGAAAGCCGAGGGGCGCCTCGACGGGAAGTACCTGCTCGCGACCTCCGACCCCGACCTGACGGCCGAGGACGCCACGCTGGGCTACAAGAACCTTTGCTCGTGCCGGGTCGACTGATGTACCGACCGTGTCGAAGGCTATCTCGGTGACCCACCTCTCAGGATCTCGACCTCGAGGCTTCGAAGAGCCGGGCTCGGATCTACGCCGAGCTCGTCAAGGAAGTAGTGGCGGGCATCACGGCATGATTTCAGCGCGGCCGTGGACCGACCGGATCTATAGAGGGCGGTCACCAGAAGCAGCCGCAGCTCCTCTTCGAAGGGGAACTCGACCACGGCGTCGAGCAACTCGATCACGGCCTGCTCGAACATCTCCAGATTCAGACGGGATCTGGCCTTCCCCAAAAGAGCCCGGCGGCGAAGTTCGGTGAACCGGGGCCGCCAGGCCAGCGCCAACGACGGCGCGACATCGCCGAGCGGCTCACCTCGCCACAGAGCCAACGATCTGCCGAAACATTCGAGCGCAAGGCGGTGATCGCCCTCGGCCGCGGCCGTCGTGCCCTCGGCCACGTGGTGTTCTGCCTGCGCGACGTCGACCTCGTCATCCGTCGCGACGAGCCTGTATCCACCGAGAGAGGTCTCGATAATCTCTTGCCCCGCGGCTTGGAGCACTCGCCTCAGCTCTGCCACCAGGTTCCGTACCTGCGGGACAGCCGTCGCGGGCGGCGCTTCCCAGATGAACTCGATGAGGCGGTCGAGGCGAACCACCTGATTGCGGTGGAGCAGAAGCAAGATCAGGAGAGAACGAGCGCGGATGCCGGCTACCGGTGCCCGAGAAGCCGCGACCTCCACCTGGAGGGGACCTAGCATCGCGAACCAGAGGAGCCGTCCGCTCGGATCAGGGAGCTTGTCCGCTGAGCGCGAGCTCAGTGGGGTGACCGACATGCTTCTCCCGCTCTCGGTGCGCAGGGCGCGCAGGAAGTTGGAACCGGTGGCGACGAAGATTGCCGCGTAGGCGACCTTGAAGAACTGCTCCCGAGCCGGGGGCGAACGCGTCCAATCTGTGGGCCGTCCTGAGGCACAAATTGGTGCTCTACGGTGTGGCTGTGGACTGGATTCGGCGGGTGGGAACGGCGTCGGGAGCAACGGCCGTGCGATGCGCAACACGGCGCGACTTGTCTAATCGGAAAATGCGAGAAAGACCTATTTCACTCCAGTGAAGGCAAGGATCGTGGAGACGGCCAGTATGCCAGTCCCTCCGCTCAGGCCATAGCGACCGTACCCAGGATTACGATACCGTCCTTCATACATGCGCAGCCAAAGTTTTGATGGCGTTGACGGATGTAGAACGGAGATAGACGGGCTCGCCAGTAATGGTCAGTCCGGGAAGTTGGGAGAATATTTTTCGGAAGATAGCGGTGATTTCAGCGCGAGCGAAGACGGCGCCGAGACAGTAGTGGGGGCCTGGCCCGCCGAGGCCGATGTGTGGATTGGGTGAGCGGGTGAGGTCAAGTTGGTAGGGTTCGTCGAAGACTGCTGGGTCATGGTTAGCGGCGGCGTAATAAAGGACGACTTTGTCGCCAGCAGCAAGACGGTGTCCATTGAGAGTGGTGTCTCGGACAGTGGTGCGGCGCATCAGGGCGACGGGGCTCGTATGGCGGATGATCTCTTCGACGGCAGTGGGTGCAAGCCGGTCAAAGTCAGCGGCCCAGGCGGCGCAGGCCTGCGGGTCGTTGTGTAGGGCCCAGAGGCCGAGGGCGATCGCGTTCCGGGTCGTTTCCTGGCCGGCGAAGACCAGGAGGGTGAAGAACGAGGCGATCTCCCGGGGTGTCAGGTGGGTGCCGTCGACCTTGGTGCGCACGAGGGCCGTAAGTAGGTCGTCGCAGGGTCTACGGCGGCGGTGTTCGGCGAGGTCGGCGGCGAGGGCCGCGAGGGTGGTTCCGGCGTGGAGGAAGGCTCGGATCGGATCGCTCTGGTCTGGGACCAGGTCGGGGTCACCGCCGGATACGAGGACGTTGGACGCGGCGAGCACCTCGGCGTGGTGGCTTTCAGGGACGCCGAGAAGGTCGCAGATTACGGTGAGCGAGAATGGCGTCGAGATGTCGGTGACAATGTCGATTTCCCGGCGTCCGGCGAGGGCGCGGATGGTGTCGGCCGCAGTCCTTTCAATGTGCGCGTGCAGGCGACGGACGCCGTGGCGGGTGAACGCTGTGGTGACGATGCGCCGCAGGCGGCCGTGGCGCGGGTCGTCCATGTTGATAATTGAGCCGAAGAAGTCGCTGAAGTCCTGGCCGAGATCGTTGATCCACAGAGCACCGTCGCCGGAGCGGAAGTCACCGGGGCGGCGCGAGACCTCGACCACGTCAGCGTGCCGGGTCAGTGCCCAGTAGCCGTTGCCCTGCGGCAGACCGGGGATACGCGGCTCATCGAAATGCACAAGTCCAGGCGAGTCTCGTAGCTGTGCCAGGAAGTCGAGTTTTTCCTTCGGACTCGCGTCGCGGAAACGTCGGCTGGATGGCCATACCCACGGTGATTGCGCCTCGGTCGCTCGGGCCGTCGGGAGGTCGGCGTCGACGAGTTTCATATCTTACTCCTCATAGGCGTAACGGATCGTCGGCGGCTGGCGAAGAAGGAGACGATTGACGTCAGCCGGGTATCGGGAGCGAAGCGGACGATTTCGATCCGGCGACAACGGCCTGCCCGGCGCGGTCGCGACGCGCCCATTCATACCGGATGGCATCGTGGTGGGCGTCGACTCCGGACGTGCGAACCGGCAGGGCGGAAAGCAGGGATCATAGCGACGCATGCTTTCCAGCAAAGCGTCGAAGACCTCGACCGGCTTCGCCCATCCGCGGCGTCTGCCGCGGCCTTCCGTTCAGCTGTTCGGCCGTCTTAATGTATCAAGCTCGGCCTGGGTATGCCGCGACAGGTCGGCGGCCACGGTCGTCCGGGACCGGTTCACCCGCCTGGTCCGGCCCTTGCGCAGCGCGAGCGCCAGCTTGGTCCGCAGCTCGCCGCGGGCCTGCAGGTAGAGGCATTCATAGATCGTCTCGTGGGATACGTGCATGCTCTCGTCGTCGGGAAAGTCCTTCTCCAGTCTCTCGCTGATCTGTTTCGGGGACCACTTCTCGGCCATGCCCGCGTTGACCGCGTCGTGCAGCGCCGCCGACGCGACGAGCTTGCGTTCCTTCGGACGGGCCCGCAGCGCCTCACACCGCGCCTGCGCTTCCACCGCCCGAAAGACCTGTCCGCCGCCGTTATGCTCGATTTCTCGTGAGATCGTCGAGTGGTGCCGGCCGAGCGCCTTCGCGATGAACCGAGCCGATCGGTTCTTGCTCAACTCCCGGGAAATCAGCTCCCGTTCCTCGATTGTCAACTGCTCCCGCCAACCCATCCACCATCCAACCCCTCGACGCCAACACGATCATTCTGTCGGGCATCGCTACGACCATTTGACCCCGCCGGATAACTGAGGCGGCATGCGCGACACTATCACCGACCTATTCGCCGCAGCAATACGCTGAAAATAGCTACCGTGAGTGAAGCTACTCCGTGTGCCGTCGACTGTATCGACATCGTCGACCTGCATCTCAACTTAAGTATCGACCCGCCGCAGATACTCTGTTCGAGTGCCACCGATTACGCCTGGTCATCGCCCTTGACCCCGACTGGCCTATAATGGTAATGACCGCGATTCGAATCGATCTTCCCTCCTCGGGTTCCTGTGGCTGGAGGACTACGGCTCTGTTGTATTGGGGCGCAGCAAGGCATGACGACACCCGGCGCGCCGTGCTGGTCGTCGGGCGCAGTGGGTCTGGAGTGGCGAGTCATGGGTGGGTGACGGTGTCCCGCCGAGCTGCGTGTTTGCGTTGGTGTGACACCTTGGCGCTGTTGCTTGACCGTGGCTGCGGTGCGGGGATGGTCTGGATTTGTGGCTGACTCGTCCGCGTCGTTGGAGTCGCGTCTGGCGGCTGCCGAGACGCGGATCGAGGAGTTCGCGGAGACGGCCGGTTGGCGGCGACGAACGAGCGGCTGCGCCGGGTATCGAGAGCATGGCCGAGCGGCGCGAGGCGGAACTGGCCGCGGAGCGGGCCGAGCGGCGGCGGCTGGAGCTTGAAGTCGCCGACCTGCGGCGGCGGTCGGAATGGACAGCGCCAACTCGCCGGTCCCGCCGTCGAAGGAACCGATCGGGGCGAAGGAAACGGAAGGCAAAGCGGCGGGCCGTCCTCGGAGCGGGTTTCGTTCGAAGGAGCGGAAGCCGGGCGGGCAGCCGGGCCACGCTGGTGCGGGGCTGGAGCCGGACCGGTCGTCGTCGGCGGACCCGCCCAGCGGAGTGCTCGTCGTGTCAGGGGGACCTGGCGGGTAGCGAAGTGCTCACTGATGGCTGGGCGCAAGTCTGGAACCTGCTCGATGCGCTGCTGGAGAAGCTCGAGTGGGTGCTGCCGCAGCGGCGGTGCGCCTGCTGCGGGAAGGTCACGGCCGCGGCCGGGCCGGGGGTGCGACACGCGGGGCCGGGCCTGGTGTCCTACGGGCCGCGGCTGCACGCGGCGGCGGTGCTGCTCGCCTCCGAGGGCCATCGACGCGCTGCTGGGCGTGCCGGTCTCAGCCGGGTTCGTCGCCCGCGCGAACGAACGGCTCGCCCAGGGCCTCCAGGATGCCGGCTTCGACGAGGCGATGAAGACGGCGCGGCGCGCCGAGCCGATGCTGTGCGGCGACGAGTCCCCGGTCAACGTGCTGCGCCGCGACCTCGCCGGGGACACCGGCACGGTCCTGTCGGGCAGCCCGCACCTGCTCGTGATCCGGACCCCGCAGCCCGGGCTGGTCTGGTACGGCGCGATCGGCTCGCGCTCGTCCGAGGCGATCGCCAGCACCGAGATCCTCACCGGCTGGCACGGCTACCCGCGGAACGCCTGTTCGATTCGGCAGTGGCCGGTGATGAGCCGATGAGGACCGTCTCCGCACCCTAAGCACCGTCCCGCCGTCGCACCGGCGGGACGGTGACGAGGCCGGGACTCGCCGGCCGACCTCTCGCGCTCGCGGCGGCGGTGTTGGAAGGATGCTGCGGGTGCAGGACGGATCCGCGACCGCGCCCGGCGGCCGCGGCCTGGTCTCGGGGCCGACGTCCGCACCGCCGCCGGCGGCCGGGGACCTGCCCGCCGTTCTCGCGTCGGACCTGCGCGTGCGGCGCGGGACCCGACGGCGCGGGCGGGGCGGGCGTGGGCGTGCTCGACGAGACCGGACTGGACCTGCCGGCCGCGTGCACGCTGGTGTCCGCGCGGGCGGCCCTGATGCAGGCGGCGCCGAGTGCC
>NZ_FZMO01000325.1 GCF_900197875.1 Frankia canadensis | reverse complement strand
CACCGTTTCCTCTCCGACCTGAAGGTCGGAGTATCCACGGCGCAAATCCGATGACGACCCCGACGGCGGGTACCCCGGTCAGCGAGAGCAGCACAGCGGGACAGACCCCGACCGCCAAGCCCGAGCCGGACGCCGTTCCCGCTCAGGACGCCGGCGCAGAGGACGACGCCGCAGCGGACACCGACGCCGCCGCCCCGTCGGCGGCCCACGTCGCCGCCCAGCCCGCGGACGTCCGGGAGGAGGAGGCGGCCCAGGCGAAGGAGGAGACCATCCCCGCGCTCGACCTGAGCGGGGTGGTGAGCGGCTACGAGGACACGACGGTGCTGCGCGGCGTCTCCCTCACCGTGCCGCGCGGCACGGCGGTGGCGCTGCTCGGGCCGAACGGGGCGGGCAAGACGACGCTGCTGCGCACGGTCTGCGGGCTGCTGCGCCCCACCGCCGGCCGGGTCGAGATGGAGGGCACGGACATCACCCGGCTGGCGCCGCACCGCCGGGCCAGGCTGGGGCTGTGCCACATCCCGGAGGGCCGGGGCATCTTCCGGAGCCTGACCGTCCGGGAGAATCTGATCATGCAGTCGTTCCCGGGGGGAGAGTCCGCGGCCATCGAGCGCGCCGTCGAGGCGTTCCCGGTGCTCGGGGAGCGGCTCACCCAGACCGCGGGCACGCTCAGCGGCGGCCAGCAGCAGATGCTGGCCATGGCCCAGGCTCACGTGCGCAGTCCGAAGCTGATCCTCGTCGACGAGGCGTCCCTGGGCCTCGCGCCAGTGATCGTCGACGAGATCTTCGCCTTCCTGCAGGCGGTGAGCGCCGAGGGCACCTCACTGCTGCTGGTCGACCAGTTCGTGGTCCGTGCGCTCGGCATCGCGACGACGGCGTACGTGCTGCGGCGCGGTGAGATCGTCTTCGGTGGGCCCGCGGCGGAGCTGATGTCCGAGGACGTGTTCGCCCGCTACGTCGGCGGCGCCGAGGACTGACCCGACCCACGGCCCGTCACCGCTGCCCCACGCCGGCGAACCCTGCCCGGCGTGGGGCGGCTCTCTGTCCGGGGCCTGCCGCCGAAGGGGGCGCGAGGCGGGGGCAACGGGTTACGCTGCCCGCTGGCGGTTCGTCCGGTGCCGACCGTCGGCATCCGCCTTCCCGCGGGACGCCGAGGGGGGAGCCGATCACCGCCGGGCGCCTGTTGGCATGCCCACATTCACACACGTTGTCGGACACGCGATCATCGTGTTAATAATCTGCCCGTTATTCCCGACGGTTGGCGCGCGCTCCCCGGTCCTCGCGCCGGCACCGGGATCGACGGTGATCCGCAGGTGATCGGCGAAGAGGAGAAGGTCATGACAGCCCCGGCAGCCGGTTCCGTCCCGCCCCTGGTAGCGGGCCAGACCTACCAGGAGATGAAGGTCGGCAGCGTGTTCCGGACGCCGGCGCGCACGATCACCGAGACGGACCTGGTGCTGTTCCGCCAGCTCGTCGGCGTCTCCGAGCCGCTGTTCATGGACGCCGAGCACGCCAGGTCCGTCGGCTACACCGGGCGGCTCATCCCCGGGATGATGGTCTTCTCCTACGCCGAGGGCCTGGTCCTGCAGACCAACGTGCTGCACGGCACCGGCATGGCGTTCATGCAGACGGACCTGTCGATCAGCGCCCCCGTCTACGTCGGCGACACGCTCACCGTCGTCGTCGAGGTCACCGAGTCGCGCCCCGCCAGCCGCGGCAACCGCGGCGTGGTGACCACCCGCAACACCGTTCACAACCAGCGCGACGAGGTCGTCCTCACCTACAACCCGGTGCGCCTCATCCGCGGGGGCGAGTGAGCGCCGCCCGACAGGCACAGGAACCGGGCAGACAGACGACAGGAGCGGGGCAATGGGCAGGATCGCGCAGACCGACGGGCTCACCGACGTCCAGGCCGACATTCTGGCGGCCGTGCGCACGTTCGTGGACAAGGAGATCCTCCCAAACGCGGGTGATCTCGAGAAGAAGGACGAGTACCCCGAAGAGATCATCAACGCGATGAAGGAGATGGGGCTGTTCGGGATCACCATTCCCGAGCAGTACGGCGGCCTAGGCGAGTCGCTGCTCACCTACGCGCTGGTGGTCGAGGAGATCGCCCGTGGCTGGATGAGCGTCTCCGGCGTCATCAACACCCACTTCATCGTCGCCTACCTGGTGCTGCAGCACGGCAGCGAGGAGCAGCGCGCCCGGCTGCTGCCGAAGATGGCCACCGGGGACTGCCGCGGCGCCTTCTCGCTGAGCGAGCCGGGCTGCGGCTCGGACGTCTCCGCCATCACCACCCGCGCCGAGCGCGACGGCGACGACTACGTCATCACCGGCCAGAAGATGTGGCTGACCAACGGCGCCCGCTCCGGTGTGGTCGCGACCCTCGTCAAGACCGACGAGGGCGCCGACTCGGTCTACAAGAACATGACGACGTTCCTGCTGGAGAAGGAGCCGGGCTTCGGCACCCACGGCGGGATCACCATCCCCGGCAAGCTCGACAAGCTCGGCTACAAGGGCGTCGAGACGACCGAGATGATCCTCGACGGCCACCGGGTGCCCGCGTCCGCCATCCTCGGCGGCGAGGACAAGGCCGGCCGCGGCTTCTACCAGATGATGGACGGCGTCGAGGTCGGCCGGGTCAACGTCGCCGCCCGCGCCTGCGGCATCATGATCCGCGCCTTCGAGCTGGGGATCGCCTACGCCCAGCAGCGCCGCACCTTCGGCCACCAGATCGCCGACCACCAGGCCATCGCCTTCAAGCTCGCCGAGATGGCGACCAAGGTCGAGGCCGGCCATCTGATGATGGTGAACGCCGCCCGCAAGAAGGACAACGGCGAGCGCAACGACGTCGAGGCCGGCATGGCGAAGTACCTGGCCAGCGAGTACTGCCACGAGGTGACCACCGAGTCGTTCCGCATCCACGGCGGCTACGGCTACTCCAAGGAGTACGAGATCGAGCGTCTCTACCGCGAGGCGCCGTTCATGCTCATCGGCGAGGGCACGTCCGAGGTGCAGAAGCGCATTATCAGCCGCGCCCTGCTCAAGGAGTACAAGCTCCACTAGGCCCCGCCGCACCCCAGGCGCGATCCCGAGCCCGCCATCCAGGAGAACGAGGCGATCCATGCAGTTCGGCCGGTACTACGAGGAGTTCGAGGTCGGCGCGGTCTACAAGCACTGGCCCGGCAAGACGGTCACCGAGTACGACGACCACCTGTTCTGCCTGATCACGATGAACCACCACCCGCTGCACCTCGACGTGAACTTCGCCGAGAAGACGACGCAGTTCAAGCGGAACGTGGTCGTCGGGAACTACGTGTACTCGCTGCTGCTGGGCATGTCCGTCCCGGACGTCTCCGGCAAGGCGATCGCGAACCTCGAGGTCGAGTCGCTGCGCCACGTCGCCCCCGTCTTCCACGGCGACACCATCTACGGCGAGTCGACCGTGCTCGACAAGGTCGAGTCGAGGAGCAAGGACGACCGCGGCATCGTGACCGTCGAGACCCGCGGCCACAACCAGGACGGCACCCTGGTCTGCATCTACCGCCGCAAGGTCATGGTCCCCAAGCGCGCCTACGGCGAGGCCCGCGGCGGCGAGCAGCCCGGCCGCCCCGAACCCGCCCCCCAGGCCTGACC
>NZ_FZMO01000217.1 GCF_900197875.1 Frankia canadensis | reverse complement strand
CAAGGCGGCCTGGACCGCGGCGATCATCGTGCTGCCCTGCATCGGGCTGATCACCCGACCCCACCTGGACCGCCTGGTCCACCCACCAGCCCGCCATCCGGCCCGCGGTCCCAAGCCCACCTCTGCCGGCCACACCTCTGCCGGCCACGCCGCCGCCGGCCACATCTCCGCCGGCCACATCTCCGCCGGAGCCCCCGAGGACACAGCCGTCGAAGGACGCGCCGTCCCCCGGCCGGTGGTATGGCAGCGCGCGGTGGGGTCGCCGCGGTCTCGTGGCGGTGCTGGTGGGCGTGCTCGCGGTCGCCGCTCTCGCCGCCGGCGCCATCCCTCTGCTCACCGCCGGAGGCGCAGGCCGCGGGGAAGCGGAGCCCAGCCGGCGTACAGCCGCCCCGGCCGCGGCGCTGCCGGCGGGCATGGTCGGCCGGTGGTACGGCAGGGTCGCGCAGGGCGACAGGACCTTTCCGCTGGAACTCGACCTGCGCGCGGGCCGGGTCGGCGACACGGTCGGCGCCAGTCGGAACTCCGCCTACGGCTGCGCCGGCGACGTGGCGCTGATCGCCGTCGACGGGGCCACGGTCCGCATCGAGGACCGACCGACCAAGGCCGCGGCGCCCTGCCTGGTCGGCGGTGTCGACGTGCTCGTCCTACGGCCGGATGGCACGCTCGACTACTCGTACCCCGCCACCGAGCTGTCCGCGGCGGGACGCGCGGTCCTGCGCCGAGTGCTCGGTTGACCGCCGGGTATCACCTCAGTCTCGGATCGCTGTGACGATGCGAGATGGAGGGGTTGCGATGAGTTCCGACTTCCCGTTGCTGTCCGTATTTCTCTACATGTTGTGGTTCTTTGCCTTCGTCCTGTGGATGTGGCTGCTGTTCGCCGTCATCACGGACGTGTTCCGCAGCCATGATCTGTCCGGCTGGGGCAAGGCGGCCTGGACCGCGGCGATCATCGTGCTGCCCTGCATCGGGCTGATCACCTACCTGATCGTGCGTGGCGGCAGCATGCACGAGCGCACCCAGGCCGTCGCCGAGCGCGACGAGCGGGCCTGGCGCGCCTACCTGCGGGACGCCGCCGCGTCGTCGAGCAGCGCGGACGAGCTCGCCAAGCTCGCCCGCCTGCACGACCAGGGCGTCCTGTCGGACGCCGAGTACGCACGCAGCAAGACGAAGATCCTGGCCTAGCCCGGCAGGCGGGAGGCGGCGGCGCGGTCGGCCAGCCACAGGGTGCGCTCCCGGCCGACCGCTCCGGCCGCGGGAACGGTGATCGGCCCGGCGCCGGAGAACGACGCGGCGACCGCCTCCGCCTTCTCCTCGCCAGCCACGACGACCCACACCTCCCGGGCCGACTGGATCGCCGGCAGCGTCAGCGAGACCCGCTCCGGCGGCGGCTTCGGGCTGTCGTGCACCGCGACGACCGACTCGGTCGCCACCACCCCAGGCCGGCCGGGGAACAGCGAGGCGACGTGCCCGTCCGGACCGAGCCCCAGCAGCACCACGTCGAAGACGGGGACCGCCGATCCCGGCGCCGCCCGCTCGGCGAGCTGGGCCGCGTACTGCGCGGCGGCCGACTCCGGGTCGGCGAAACCGCCGGCCGCGGTGGCACCCTCGACGTCGCCGCCGGCCGTGACCGCCGCCCGGTGGCCCATCGGGAACACCCGCTTCGGGTCGATCCCGACGTGGTCGAGCAGCGCCTCGTGGGCCTGCCGGTCATTGCGGTCCGGCGAGTCGGCGGCGACGAAGCGCTCGTCGCCCCACCACACGTCGAGACGCGCCCAGTCCACCGCGTCGGCCGCCGGGTTGGCCCGCACGGCGCGCAGCAGCGCGATCCCGATCCCGCCGCCGGTGAGCACCACCGACGCCTCGCCACGTGCCGCCTGCCCGTCGATCAACCGCGTGATCAGCCGGGCCGCGACGGCCCGGGCGAGCACACCGGCATCCCGATGCGCGACGAGCAGCGGTTCGGCGCTCACCCGCCACTCCCCGTCGCGGCCTCCGCCTCCGCCTCCGCCGGCGCCTGGGCAGGCGCCGCGGCGGTCATCGGGTCGCGCCAGATGTGCTCGCGGTGCGGGGAACGGGCGCCGAGGTTCGGCAGGCTGCTCCAGGTGCCCAGGGCCTCGGCGAAGACCACGTCGTCGTCGAGGCGGCGCAGCTCCTCGGCGAGCAGGTCGCCGAGACCGCGCTCGGCGAGCGGCAGCACCCGGTCCGGGTAGCCGGAGCGGGAGATCGTCGCCGAGCGGCTGTCGGTGCGGGTGACCGAGAGCCGGTCGGCGCCGAAGCGCAGCGACACCGCCGCGATGTCATCCCGGCCTGTGTCCCCGCGGCCGGTGCCCTCCTCGACCGTGACCGGGACGGCGAGCCGGTTGCGCAGCCAGCCGGCGAACAGCTGCGCGCTCGGGTTCGACCGACCCGCGGTGATCACCGCGGCGTCCGGCGGCTCGGTCACCGAGTCGAACGCCGCCGCGAGCAGCGTGCGCCACGGCGAGAGCCGGGTCCAGGACAGGTCCGTGTCACCCGGCACGAAGTCCGCGGCCCGCTGGTAGAGCGCGGCGAGCGGGTCGGGGGCGGTGGTGACGTCGGTGACCCGCCGGTCGGCGAACACGCCGAGCGGGTCGTAGGCGATCCGGGTCGGCGGCTCGTCGTGCCACCAGGTGACCACCGGCGCGTCCGGCGCGAGCAGCGGCAGCACGACCGACTCGGCGTGCAGCGCCAGCCGGCCGGACATGCGCATCACGATCGCCTCGCCCGGCCCGAGCCGGCCACCGATCGACACCTCGGCGTCGAGGCGCGGATGCGGCGCGTCGATCTGGCGGCGCACCACGATGAGCAGCCGGCACGGGTGGGCCGACGCGGCCAGCGTCGCGGCGCCCTCGGCGGCCGCCACGTTCTTCTCGTCGACGACCACGACGAGCGTCAACGCCAGGCCGAACGCGAGCGCGCCGGCGGCACGCCGCTCGGCGGACAGCGCCTTGACCACCTCGGACCCGGTGGTGTCCCACAGCGTCGTCACGCGATGCTCCTCTCCCCACTCATGGCCGCCCCACTCACGGCCGCCCCACTCACGGCCGCCCCACTCACGGCCGCCCCACTCATGGCCGCCCCACTCATGGCCGCCCCACTCATGGCCGCCGCCAGCGACGTCCGTCGGCCGCGAGCATCTCGTCGGCGGCCGCTGGGCCCCAGCTGCCGGCTCGGTAGCGGTGCGGCGTCGTGCGCGCCCAGAACTCCTCGAGCGGGTCGATGATCCGCCACGACTCCTCGACCTCGGCGTTGTTCGGGAACAGCGTCGCGTCGCCGAGCAGCACGTCGAGGATCAGCCGCTCGTAGGCCTCGGGCAGCGCCTCGGTGAACGCCTCGCCGAACAGGAAGTCCATCGCGACGTCGCGGACCTCCATCGCCGAGCCCGGCACCTTGGAGCCGAACTTCAGCGTGACGCCCTCGTCCGGCTGCACCCGGATGACCAGCTGGTTGTTGCCGAGCTCCGCGGTGTCCGTCTTGTCGAAGGGCAGGTGCGGCGCCTTCTTGAACACGATCGAGATCTCGGTGACCCGTCGCGGCAGCCGCTTGCCGGTGCGCAGGTAGAACGGCACCCCCGCCCAGCGGCGGGTCTCGATGCCGAAGCGGACCGCGGCGAACGTCTCCGTGTGGGAGTCGGCCGGGATGGACTCCTCGTCCAGGTAGCCCGCCACCCGCGCGCCGGCGAGCCAGCCCTGCTCGTACTGGCCGCGCACCGCGTAGCGGTCCAGGTCGGTCGGCAGCGACACGGCGCGCAGCACCTTGAGCTTCTCGGTGCGGATCGTCTCCGGGCCGAAGCTGACCGGTTCCTCCATCGCGGTGAGCGCCAGCAGCTGAAGCAGGTGGTTCTGCAGCACGTCGCGGGCGGCGCCGGTCTCGTCGTAGAAGCCGGCGCGGGTGCCGATGCCGACGTCCTCGGCCATCGTGATCTGCACCGAGTCGACGAACTGCGAGTTCCAGATCGGCTCGAACAGCGTGTTCGCGAACCGCAGCGCGAACAGGTTCTGCACCGTCTCCTTGCCCAGATAGTGGTCGATCCGGTACACCCCGGACGGCGTGAACACGTCGTCGACCAGCGCGTTGAGCTCGTGCGCCGAGGCCAGGTCGTGCCCGAAGGGCTTCTCGATGACCACACGGCGCCAGCCCGGCGTGTCCGTGGCGTTCGCGAGGCCCGTGCGCTGCATCTGTTTGAGCACCACCGGGAACGCCGACGGCGGGATCGACAGGTAGAACGCGGCGTTGCCGCCGATGCCGTGCGACTTGTCCAGCTCGTCGAGCAGCCCGGCGAGCCGGTCGAACGCCGCGTCGTCGTCGAAGGAACCCTGGACGAAGCGCACGGAGCCGGCGAGCCGGGCCCAGACCTCCTCCCGGAACGGCGTGCGGGCGCCCTTCTCGGCGGACTCGCGGGCGAACTGAGCGAACTCCTCGTCCGACCACTCGCGCCGGGCGAAGCCGGTCAGCACGAAGCCCGGCGGCAGCAGACCGCGGTTCGCCAGGTCGTAGACGGCCGGGATCAGCTTCTTGCGGGCCAGGTCACCCGTCGCGCCGAACACCACGAGGGCGCTGGCGTCCGGCAACCGCGGCAGTCTGCGGTCGCGTGGATCCCGCAGCGGGTTGGAGCTCACCTTGGAGCTCACCGTGGACCACCGGCCCCGCCGAGGCGCTCGGTGATCGTGTCCAGCAGCTGGTTCCACGAGTCCTCGAACTTGCGCACGCCCTGGGCTTCCAGCGTCTCGATCACGTCGGCCAGGTCGACGCCGACGGAGGCGAGCGCCGCGAACACCGCCCGTGCGTCCTCGTAGGCCGGCCGGATGGTCTCGCCGGACAACGACCCGTGGTCCGCGAAGGCCTGCAGCGTCGACTCGGGCATCGTGTTGACGGTACCGGGAGCGATCAGCTCCGACACGTAGATCGTGTCGGGCAGCGACGGGTCCTTCGTCGACGTCGACGCCCACAGCGGCCGCTGCGGCTTCGCGCCCTTCGCGGCCAGCGCCGCCCAGCGCGGGGTCGCGAACGCCTTCTCGTAACGCTCGTAGGCGAGCCGCGCGTTCGCGATCGCCGCCTTGCCGTGCAGGTCCTTCGCCGCCGCGGTGCCGATCTTGTCGAGCCGGGCGTCGACCTCGGTGTCCACCCGGCTGACGAAGAACGACGCCACCGACGCGAGATCCGTGACGTCACGCCCGGCGGCCAGCGCCTTCTCCACGCCGGTCATGAACGCGTCCATCACCTCGTCGTACCGGTCCAGGCCGAAGATCAGGGTGACGTTGACGCTGATGCCGGCGGCGAGCGTCTCGGTGATCGCCGGCAGGCCCGCCCGGGTCGCCGGAATCTTGATGAACAGGTTGGGCCGGTCGACCAGCCACCACAGCGCGCGGGCCTCGGCCACGGTGCGCTCGGTCTCGTGGGCCAGCCGCGGATCGACCTCCAGGGACACCCGCCCATCCACCCCGCCGGAGGCGTCATAGGCGGCGCGCAGCACGTCGCAGGCCTCGCGGACGTCCGCGGCCGTGATCGCCCGCACCGCCTCGCCGACGTCGACGCCGCGCACGGTCAGGTCGCGCAGCTGCTCGTCGTACAGCTCGCTGGACGCGATCGCCTTCTGGAAGATCGTGGGATTACTGGTGACGCCGACGACGTCGCGGGTCGCGACCAGATCGGCGAGGTTGCCGGTCCGCAGCCGGTCGCGGCTGATGTCGTCCAACCAGACCGCCACGCCGGCGGCCGAGAGCTCGGACAGGGGGGTGCTCATCGGTGCTTCGTGTCCTCTCCGGAGGCGATCAGCTGGGCCGTGCCGTTCACACGATGTCAAGCCATACGCGGCGCCCGTCATGCCGGGGCGGCAGGGACGTTCCTCTTCGAGGCCCTACCCCCACCGTGGCGGCGCCATCCCAGTCTCGTCCCAGTCTGATCCCTGTCCGCGCGCGGCTGTGACGTCCAGGTAGCGGTTGGAAGAACACCCGGTGCCCAGCAGGCCGGACGAGCAGGTGAGAAACGCCACGGGAGATGTCGATCACCGCACGACCCACCCCGTCGGGCGGCTCGGGGCCCGGCGTGAGCCAGACCGCACCGAAGCGTGGGGGTGATGGCCCCGACCGGCGCGCCCGAGCCGCGATCCGGCGGCTAGACTCCGACACGTCGTAGAACACCGTCCGCTCCGTTCCCGGGTGCTTCACGCTTCCCGGGGCTCCGTACAGCGCGGGTCGCCCGCCGATCCCGCCGATCGCGAGGTCGCTCTGTCTACCGAGGCCGCCCTTCGTCGCCGGCACCTCACCGCCCGCAGGCCGGCGCGGCCGGACACCTCCGCGTCGGTGCTCGCCGCCCCACCGGCCCCGCCCGTGCCGGCCTGCGGGCGGTGAGGTGCCGGCGACGAAGGGCGGCCTCGGT
>NZ_FZMO01000213.1 GCF_900197875.1 Frankia canadensis | reverse complement strand
GTCCCAGCCGGCCGGGGAACGAAAAACAAACGATCTACGAGACCTGACCAGTTACGTTCCGTGCTGCCCATTTGACTTCGAGTGCGTTTGTGGCGGACGCCGAGCTCGGGGCAGGCGTCGCACCAGGCGTGGGGAGCGGTCGTCGATCACGTCCGCACAGGATGTTGGTGGTGGACAGTCAGATGCCGAATGAGTTCCTCAGCGCCCCGATTGTCAGCGGGCTTCGCTGAGCCGGGACGCGCGCATGAGATCGAGTTGGTCGGCGCCGCGGGTCCCCGGGGCTGCCGTGTAGGTGACGATGCGCAGGTCGACGCCGGGCACGGTCAGCACGTCGCAGTCCAGGGTGACCTCACCCAGCTCGGGATGTCTGATCGTCTTCAGGTCCCCGGTCAGCTGCTCCATGCCCGCCACGGCCCACAGTTCACCGAAGAACGGCGAGACCGTGCGCAACCCGTCCACGAGCGCGGCCAGGTCCGGGTCGGCGGGGTAGCGCGCGACCGCTTCGCGCAGGTCCGCGACGATCGCGGTCTCGAACGCGTACGGTCCGGCCGCCGATGAGACGGGGCGCAGGTGCCAGCAACCCTCTCCCGTGCCGAAGAGGGCGCGGGCGAGGTTGCGTTCGGCGGGTGGCAGGCCGGCCGGGTCGCCGTGCAGAGCCGTCCACATGTCGTTCCACCACAGCAGGCTCCAGTCGGCGGCGAACACGCCGATCGGGAGGTCACTGAGGCGGTCGACGAGGCGGCGGATACTCGGCGGCACGTGGGTGCCGACGGTGTGGTCACGCGGGGCGAGCAGGCCGGCGGCGCGGAAGAGCTGGTCGCGTTCGGCCGCGGTGAGCCGCAGCGCGCGGGCGATGGCCGAGACCACCTGCGCGGACGGGTGGGTGGCCCGGCCCTGCTCCAAGCGCAGCACGTACTCGACGGACAGGCCGGCGAGCTCGGCGAGCTCCTCACGGCGCAGCCCGGGAGCGCGGCGGCGGGCCGACCGGGCGTAGCCGGCGTCGGCCGGGTCGAGGCGGTCACGCCAGCCGCGCAGCAAGGCCCCGAAGCTCAGGTCGCGCACTCCTCCATGGTGCCACCGGGCGTTTCCTGCACCACGGTCACCATCCGGGCGAGCGCGGCACGCATGTACCGGGTCCAGAGCAGCTTGAACGGCCCCGCGACGACCCAGCGGCGGCCAGGCAGCGGCCGGAAATCGTAGGTCCACCGGATCGACGTACCGGTGCCGTCGGGCAGGAACGACCACTCGCCACGCACCCCGGAGACCAGCTTGGCTAGCACGTTGGTGAACCCGCTCAGCTCATAGGCGAACCCGTGCCCCTCCACGACCTCGGCGAGCCGCTCGTCGGCCTTTGAGCCGTCGGTGAACCAGGTCTGGCGCGAGGTCCCCGGCCGGTCCCACGTACCGGTCTGGCCGCGCACCTCCGCCACACCGGGAAACGGCCCCCACGGCTTGAACACCTGAGCGAGATCGATCGGCACGATGACCCGGTAGGTGTGCGCGGGGCTGGACGTCGTATGGGCGAAGACAGTGATCGGAACACTCTTTTTCGTCATGCCACAAGCATCACGGGCCATGCCCGCCCGAGGCAGACACCTGCCAGTACATACCCTCGCGCAGCCCTCGACCCGAGTTCGCGTCCCAGCTTGTCGTTCAAGTGGGGAGTGTAAGAACAAACGGGGCTCACCTCAGTTCTACCTGGTCACCAGCCTGCCCGCCGAACAGGCCCACCCCCGCCACCTCGCCGCTCGGGCTCGTGGGCACTGGACGGTCGAGGCCGTCCACCACGTCCGCGACCGCGTGCTCGACGAGGACCGCCACGCCGTCCGCACCGGCAACGCCGCTCTCGCCTGGGCCATCGCCCGCGACACCGCGATCAACGCGCTACGCCTGACGGGCCACCAGAGCATCACCCAGGCCATGCGAGCCACCGCCCGCAGACCCGAACGCGTCCTCCAGATCATCAACCTGATCAGCGCAACCTGACTTTGACGGCGCCCTGGGGCTCAGGCCGACCATGATCCGCATGGTTGTCGACTTGCCGGGCCCGTTGGGGTCGAGGAAGCCAGTCACGCGGCCCGGTCGGGCGGTGAACGAGACGTCGTTGACGGCGGTCACGCCGCGATAGCTCTTGGTCAGGTGGTCAACAGTGATCATGACCGGAAGCCTCGCCGCGACCGGCCTTCCGGCACATCGGCGTCGAGGCCGGACCCGCCTCTGTCATTGGGGGGAGCGGCGTCTCGTTCTTTCGGTGGGTCTCCGACGCCTGGGTTGTCTCTAGGCTGGGTGTGTGTTCACTACCGGCCTGCGCTCGCTCTGGGACGAGCCCCGCGCCGCGGACGCGCCCGAACGGGTGTGGCTCGACCGGGTGCTGGTCGGCGTGGTGATGGTGGCGGCGTTGCTCGAAGGAACCCTCCGAGAGGAGGTCACCTGGCGGCCGGTCATGACGATCGTGACGGTCGGACTTGCGCCGGTGCTGCTATGGCGGCGTACTCACCCGTTGGTCTGCGTCGTGGTGGGCTTCGGCACCGGGATGGCGTTAGGACTGGCGAGCTGGCTGGGCGGGACCCCAGGCGTGGGCCTAGACACGATGATCTACATCCTGGTGCTCGTCTATTCGCTGGTCCGCTGGGGCTCAGGGCGTCAGATCGTGATCGGGCTGCTGGTGGTTGCGGTCGCCGCGGTGTTCAGCTTTGCGACCGACTACACCGGGCCAGCCGAGCTCTTCGGCGGGTTGGCGGTCCTGGCGGCGGCGGCGGCGGGCGGAGCGGCGTTCCGCTACCGCGCCGAGAGTCGGCGCCGGGCGCTCGACCAGGTCCGCAGCCAGGAGCGCGTCGGTCTCGCGCGCGAGCTGCACGACTCGGTCGCCCACCACGTCTCGGCGATCACTCTGCAAGCGCAGGCTGGCATGACGATGGCCGCGAAGCGACCTGAAGCGGCGCTCGAGGCGCTTGCGATCATCGAGGGGGAAGCGTCGCGGACGCTGGCGGAGATGCGAGCGATGGTCCGGGTGCTGCGTGACGGAGCGCCGGCGGAGTACGATCCCCAGCCCGGCGTCGCCGACCTGGTGTTCCTCGCCCGCCGCGAACCGGACCCCGTCGTCGACGTGGAGTTGGCGGGTGATCTGGCCGGACTTCGGCCCCAGGTCGACGCCGCCGTGTACCGGATGGCGCAGGAGGCGCTGACCAACGCGCTGCGGCACGCCCGAAACGCCTCGCGTGTGGAGATCAGGGTCGTCGAGGGCGCAGGAAGGCTGCGGCTCCGCGTGACCGACGACGGCCAGATCGACCCGGCGCGGCCAGCGACCCACGGTTTCGGGCTGCTGGGGATGACCGAGCGCGTGCAGCTGCTCGGCGGCACGCTACGCGCTGGGCCGGCGCCCGAGGGCGGGTGGGCGGTCGACGCCGAGTTGCCGATGGAGTTGCCCCTATGACGACGCGCGTGCTGGTGGCAGACGACCAGGATCTGGTGCGCACCGGCCTGTCGATGATCCTTGACGCCCAGCCCGACATCGAGGTCGTCGGCCAAGCCGCCGACGGCAACGCCGCCGTCGAGCTGGCGCATCGGCTCCGCCCCGACGTGTGCCTGGTCGACATTCGGATGCCCGGGCTGGACGGCATCGAGGTGACCGAGCTCCTCGCAGGGCGGGGCGTCGCGGACCCCATCGCGGTGGTGGTGATCACGACGTTCGACCTGGACGAGTACGTCCACGGCGCGCTTCGGGCCGGAGCCCGAGGATTTCTCCTCAAGGATGCCGGGCCAGAGTTGCTGGTGCAGGCTGTCCATGCCGCCGCCGTCGGCGATGCCCTGATCGCGCCGAACATCACCCGCAGGCTGCTAGCGACCCTTGCCGCGGGGGCCTCATCGAAACGCCGTACCCAACCGATCGAGCCGCTCACCCAACGCGAGGAGGAGGTGCTGAAACTGGTCGCTGTCGGCCGCACGAACGCGGAGATCGCCGCCGAGCTGTTCATCAGCTTGACGACCGCCAAGACCCACGTCGCGAGCCTGCTGGCCAAGATCGGCGCCCGGAACAGGGTCGAGATCGCGATGTGGGCCTACGACACCGGCCGGGTGGGGCACTGAACCGAACCTGACGTACATGCACGACGACTGGTCCCGGCCGGGGGCGACCGAGGCCCACAACGAGCGCAGCGCCTTCGTCACCTTCTGTCCAGTGTAGGGACAGCGCGGCAGCGGGGGGTCAGCCGAAAGCACGAGAGAGAGACCATCTCATCGGCCAGGCGAACTCCGGCCTCCGGGCCGGTGTGCCCGCCGCCGGGCTCAGCGATCGTGGACGTACCGATCCTCACCAACGACGGAGCCCATGATGAGAACGCGTCAACCCACCACCACACTGGAAGACCAGCCGATCCCGGTCAGAGCCAAGCTCGCCGCGGCGTGGACCAGCTTCATGTTCCTGTACGCCTACGTGGACATTCTTAACTTCTTCACGCCCGGCGTCATCGAAGACATCCTCGACGGCAAGGTCTTCGAGTTCGACCTCTCCCAGACCTTTTCGACCACGGCGCTGACCCTAGTGGCCATCCCGATCATCATGGTCGTGCTGTCGATGACGCTGCCCGCCCGGGCGACCCGCATCACGAACCTCATCGTGGCCTCGCTCTACGTTCCCGTCACGGCATTCAACGCGGTGGGCGAGTCCTGGCTGTACTTCTACGGCCTTGGCATCGTACTGGAACTGATCCTACTCGCCCTCATCGTGCGGTACGCCTGGACCTGGCCCCGCACCGCACCGTCGGCGACCAGCCCGGACCGTGAAACCGTTCGCGCCCAGCAGCAAGCGTGAACCCAAGAACGGTCCCCGTCCTGTTCGGAGCCATCTGCCTCGGTGCCGCGGTGTGGGCCGGGTGACCGGGGAATCGGCGCGGGGTTGAGCGCGGCCGTCAGGCCGCTCGACTCCTGATCTTTCTGGTTCGGGAATGCGGTTCCTCTCGGGTGGGGGTTGGTGCGGGTTTCGTCTCCATTTCCGTGTCCGTGCCGGTGGCAGGTTCGGCTGCCAGTCATCCCTTCGCCACTGGGGCATGGAGCGTTGCGACCGCGGTCGGCGGGGGTCAATCAGAACAACGACCACGTCACCGGGGTGGGAGTCATGACCTGCACGGCCACGCCGCCGACCGGGAGCGGACCGCTCACGCCGTCGGGCGCAGCGCGCGGACCTCACCGTCGCGCAGCGCGCAGTAGACCAGCGTGAGCAGCTTGCGGGCCGCGGCCACCTTGCCGATGTTCGTGCCCCGGCGCCTCGATGGCGGCCCAGCGGACCAGGGTGGAGCCCTGCTTGGTGATGTGGCCGCGGTGCACGGTGGTGTCGGACTCGCGGTGACGCGGGGTCAGCCCCGCCCAGCTGGCCAGATGTGCCGGGCTGGGGAACCGGCTGACGTCGCCCGTCGTTGTCAGGGCTGCTTCCTGCCCTCCCCGGCGCCTCCCGGATCAGACTGCCCTCAGCTTCTACCCGGCTGCTGCGACAGCCAGGCGGCGGGGTCCTTCCACCCCCGCACGGTCACTCAGCGCTTCGTGGCGCACCGTCATGTCCCAGTGCACCTGGGAGACATCCAGCCGGCGTAGGAAGTCACGGACGACCGGCAGCGCGCCGAGCATCTTCTCGACGCTCGGCGGCCCGTAATCCACCACGGCCGTCACAGCCACGAACCGTTCCAGGCCCGCCACTCCAGGACCCGGCAGGCCCGACACGGAACAACCAAAACATCACGCGACAGGCCCACCGCACGCACGTGGGAAACACGGGGCTAGTGTGTGCAAGCCAGGGATGGTACCCATCGTGCTCGCGCAGGATCAGGCTTCTCACCAGCGTCTTTTCGTGAGTGAGGCTGACCCCGGGTCCGTACCCGCGTTGCACACAGCGCAGGCTCGGACGCAAGTACGCCGGCCACCAGCCAACCCCGTGCCACGTCGGCTAAATGATCGATTCCAAGGGTCAGTGGTCGGCAATCAGGGATCGGGTGATGGTCCGCCGGTGGCGAAGGAGCCCCACCATGCGCAGGCGGGTCCTGGACATAGTTGCGTCGCTCGCCGGGTAGCGTGACCGGATCATCTTGACCTGAAGTGTGGTTGAGGTTTCACGATGGTGCGGTGACTGATAACGGAATCACCCTGATCGACGCGTGGGAACTGCCCGAGGACCGGATCGAGGAGTCCATCGCACGCTGGCGGGAGCGTGTCGGACTCATCCACGCCGCCCCCGGTTTCCGAGATGCGCGGCTGCACCGCAGACTGTTTCCGGAGTCCCGGTTCGGCCTGGTCAATGTGGCGCACTGGGACAGCATCGAAGCCCGGGACGAGGCGCTGGCGAATCCCAGCTTCACCGCGTCGGCAGCCACCGCGACCAGCTATGCCACCGTGCACGGCGGCTGGTATGAGGTGGCGGCCGAATTTCTGGACGCGGGAACGCGGTGAAGGCGACCCGCTACCTGCAGGTGTGGCGGGAGG
>NZ_FZMO01000073.1 GCF_900197875.1 Frankia canadensis | reverse complement strand
GGGCCTGGCAGCGGGGCTCGCGGCGCTCGGCGCGACCATCGCGGCGGCGGTGACGCTGGCCGTCTGCGTGATCGGCGTCGCGCAGCTCGGGCGGACGGTGTGGGCGGCGCTGGGCCCGGCCGGGCGACCCGAACCGCGAGAATGACCTGACGACGCGCTGCGCTACGCCGTGGTGAAGAGCGACCCGGGTTTCGCGGGTTCGGCGATGCTGCGCGCCGTCAGGCCGGGCCGATCAGGTCGGCGGCGATGGCGGCGGACAGGACGACCAGCGGGAGCCCGCCGCCGGGATGCGCCGAGCCACCGATGTGGAACAGGCCGGGGACGCGGGTGGTGTTCGGCGGGCGCAGGAAGGCCGCCCGGGCGCCGTTCGAGGAGCTGCCGTAGATCGCGCCGCCGACCGAGCCGGTTCGTCGCTCCAGATCGGCGGGGGTGATCGTCTCGTACCAGCGCAGCCGCGGGCGGACGTCGAACCCCCGGGCGGCGAGCAGGTCGAGCAGGTGGCGCGCGTACCCGTCGGCGAGGCCCGGGCGGTCCCAGTCCAGTCCGCGCGCCACCACCGCGCGCCCGTCCCCGCGGGACCGCTGGGTCCCGCGGGACCGCTTGTTACCGCGGTAACGCCCGAATTCGCCGAACCGGTCGACCCACGCGGCCGGGCCGCCGCCACGCCGCCGAGCGGCCTGGCTGGCAAGGTTGGCAAGGTTGGACCAGCCGGCGAGATCGTCCGGATCGGCGAGGGCGGATGGATCGGCCTGGTCGGACGGGTCGGGGCCGCTGGGGACATGGGGGGCGGCGTTGACGAGGACGAACCAGGCCTCGTCCCCGGGCGGGGCACAGGCAGGGTCGTCGGGAGCGCTCACGTAGATCGCCGGGTCGGGCGCGAGCCGGCCGCCGAACACGGTGTCGAACTCGGCGTCGTAGTCCGCCGGGAAGGTCACCGTGTGGTGACCGAGCCCCGGGGTGCGGCCGGACAGGGCCAGCAGCAGCACGAACCCGGACATCGACCGGGTCGCCCGGCGCACCGCGCGCCGGCCGGCCGGGTCGTCGACGAGACGGCCGTACAGGCTGGCCGCGTCCACGTCCGCGACGACGACGTCGGCGGGTAGCAGCACACCGTCGGCCAGCCGCACCCCGTCCACCCGCCCGCCGGGGGTCCGCGTCACCGTGAGCACCCGGGTGTCCAGCAGGAACCGCGCCCCATGCCCGGCGGCGCGCTCGGCGACGGCCTGCCCGAGCCGGCGCAGCCCGCCCGGCACGTACCAGGCGCCGAAGTGACGTTCGGCGTGGACGACCGAGACCAGGGCGGCCGGGGCGCGGCGCGGGTCGGAGCCCGAGTAGGTGGCGTAGCGGTCGAGGAGCTGGCGCAGCCGCGGGTCACGCAGCAGGCCGGTGCCCAGGTGGCGCAGGCTGCGCCCGGGCGCGACCGCGCCGATGTCGCCGGGGGAGGCCCAGGCGAGTCGGGCGAGGCCCGCGGGACGGACCGGGCTGGACAGGAACGGCCCCTCGGCGGCGTCGAACACCCGTGCGGCACGGGCGGCCAGGCGCCGCCAGTCGGCACCCGCGCCGCCGCCGAGGCACGCGTCGAGTTCGGCGGTGAAGGCGTCGTCGTCCGCGTGCGCGGCGAGTGTGGTGCCGTCGGCGAACCGGTAGGTGGCGATCGGATCGAGGCGGCGTAGCGCCACGGCGTCGCGCAGCGGGCCGCCGGTCGCGGCGAACAGATCCTCGAACACACCGGGCATCGTCAGCAGGGACGGGCCGGTGTCGAAGCCGAATCCGTCCCGCTCGTACCAGCCGAGCTTCCCGCCGATCTCCGACGACTGCTCGCAGACGGTGACCTCATGACCGGTCGCGGCGAGGCGGGCGGCGGCGGCCAGGCCACCCATCCCGGCGCCGATCACCACCACCCGGGCCACAGCGACGACTCTACGGCCCAACCAGCGGCCCCGCCCCGGCCGTCAGCGGATCCGGTCCGGCCCGACGGGGCGGCCCTTCCAGCGGGCGCTGCCACGGCGGCGGCGCCACCAGGACAGCGCGGTCAGGTAGCCGACCAGGACGATCGAGACGGGGTGGGCCGCCGCGTCCGGCCAGCGCCGCCCGCCGGTGCGCCGGGCCGTGACCAGCCGTCCGGCCACCCCGGCCAGGTAGCCCACCATCCCGGCCCGCCGGCCGCGCAGGGCCGCGACCGCCGGCAGCACGAACAGCCACCACAGCAGGCCGACCTGCGCGGCACTGCCCGCCGCGCTGCCCCCGGCCGCGGCGGCCAGTGACTTGGCGTAGCCGTCGCGCAGTGACGTCCAGTCGGTGTACATCCGGTTCGAGGCCAGGTCGGTGCCGTCGACGACCACGCCGCGCCCGCCGTCGCGCTTGATCGCCCGCAGCAGGGCGATGTCCTCGAGGATCTGGTCGCGGACCCCCGCTCCCGCGTGCCCGCCGGCCCGCCGGTACGCCGCCGCGTCCACGCACAGGAACTGCCCGCCGGCGGCCGTCAGCGACTCCCGCGCGGACCGCTCCGCCGCCCGCAGCGGCAGCAGCGCCAGCCACGACCAGGCCAGCAGCGGCTGGACCAGCCGCTCGGCGAGGCTCACCGCCTCCTGCCGCGGATACGGCGAGATCAGGTCGAGGCCGCTGTCGCGCAGCAACGCCACGGCGCGGGCGATCCCCGCCGGCGCGACGATCACGTCCGCGTCGACGAAGACCAGCACCGAGCCGGTCGCGGTGGCCGCCGCCCGCGCGCAGGCATGCGGTTTGCCGAGCCAGCCGGGTGGCAGGTCACCGCCGCGCAGCGCGACGACCCTGCGGTCGCGGTTCGCCCAGCCGGCGAGGATCGCCCCGGTGGCGTCGGTGGACCCGTCGTCGTAGACGACGACCTCCAGGTCGGCGACGTGCTCGGCGGCGAGCAGGGCGGCGAGGCAGCCGTCGAGCCGGGTGGCCTCGTCCCGCACCGGGAGGATCACCGACACCCGCTCGGGGAGGTCGCGGGCCGGCGGCGCGACCCGCAGCAGCCGCGCGTTGACCACCGTGTGCGCGGCCACCCCGACCGACGCCACCGCCGCCGCCCGCGACACCACCGCCGCCCGCGACACCACCGCCGCCCGCGACACCACCGACCGGCGGCGCCCCGCCCGCCACCCGGCCGGCGGTCGCCTCACGGGTCGCCTCACGGATCGCCCTGGGGAACGTCCCGGCGGTCGCCTCGCCAGGTCCGCAGGCCGGTCGCGAGCACCGCCCCCATCGCCAGCCCGCCGGTCACGGCGACACCCGGACGGCCGAAGAAGGCCGCGTTCGCCAGCACCGAGGACAGGTAGGTCCACCCCAGCAGGGCCAGCGGGATGGCCTCGTCCCGCCGCTCATGGCGATGGCGGTCGGGCAGCGCCAGCAGGACGCCGGTCAGCACCGTGCCGACCAGCAGCCAGCCGAGGAAGTTCGTCAGCGGGATGCCGTTGAGCGCGGGCCCGGACGCCGACCAGGTCCAGTGCCCCGCGGCGACCATCTGCGGATCGAGGAACAGGTCCCAGGTGGCCAGCACCAGCCCGCCGAGCAGCGCGGCGCGGTACGGCGCGTGCTCGTGCCGGCGGGCCAGCACGTAGGCGGGGTAGGCCATCATCGCCCAGGCCAGCGGGACCACGGCGGCGACCCCGAACACCCGCGGACCCAGCGAGCCCCCGTAGGCGTACCGACCGAACGGCACCCCCGTGTGCACTCCCAGCGTCTCCACGGCGAGCCCCGTACCGACGGTGGAGACGAGGTAGGCCGCCGTCCAGCGCGGGCCGCGGGTCGCCGCCGCGTGCAGGACCGAGGCGGTGAGGACGGTCAGCACCGAGATGATCGTCAGCGCGGCGCGGCTCGTCCCGTCGACCAGCGGATAGGGGATCTGGACCGCGAGGGTCGCCGCCACCGCCAACCACGCCCAGCTCGGTGGGCGCCGGATGGGGGGTTCGCCCGGCATGTGCCGGGTGCCTGGCCGTGCCGCCCGCTGCGCCGTGGACGCCGGGCGGTCGGACATCACCGCACGGGTTCGGGACGGCCGGCGCCTGCCGCGCGGCCGTCGCCGGAGCCGGTCGTGGGCGTGACGGCCGGGGCCTCAGCCAGGGCCGGCAGTTCCTTGCCGAGCACCGCGTAGGGCGTCAGGGTGCCGGGGAACTGGAAGTCCGACAGCAGCGGGACGAATCCCTCACTCGCGTACAACCGCCGCGCCCGGCTGCCGGCGGGCTCCAGCGCGGACAGCGCGGCGGTCCGGTGCGGCACCCCGCGCAGCAGCTCCCGCAGCAGCTGCCGGCCGATGGAACGACCCTGGTAGGTGGGCAGCACGTGCAGCTCGACGATCTCCAGGCAGTCGTCGAGCCAGTGTGCGGCCGCCGGCACCGAGACGGCGCCGAGCGCCTCGACCACCACGTCGTGCCACCATTGGCCGGCCTGGCCGGGCAGCGCGTAGGTGATGCCCACGAGGGTGTCGTCGGCGGTGACGGCGGCGACGGCACGCAGCTCGGGCCGCTCGAAGTGGCGGCGCGCGTGCAGGGCCCGGTCACGGGCGGCCCGGACCGGATCGGCCTCGTGATGGTCGAGGAAGGCCGCCTTGTAGACGCCGATGACGTCGTCGAGACGGGCCTGCATACGGCTCGGCGACCAGCGGACCACCCGCACGTCCTCGTCGGTCACCGGCGTCGCCTCCTGTCCCTGCCCCGGCGGGTTGGCCGGACCTCGCGGACGGGTCCGGCGGGTCAGCAGACCGGGGCGCACCCTCACATCGCTCGACGATAACGCGCCGGTCGCCGAGTGCGCCGGGCGACGGGAATGCCTGCCACGTAACGTCGCCACTATGGCGCGCAGGGCGATTCCTCCGGGTCGGGTGGCAGGCCGATCCGGTCACCGGCCATGGCGAGGCCCGCGCAGCGCGGGGAGCCCGCGAGCAGGTCGGCGGCCAGCAGCGCCACCGCTGGTGCCTGCACCGCGCCGCCCGCGTTCGTCCCCGCGACGACCACCACCCGGCCGGCGTGGCCAGGCACGGCGGTGACCAGGGGTAGCCCGTCCGGGGTGGCGGGCCGCTCGCAGACCCGCGCGTCGCGGACGTCGAGGCGCCCGTCGGCCCCGACCAGCCCGGGGAACAGGCCGGCGACGGCGCGCTCGAAGATCGCCCGCAGCTCGGCCACCCCCGCCGCGGCCGCCGTCCTGGGCGTGAGCCCGAGGTAGCCGAAACCGGCGCTGACGTGGATCAGTGTGCCGTCCGGGGAGAGCGTCACGTTCATCACCCCGAGCGGATCGCCGGCGTGGATCTTCACCGGCCGGCGCAGTCCCGGGTTGGGCAGGGTGAGCGACAGGCCCAGCAGCTGGCTCACCGCGCCGGCGCCGGGCCAGCCGCCGTCGCCGAACAGCCGCGCCAGGGCGGGCCCACCCACGGTGACGACGGCCTGCCGAGCGTCGAGGACCCGCCCGTCCTCGAGATGCAGCCGAACGCTGCCGCTGCCGCCGCTGCCGGCGCCCGCGACCGGATCGAGCCGGGTCACCCGGGTACCGGCCCGGACCTCGACACCGAGCTCGGCGAGCCGGCCGGCCAGCGCCGTGGCCAGATCGTGGATGTTGACGGCGTAGCCGTCCACCTCGACGGCGCCCGCGATCCGGCGCGGGCCGCCCGGCAACGGCACCTCGCGGCCGAGCCCCGGCCAGTCACCGGCCAGCGCCGCCGGCGGCAGCCGTACGGCGCCGGTGTCGGCGGCGCGCTGGAGCCGCTCGCCCGCGGCGAGGTCGGTGGGGTCGAGGTAGATCCGGGTGAGGCGGGCGTCGCGGCGCAGCCCGGCCAGCCAGCCGGCGCCGTCGCGGGCGAACAGCCGCTCCCAGCCGCGCAGCCCGAGCCGGTTCAGCGCGATCACCAGGTCCTGGGCGGTGGCGTGCAGGCCCGGCTGGTCGGCGCGGCGGGTGAAGGCCTCGGCCCAGGCGGTCTCCGCCGGGGTCAGCGAGGCGGGATCGCGCACCTGCCAGCCGCGCTCCGCCGGCCCGCGGGCCAGCACGTCCACCCGGGTCTGATCGGCCTGCGGGAGGGTCTCGGTCGCCGACAGGTGCCGCCCGTTGGAGCCGGCGAACGTCGTGCCCTGCCGGGCCGGGTCGGTGCGCGGCGCCGGCGCGGCGTCGAGGACGACGATGCCGCGGTGGCCGCGCGCGTGCAGCAGCAGGGCGGTCATGAGACCGACGATCCCGCCGCCGACGACCACCACGTCGTGGCCGCCGGAGGCGGGATCCTCAGGGGCCGGGTCCTCGTCGATCCGGCGGTCGGTGGGCTCGAGCAGGTCGGCGCCGGTCAGGTCGTCCAGGTCCGCCCGGCCGACGGCGGCGAGCACCGCCTGGTCGAGATCGTCGTCGCAGGCGGGGGTGCGCATCGCCGCGGAGCACAGGGTGAAGCCCGCGCGGGGCTGGCCGCCCTCGCCCTCGACGCGCGCCGCCAGCAGCTCGCGCACCGGGGCGAGCAGCCGGGGGGCGTTGTCCAGCACGACGGTGAGCTCACGGCGGTCGTAGGCGTCGAGCAGCGCTCCCTCGGTGAACACCTCGGGTTCGGCTACGCTGACGAGCCGGGCGCCGCTGAACATCTTGAGCAGCGCCGCGTCGATCAGGCCCGCGGTCGCCCACGGCCCGCCGTGGACGAGTGGCACGGCGACGGCGACGGCGTCGGCGGCGTCGAGGACCTCCCGCGCGTCCGCGGCGACGCGGACGCTCCCGGCGGGCAGCCGGTGGCGGCGAACCCAGGCGGCGAGCGCCGCGGGGTCGGCGGCGAGCGACGGGGAGCACACCACCAGCCGCAGGCCGCGGGCGGTGCCGGCGCGGGCCACCCGCCCGTTGATGGCGCCGGTGCCCAGCAGCCCCAGCACCCGCGCCGGTGCGCTGTCCGCGGCGAACAGCCGGTCGATCATGAACTGGGCGACGTGCCGCGCGTTGACCTCCGGGGTGTTGCGCACCGTGATGCCCAGCCGGGTGGCGGCGGCACAGTCGACGGCGGCGAGCGAGGTGCCGCGGCGGACCAGCAGCAGCCCGCGGCCGTCCCCGCCTCCCTCGGCGCGGGCGGCCGCCGCCCAGCTGCCGAGGGTCTCGGCGTCGACGGCGTTGGCCCCGACCACGAGCGTGTGCGGGCGCAGCCGCGCGAGCGTCTCGGCCAGCTCCGCCGGTCGGGCGGCGAGTTGCGGGTGCAGCAGCGCGGCGTCGCTCGGCCCGGCCAGCGCGGCCAGCCGCGCGCTCACCGGGGTGGCGATCAGCACCCGGCGCCGTGACGCCGTCCACCGCGACGCGGCCGGCGTCACCGGGGGCGCGGGCGGGGCGGGTCTGCCCTGGAAGGCCCGGGCGGGCTCCTGATCACGCAGGCTCGGCATGCGGCTCGCTTCATCCGGGTCGTCGGGGGTGCGCGGTCGGACCTGCCCCACGGTGCCGGGTGGGTGTCAACGCGCGGTCAAACCGCGTGCCGGCGGGGTGTGGCCCCCGATGCGGCCGGGCGGCCGATCTTCAACGGCCCGTCAACGCGGGTGGGTCGCCAGCGTGGGGTCCGCAACGGCCCGTCAACGCGGGTGGGTCGCCAGCGTGGGGTCCGCGGCGAGGTGCAGCAGCGGGTCACGCCCGCCGAGGGTGCCCCGCGAGCCGAGCACGGCGAACCGGGCGAACAGGTCCTCGCTGTACCAGCCGACCTCCGGTGTGCGCCGGACGACCTCGCTGTGCGCCGGCCGGCCGTAGGCGAACCGGCGCAGCGACGCGGTGTCGCGCCACAGGCTGAACGTTCCCTTCAGGCCGATCGGTGCCTCACCGATGCCCGCCGCGAACATCAGGCCGTCGGCCTGCGCGAGATCCGCGACCACCGGCGGCACCGCCCGTCGGAAGGTGAACGTGTGCCGGGCGGCGACCCGCGCCCGGGTGATCACCGCGACCTTCGTGACGGCAGCGCTCGGCGGCCCGGCCGTCGCCGGATCACCGAAGGGCGCGCGCCCCGACCAGCGGCCCCGCGACGACAGCGGGTGCAGGTCGATGCGCCACCGCTCCTCGGCCATCGCCGACCAGGCCCGCACCTGGGGGGAACGCTCGAACGAGCGTGCCGCCGAGGGGCTCTGCCACACCGCGAGCATCGCCCACTGGCACGGGTCGGCTCCGCGCAGGCCGAGGCTCTCGGCCGCGCCGGTGCCGAGCAGCTTGGCGAACGTCAGCCCGGAGACGTGTCGCAGCGCCGAGCGGTCGGTGGCCACCCGGGCCAGCGCATGACCGACCCTGCGGCGGGGGACCCGCCAGAAGTCGACGGTCACCAGCGGGGCGAGCGCACCCGTCGCACTCGTCGGACTCGCCGTCTGCATCAACCCCACCTCCGAGCGGACGCCAACCGCAGCAGCCCCTGGCGGGGCGCGCCGTACTTCTCGGTGAACGTGGCAGCCACCGCCGCGCCACCGTCACCGCGGTCACCCCCGGGACCGGCACCGCCGCCGTCGCTCGCGTCGTCGGGGCCGGCCCGCAGCGGCACCACCCGACGGCGGCCGAGGTCGCCCAGCGGATGGCGTCCCGGGTCGGCCACCGTGGCGACCAGCCCGTCGGGACCGCCGCGGGCCAGCAGCTCCGTCAGCGGTGGGCAGGCGACGTACACGACCCCGTCCCGGCGGACGTACTCGCAGCCGAGCACCAGCCCGCCGGCGTCGGCCGGGGAGATCCGCAGCTCCACCCGCAGGTAGTCGTCCAGGGCGATGCTGCCCTGCGGGCTCCAGAGCCGTTCGAAGTGCTGCTCGACGAACTGGACGAGCGTCGAGGAGACGGTCGCCTCGTGCTGGGTGGTGGCCGCCGACGAGAAGCCGACCGGGAAGCTCGACACCAGCGCCCCGGAGTCCCACCGGTGGTACGTGGTCAGGGGCTGCTCGCCGTAGAGCCGCACGGCCAGCCGAGGCCGCAGCACTGGCTCCAGGCGCTCCCGAAGGCCCCCGAGGACCAGCAGGTTCGCGCGGATCCGGGCGGCGACGTCGACCCGGTGGGCGAGGTCCGCGGAGCGCGCGGCCGCGGCGGCCGAGTCCGGGTCGAGCAGCAGGATCTGGACGATCGCCCCGGCGTCGATCGCGGTGAGCACCGCGTCGGCGAAGGCGTCGCGGTGCTCCGCGGCGACGAGGTCCGTCCAGGTGTTCAGCAGTCGCACGCTGCGCCGGGAGGCGGCGACCCGGGTGATGAAGTACGCCGGGTCGAACGCGCCGAGCAGCCGCCCACCGGTGAACTGGGTGGCCCCGGCGGTCACCGGCGCGCTCAGCCGGCGCTCGACGGCCGCGAGCTCCGGAGACCTGCGCTGGCGCAGCAGGGTGGCCGCGCGCTGCCAGGACCGCCGCGCGGCCGGATGGTCGTCCAGCTCGGCGAGGATGTCGCCTCGGCGGACGAGTACCCGCGGTTCCCACAGCGGGTCCGGCGGATCGGCCAGCAGCGGCAGACTCGCGTTGTATGCGGCCAGCGCCCGTTCCGGGCGGTGCTGGTGGCGGTAGAGGTCGCCCAGACGCCGCTGGGCGTGCGCCTCCAGCGGCTGGTTGCCGAGCTCCCGGGCGATGGACAGGCTCAGCGTGAGGCAGGTGATGCCGTCGGCGAGCTCGCCGCGGTCGCCGTGCGCCATCGCGATGCTCACCAGCGTCTCCGCCTCGCCGCGCCGTGCCCCGCCTCGGCGCAGCGCGGCGAGGCAGGCCTCGAAGGCGGCCAGCGCCTCGGCGAGCTCGCCGCGTCCGCGGTGGGTGCCGGCGAGCCCGCGCGCCGCCCGGGCGTCGCTGAGCTCCTCCTCGCTGCCGGCGAGCAGCTCGCGGGCCCGGGCGAAGCGCTCCACCGCCGCTGCCAGCCGGTCGGCCGCGTCGGGGCTCACGGCCGCCGCGGGCTTGCCGTCGGGGTCCGATCCGGGCGCGTCCAGCCGCCAGCAGGCCTCCTCGAAGGCCAGGGTGAGCTCCCGTTCCCCGAGGTTGGTGAGCAGCTCCGCCTCGGCCAGCCGGTGCCCGCCGCGCCGGGCCGCGGCCAGGCCCAGCTCGTGGGTCGTCGCCCAGTCGCCCCAGTGCGCGCCGAAGGCGTAGAAGTCCGCCGCCTCGGCGGCCAGCAGCCAGGTCGGCTGGTCGAGACCGGCCGCGTGCGCCTGCCCCACCAGGGCGAGCAGGTTCGACCGCTCCGTGGCGAACCACACCAGCGGCCGGCGGACGAACTGGGCCAGATCAGCGTCGTCGGCGTCGACGACGGCCCACGTGGCCAGGCGCGCCTCCTCGTCGCCGCCGGGGCCCGTCCATCCCCGGCCGGGATCGAGCACGCGCACCCGCCCGGGGCTGAAGACGTCGACCGCGGCGCGCAACATCACCAGATAGGCGTACAGCAGTCGCCCCAGCGCCGCCCGGTGTTCACCGGACAACGCCGGAGGATCGTGCGGGACCGCGGCATCGGGCCTGTCCGCGCCGTCGGTGCGGTCCGGGGCGACGTCACCTTCGGGCCAGACCGTCACGGTGCCCGCCCCGACGCCCGTGCCGACGCCGGTCTCCTGCTCCCGGGCGAAGACCCGCAGCAGATCGTGGAAGCGGTAGCGCTCGGCCCCGGTCGGGTCGGTCCCCCGCCGCTCCAGCAGCTGCGCGTCGGCGAGCCGGTCCACGACATCCTCGGCCTCGTCCAGATCGAGGTCGAGGACCGCGGCGGCGGCCCACGGGGTGATGTCGTTGACCGCGGGCAGCGACAGCAGACGGAAGGCGCGCTGCTCGTCGGGGGGCCGACCCGCGTAGCTCAGCTGGAAGCTGGCCCGGATCTCCAGGTCGCCGACCTCCAGCCAGGACAGCCGGTCGCGCTCGTTGGCGAGCCGGTGCGCGAGGCGGGTCAGCCGCCAGTGCGGGTGCGCGGCCAGCTTGCGCCCGGCGATCTGGATCGCCAGCGGCAGGTAGCCGCACAGCCCGACGATGTCGCGCGCCGCCTCCGGCTCCGCCTCCACCCGCGCCGCGCCGACCACCTTGGTCAGCAGCTCCACCGCGTCGCTGGGAATGAGGACGTCGACGGTCCAGTAGGGCACGGTCAGCCCGGGCAGGCGGGACCTGCTGGTGATGAGCACGGCGCAGCCCCGGCCGGCCGGCATCAGCGGGCGGATCTGCGCCTCGCCCGCCGCGTTGTCCAGGATGATCAGGACCCGCCGGGTGGCCAGCAGCTCCTGGTACATCTCGGCGAGGTCGTCCGGGTCGGCCGGCACCGCCGCCCGGCTCACCCCGAGCGCCTGGACGAACCGGGCGAGCACCCGCGTCGGGTCCAGCGGCTCGCTGGTGCCGCGCAGGTCGACGTAGAGCGCGTCGGTGAACCCGGCGCGCACGCGGTGGGCGATGTGCACCGCCAGGGCCGTCTTGCCGGCCCCCGCCTTGCCGGCGAAGGCCACCGTGACGCAACCGGCGCCGAGCGCGGCCCGGTCGGTCAGCAGCGCGCACGCCCGGGACTGGATGGTGTCCCGCCCGGTGTACTCGGCGACGTCCGGTGGCAGCGGCTGCCCGCCGCCGGTGACGGGCGCGGCCGGCGACGGGCGGCCCAGGGATCGCGGCGGGGCCCAGGCGAGGCCCGACGCCCCCCGCAGCACGTCCTCCTGCAACCGGCGCAGCCGGGGGGAGTCCAGCCCGAGGTCGTGGCGCGCCGCCAGCCCGTCCCGACAGGCCCGGGCGGCGTCCTCGACCCGGCCGTCGCGGTACAGGGCGAGGACGAGCTCGCGGCACAGCCCGTCGTCGTGCGGGTGGCGGGCGACCAGCATGCGCAGGTCGCCGAGGACCTCCCGGTGCCGGCCCAGCGACAGGTCGGCGGCGATGCGCGTCTTGACCACGTCGAGCTGCACCTCCTCGAGGGCCTCGATGTAGCTGCGCGCGAACGGATGGTCCGTCACGTCCGCCAGCGGCGGGCCGCGCCACAGCGACTGGGCCTCCTGCAGCGGGGCGATCGCGCTGACCGGGTCGCCGTCGTCCACCGCGCGCCGGCCCTGCTCCAGCAGGCGGCGGGCCTGCCAGGCGTCGATCTGCTCCGGGCGGACGGCGAGCAGGTAGCCCGTGCCCTTGCGGACGAGCACCTGGGGCGTCGGGCCCGCCTCCAGCTTGCGGCGCAGCTCGCTGACGTGCGTGCGCAGGGTGGCCATGGCCCGGTCGGGCGGGTCCTCGCCCCAGATCGTCTCCAGCAGCCGGTGGATCGGCACGACCTGGCCGACCTCGAGCAGCAGCACGGTCATCAGCACCTTGCGCTGGGTGCCGCCCAGCGTGAGCGGCGTCCCGGCCGCGGTGACCTCCAGCGGACCGAGGATGGCGAACTGCAGGCTGTCGCGGTCGGGCATCTGGTCCTCTCGGCGCGCGTCCCCGGCCGTTCCCACGACCCCGGGTGATGAGTGTTTATCGCAGCGTGCGCCGGGAGGGGAGGGCGCGGCAACCACCGATCCGGTCCGTTCACTGTCGGTTCGGCGTCAGTGTCGTGGCGCGGGCGGCAGCAACGGATGCTCTCCGTGACCTCCGGCCTCGCGGGCTCTCCCCACTCTCCTCAACGGTCGCTCAATGGACGTGGTGACCGTGCGGGTATGGCCGGTTGACGTGGGTGGGGTGCACTCGCACCAACGAGAACCCGAGGACTACGGGAAACCGGCAGACGGCCGGTGTTGGTGTGGAGGTGTTGACCTGATGGCGATCGAGATGACGAGGATCCTCGCGCGACGGCCCGGGACGCGGGGACGGGCGCCGACCTCGCGCGGCATCCGCCCGGTCCTGGTGACACAGGCGGAGCCACTGCCGACGGGGCCGCTGGCGACGGGGCCGCTGGCGACGGGGCCGCTGGCGGCCCAGGGTTCGCCGGGGGAGGCGTCCTCGGTGGAGGTGTTCCCGGCGGGGCGGCCGGCGGCCGGGGACGCGGCGGACGCGCTGCCCCGGCGGGCCGGCGGGCTGCCGCACGACGTGGTGTTCCGGGACGCGTCGAGCCGGCGGGCCGCGGTCCGGCAGGTGTGGGTCGAGGCCGACGAGGACGCGGTGCTCGCCGACTGGGGTTCGCGGGGGCGGGTCGAGTTGATGGCCGCCCGCCGCCCGTTCGTGCTGGAGGCGGACGTCGACGGCCGGGGTGTGCGCCTGGTCGAGCCGATGGGGCTGGTGCCGGTCGCGGCGTTCACGCCCGAGCGGGTCGGTGGCCGGGTGCGCCTGGCGGACGGTGCGTCGCTGCGGTGGCTCGAGCCGACCCGCGCCGAGTTCGCCAGCGGCCTGGTGGGGCACCGCGAGGTCAACATCATTCGGTTCGCGCTGGACGGGACGGCGCTGGTGATCGCCGATCCCGACCTGCTCGACCCCCAGGTCACCCGGGTGGGCCGGGTGGGCCGGGTGGCGGTCGCGGGCCCGGGGGATACCCGTCGGGGGGATGCCCCGGATCCGCGGCTGGGCTGGGTGCCCGACGTGGTGGCGCTGCTGGTGCTGGGCTGGTTCCTGCGCCTGCTGGAGCGCACACCCGCCGCGCCCGCTCGCTCATATGTTCGCCACCTGGGTGTTTGACGAGCCGGCCGAACGCGGGCTACCTTTCCCGGTATTCGAACCTGTGTTCGACGTCGGGAGGGCTGTCATGACCGTCATGGGCCGACCTGTCCGTGGCCTGGGCCCCGCGGGGGACGCCGCTCGGACGCAGGGTACGTCCGCCGGGCCCGGCGTCTGTGCCGGACCGGCCGGGCGGGCCCTGCTGCCGGCCGCGGGGCTGCCCCACCGCTCCCGGGACGAGCTGCTCGCCGCCGCCCGCCGTGGCCTGGGGGAGGCCGAGTACACCACCCGGGTCGGGGAGCGGTACGCCCTCGCCCATCTCGCGGCCCTGCGGGCCGCCGCGGCGGTGCTGGCCGACCGGGCGCGCCCGCGCCCCGGCCGCCGGGGCCGGCCGGTCAGCGCGTGGTGCCTGCTCGTGCGGGTCGCCCCCGAGCTCACCGAGTGGGCGGACTTCTTCGCGGCGGGCGCCGGCCGGCGGGCGGCCGCGGAAGCCGGGCTGAACGTGGTGGGCCGGCGGGACGCCGACGATCTGATCCGCCAGGTGGAGCTGTTCATCGGCGCCGTCGAGGACGCGCTGGGGCTGCCGTCCCAGCCGGTGCTCGCCGGCAGCGGCCCGGCCGAGGGCGGGCCGGTCGCCGCCCCGCCGGGGCGGGGTTAACCGGCGTGGCAGGCCCGGCGGCGCTGGCCGCCCTGCAGGAGATCGCCCGTAGCCCGGCGCGGCGGGTGGGGGACAGTGGCGGGCGGCTGCTGCCGGTCGTCTCCGCTCTCGCCGCGGTCCTGCCCGAGGCAGGGCTGCGGCGAGGGACGACGGTCGCGGTCACCGGATCCGCCTCGCTGCTGCTGACGGTGCTGTGCGGGCCGTCCCAGGCGGGCGCGTGGTGCGCGGTCGTGGGTTTCGCCCAGCTCGGTCTGCTCGCCGCCGCCGAGGCGGGCGTCGAGCTGGAGCGCCTCGTGCTGGTGCCCGCCGCGGGCGCGCGGTGGCCGGCGGTCGCGGCCGCGCTGCTCGACGCCATGGACGTCGTGGTCGTCCGGCCGCCGGACCGGTCCCGGCCGGCGGACGGGCGGCGGCTGATGGCACGCGCGCGGGAGCGGGGAGCCGTCCTGGTCGCCGTGGGCGGCTGGGAGGGAGCCGACCTGCGGGTGGTCGCCGTCGAGCGGCGGTGGGACGGCGTCGGTCCCGGTCATGGCCGGGTGCGGACAGGCAACCTGCTGGTGGAGGTGTCGGGGCGCGGCGCGGCGCGGCGATCCCGCCGGGTGTGGCTGTCCGGCACCGGGGCCTCGCCCGCGTCGGCGCCCGACGCGGCGTCGGTGCGGGTCCTGCCCGTCGGGGTGGCCTGAGATGCCGGTCCGCATGCTCGCCGTGCACTACCCGGACTGGCCGGTCATCGCCGCCGGTGCCGCTGCCGACCAGCCCGCCGCGGTGCTGGCCGCGGGGCGGGTGATCGCCGTGACCCCCGCGGCCCGGCACCTGGGAGTGCGCCCGGGCCTGCGCCGGCGGGAGGCACAGTCCCGCTGCCCCGAGATCGTCCTGGTGTCGGCCGATCCGGGGCGGGCCGCCCGGGTCTTCGAGCCGCTGGTCGTCGCGGTCGAGTCGGTGATTCCCGGGGTGGAGGTACGGAGCCCCGGGGAGTGCGTCGTGCCGGTCCGCGGCGCCGCCCGGTATTTCGGCGGGGACGAGGCCGCCGTCGGCGAGGTGCGCCGGGCGCTGGCCGCCGCCTGGCCGGCCGCGGCCAGGCTGGCCGGGTCTGCCGGGAGCGGGCCGGCCGAGATGGCCGGTGCGCCGCCGTCCTGCGGGATCGGGGTGGCCGAGGGGCCGTTCGCCGCCGGGGTCGCCGCCCGGGCCGGCGCGGTCGTCCCGCCAGGGGGCAGCGCGGCCTTCCTCGCCCCGCTTCCCGTCGACCTGCTCGGCGACGACGCGCTCGTCGAGCTCCTGCGCCGGCTGGGGCTGGTCACGCTCGGGAGTTTCGCGGTGCTGCCGGCCGCCGACGTGGCCGCCCGGTTCGGACCGGGCGGCGGCTGGGCGCACCGGCTGGCCCAAGGAGTGGACCCGCGGGCCGTGGCCCCGCGGGAGCAGCCCCTCGACCTCGGAGTCACCACGGCGTTCGAGCCGCCGGCCGACCGGATCGAGCGGGCGGCCCTCGCCGCCCGCCGCCTCGCCGAGCAGGCGCACGAGCGGCTCCGTGAGCAGGGGCTGGCCTGCACCGGGATCCGGATCGAAGCGGAGACCGAGCGCGGCGAGCACCACGTGCGGACCTGGCGTCACGACGGTCCCCTGTCCGCCGCCGCCATCACCGACCGTGTCCGCTGGCAGCTGGATGGCTGGCTCGCCGGCTCGGCGCCCTGCGCGGACGAGGCACCCGCCGCCCGCCTCCCACCCTCCGCC
>NZ_FZMO01000304.1 GCF_900197875.1 Frankia canadensis | reverse complement strand
GCACCGCCTCCCGCTCGAGTACCGTCACCCGCCGGCCCGCCCCGGCCAGGCGCAGCGCCGCCGACAGCCCCGCGAACCCCGCGCCGACGATGACGACATGGTCCGTCGGACCCTCCACCGTGCGCATCAGCCACCCACCTCCCGTGTCCCCGCGCCGCCCGCCCCACCGGCGCCCTGCGCGCCGTGACCGGTCACAGTGACCGGTCACAGTGCCCGTGCCGTGGCGGCGGTGGCGAGCCGGGCGAGCGCGTCGTGGACCGGGCTGTCGAGGTCGCGGTCGTCCAGGGCGGCCAGCGCCCGCGCGGTGTGCGCGGCGATGCGCTCCTCGGCGAGCGCGAGGGCGCCACTGGCGACGATCAGCTCCCGCGCCCGGGCCAGTGCCGCCGGGGTCGCCGGGGCGGCGACGAGCGCGCGCAGCGCCGCCGCGGCCGGCGGGTCGGCGTGGCGCAGGGCCAGCGTCAGCAGCGCGTTGGGCCGGCCGTCCCGCAGATCCTCGCCGGCGGGCTTGCCCGTCACCGCCGGGTCACCGAACACGCCGAGGATGTCGTCGCGCAGCTGGAACGCCTCGCCGAGCGGCCGGCCGAACGCCGCGTAGGCGTCGAGCAGCCCCGGCGGGGCGCCGGCGAGCAGAGCGCCGAGCTGCAGCGGGCGGATCACCGTGTAGCCGGCGGTCTTGTACCGGGCGATGCGGCCCACCCGCGCCGGGTCCGCGGCCACCCGCCCGTCCGCGTCGAGGAGCCGTCCGGTCAGGTCCAGGTACTGCCCGGCGACGAGCTCGGCGCGCATCCGGGCGTAGGTCGGCCAGGCCCGCGCGAGCGCGCCTGGCGCCAGCCCGCTCGCCATGAGCAGGTCGTCGGCCCAGGTCAGGAACAGATCACCGAGCAGGATCGCGGCCGAGCGGCCGAAGGCGGCCGGATCCCCGGGGCGCCCGTCCGCCGCGTGCAGGCCGGCCAGGCGCCGGTGCGCGCTCGGGCGGCCGCGGCGCAGGTCCGAGTCGTCCATCACGTCGTCGTGCACGAGTGCGCAGGCGTGCAGCACCTCCAGGGAGGCGGCCGCCGTGACGATCTCGTCACAGTCCTCGCCGCCCGCACCGCGCCAGCCCCAGTAGCAGAACGCCGGGCGCACCCGCTTGCCCCCGCGGACCAGCACGTCCTCGGCGAGCTGGACGAACGGTTCGAGCTCGGCGTCGATCCCGCGCAGCGCCTCGCCGCGGGCCCGGGCGAACCGGCGCAGCACGGCGGACACCCGCGGCCCCAGCTCGGTCATCGTCGGGCCCCGGTCATCGCGCGGCGGCGGGGTACCGTGCGGTGTGCCCGTGTTCGACACCGCCGTCGTCGTGGTCGCCGCCGTGCTGCTGGTCGCCGCGCTGGGCGGTCTCTCCCTGTTGCGGCTGCCGCCCGCCGAGCTGGTCCACACCGTCGACGGTATCGACGCCGTCGAGGTCATGGTGGCCGCGGGCCGGGTTGAGGCGGCCGAGCGCGACCGCGCTGACGTGCGCGTCGAGCTCACCGTGCGCCGCCGGCCCGGCCGCGCGTCCCCCCGGGTGACCGTCGCGGACGGTCGCCTGCGCGTCGACGGCCGGCGCAGCGAGGTGCGCGTCCAGCTGGCCGTGCCGCCCGGTACCCGCCTGCGTGCCGAGGTGCTCAGCGGGGAGATCACCCTGTGGGGCTTCGGTGGGGAGCTGTCGCTGGTCACCCGGGACGGCACGATCGCCGGCCGCGAGCTCGGTGCCGGCCCCGTCGCCGCCCGCAGCCACGGCGGCGACGTCACCCTGCACTTCGCCGCGCCGCCGGACGCCGTGCACGCGCGCAGCGACACGGGCCTGGTCACCGTCATGCTGCCCGACGCCGAGTACGGCGTGCAGACCGAGGCCGGCGACCCGCGCGGCGTCGACCTCGAGCTGACCCCGGTGCCCGGCGCGGCCCGCCAGATCGTTACCCGGACGGTCAGCGGACGGGTGCGGGTGGGCCTGACGGCGCCGCTCGGCCCGCTGCCCATCTGAGCCGTCTCCCCGGATCCCGAAGGCCGTCCCAGGGCGTGGTCCTCTCCGGGCTACTCTCAGGGCATGACGGCGGTCCCGACTGTGAGCGCGAAACCGACGACGATGGCCGAGTTCCTCGCCTCGGGGGTTCCGTCGTTCTCCTTCGAGTTCTTCCCGCCCCGCACCGCGGACGGCGAGCGCCAGCTGTGGACGGCGCTGCGCCAGATCGAGGCGCTGCGCCCGTCGTTCGTCTCGGTGACCTACGGCGCCGGCGGCTCCACTCGCGACGGCACGATCCGGGTGACCGAGCGCATCGCCACGGAGACCACGCTCACCCCGATCGCGCACCTCACGGCGGTCAACCACTCCGTCGCCGAGCTGCGCCAGGTGATCGGCAACTACGCCGGCGCCGGCGTGCGCAACGTGCTGGCGCTGCGCGGTGACCCGCCGGGCGACCCGCAGGGCGAGTGGGCGGCCCACCCGCGGGGCCTGTCGTACGCCGACGAGCTGGTCCGGCTGGTGCGCTCCGTCGGTGACTTCTGCGTCGGCGTCGCGGCCTTCCCCGACAAGCACCCCCGCTCGGCCGATCTCGACGCCGACGCGCGCCACCTGGTCGGCAAGTTCGACGCCGGCGCCGACTACGCCATCACCCAGTTCTTCTTCGGCGCGGACGACTACTTCCGCCTCGTCGACCGGGTCCGCGCGCTGGGCTGCGACAAGCCGATCATCCCGGGGATCATGCCGGTGACCAACGTCGCGCAGATCGTCCGGATGGCGCAGCTGTCCGGCGCCGCCTTCCCGCCCGCACTCGCCGCCCGGCTGGAGGCGGTCGCCGACGATCCGGCGGCGGTGCGGGCGATCGGCGTCGAGGTCGCCGCCGAGCTGTCCCGGAGCCTGCTCGACGGCGGCGCGCCCGGCCTGCACTTCATCACCCTCAACCGGTCCAGCGCCACCCGGGAGATCTTCCAGGCCGTCCGGTAGTGCCGCGACGGGGCCGCTCAGGCGTCCCCGTCGCCGACCGCGCCGCGCGCCGGCTCCGGGTCGGGACCGGCCGCCGGGTCGGCGGTGTGGTCGGCGGTGTGGTCGTCGTAGGCGTCGAACACGCACAGCAGCCACTCGTCGCGGAAGGCGCGCTCGCGCACCAGCGCGAACCCGGCCTGGTTGGCGGCGTCGATCACGGCGGAGACCAGGCCCAGGTCGAGGGTGTTGAAGACCGGGGCGATGTGCACCGCGAGGATCACCTGGTCGCGGTGCGCGGCGAACACCGTCTCCGCGTCCAGGTCATCGAGGCTCGCCACCACGCCGTTCGCCTGCTCGGTCACGTCGCTGACTGTATGCCGCGGCCGCGATCGACGCCGCCGGTACGCTCGGCGGCGGCCACCGGCGGGAGGCGGCGGGTCGCCGCGGGCACGATGGACGGCGTGCGCACCCCGGTACCCGACCGCGACGCCTACCTTGACCGCTGGGCGCGGCTGCACGGCGGCTACGACCCGCGTGACGGCCTGTGGCTGGTGCGTGCCTGGCTGACGTGGGTGCACCGGCTGGCGAGCCCGCTGGCGGCCCTGCGGGTGCCGCCGTCCGCGGTGACGGCGGCGGGCGTGGTCGTCACCGGGCTCGCGGTGCCCACGGCCGCGGCGGGCGGGCGCTGGCCGCTGCTCGGGGTCGCGGCGCTGGTGGTCGGGGGCGTCGCCGACAGCGTCGACGGTGCCGTCGCGGTGCTGACCGACCGGGCCGGGCCCCGGGGCTTCGTGCTGGACTCCGTCGCGGACCGCTGCGGGGACATGCTCTGCCTGACGGCGCTGTGGTGCCTCGGCGCGTCGGGCGGCCTGCTGGTCGCGGCCGGCTGCGCGCTGTGGCTGCTGGAGTACACCCGGGCGCGGGCCGGCAACGCCGGGTTCGGCGAGATCGGCGTCGTCACGGTGGGGGAGCGGCCGACGCGGCTGATCGCCACGGGGTTCGGGCTGGCGGGGGCGGGCCTGGCAGCGGTGGTGGCCCGCCCTCAGCATCTGCAGGAACGGCGTGGCCGTGACGGCCACAGTGCCGCCGTGGCGTTCGGTCCGCGCCAGCCCCTCCTGCGGGTCCCACGCCTCCATGAGGTGCGAGCTCGCTCC
>NZ_FZMO01000341.1 GCF_900197875.1 Frankia canadensis | reverse complement strand
GGCGGGCACTGCCGGTGTTCTGCGCGTCGCTGCGCGCCGCGGAGCCGGGGCTGCTCGAGGTTCTCGGCCAGGTGGACGCGCTGGTCGTCACGGTGCTCGCCGCGGGTGGCAGCCAGCCGGCGGCGGTGGGCGCGGGCGGCGACGACGAGGCCTGGGACGTTGGTGCTCTGGCAGCCCTCGACATCCCGATCCTGCAAGGGCTGTGCCTGACCGGCGGCCGGGAGGCGTGGGCCGGCTCGGACGACGGCCTGTCCCCGCTGGACGCGGCCACCCAGGTCGCGATCCCCGAGTTCGACGGCCGGCTCATCACCGTCCCGTTCTCCTTCAAGGAGGTCGACGAGGACGGCCTGACCAGCTACGTCGCCGATACGGAACGGGCCGACCGGGTCGCCGGCATCGCCCTCGCCCACGGCCGGCTGCGCCACATCCCACCGGCGCGGCGCCGGATCGCGCTGATGCTGTCCGCCTACCCGACGAAGCACGCCCGCATCGGTAACGCGGTCGGCCTCGACACCCCGGCGAGCGCCGTCGCACTGCTGCGGGCGATGCGCGACGCCGGCTACGACATCGGCCCCGCCGACGGCCCGGACGCGCTGCCGGGCGTGGCGGCCGGCGACGGCGACGCCCTCATCCACGCGATCATCGCCGCCGGCGGGCAGGACCCGGCGTGGCTGACCGAGGAGCAGCTCGCCGGCAACCCGGTGCGCATCACCGCCGCCGCCTACCGTTCCTGGTACGCCACGCTGCCCGCCGACCTGCGCGAGGCCGTCGAACGCCACTGGGGCCCGCCGCCCGGCGACCTCTACGTCGACCGCTCCCACGACGACGACGGCGAGATCGTGCTGGCCGCCCTGCGCGCCGGCAACGTCGTGCTGCTCGTCCAGCCGCCGCGCGGCTTCGGCGAGAACCCGGTCGCGATCTACCACGACCCGGCCCTGCCGCCGAGCCACCACTACCTGGCCGCCTACCGCTGGCTGTCCGCCCCTCCCACGGCCGACGCCGACGCCGACGTTACCGGCGCTGGTGCTGGCGCGGCCGCGGTCGGCAGCGGCGCCACCGGGTCCGGCGGCGGGTTCGGCGCGCACGCGCTCGTCCATCTCGGCAAGCACGGGACGCTGGAGTGGCTGCCCGGCAAGACGGTGGGGATGAGCGCGTCCTGCCCGTCGGACGCGGCGCTCGGCGACCTGCCGCTCATCTACCCGTTCCTGGTCAACGACCCCGGCGAGGGCACGCAGGCCAAGCGGCGCGCGCACGCCACCCTCGTCGACCATCTCGTCCCGCCGATGGCCCGCGCCGAGAGCTACGGCGACATGGCCCGTCTGGAACAGCTGCTCGACGAGCACGCGTCGATCGCCGCGATGGACCCGGCGAAGCTGCCGGCGATCCGCGCGCAGATCTGGACGCTCATCCAGGCAGCCCGGCTCGACCACGACCTCGGCCTCGCCGACCGCCCGCACGACGCCGAGTTCGACGACTTCCTGCTGCACGTCGACGGCTGGCTGTGCGAGGTGAAGGACGCGCAGATCCGCGACGGCCTGCACGTCCTGGGCCTCGCCCCGACCGGCGAGGCCCGGGTGAACCTGGTGCTCGCGATGCTGCGCGCCCGCCAGATGTGGGGCGGCACGCACAGTCTTCCCGGCCTGCGCGAGGCCCTCGGCCTCACGGAGGACGCCGGCGCCGCCACCCGCGCCGACGTCGACGCCACCGAACGCACCGCCCATGCCCTGGTCACCGCCATGGAGCGGCACGGCTGGAACCCCGACGCCGTCCCCTCCGCCCTGGACGCCGTCCTGCCCGAGCCCGCGGACCTGCAGGCTCCGGACGAGCGGCGGGAGGCCGTGGGCGCGGTGCTGCGGTTCGCGGCCACGGAGATCGTGCCGCGGCTGGCCCGCACCACCGACGAGATCACCGGGGTTCTGCACGCCCTCGACGGCGGCTACGTGCCGGCGGGGCCGAGTGGTTCGCCGTTGCGCGGGCTGGTCAACGTGCTGCCGACCGGCCGCAACTTCTACTCCGTCGACCCGAAGGCCGTGCCCAGCCGGCTCGCCTGGGAAACCGGCCAGGCGATGGCAGCCTCGCTGCTGGAGCGCTACCGCGCCGACACCGGGCGCTGGCCCGAGTCGGTCGGCCTGTCCGTCTGGGGCACGTCGGCGATGCGGACCTCCGGCGACGACGTGGCAGAGGTACTGGCCCTGCTCGGGGTGCGGCCGCTGTGGGATGACGCGTCACGCCGACTGCGTGGTCTGGAACCCATCGACCTCGCCGAGCTCGGTCGCCCCCGCATCGACGTCACCGTGCGCATCAGCGGCTTCTTCCGCGACGCGTTTCCCCACGTCGTGGCGATGCTCGACGACGCGGTCCAGCTTGCCGCCGGCCTCGACGAGCCCGACGAGGACAACTTCGTCCGCGCCCACGCCCGCGCCGACCTCGCCGTCCACGGCGACGAGCGGCGCGCCACGCTGCGCATCTTCGGCTCGCGACCCGGCGCGTACGGCGCGGGCCTGCTGCCGCTCATCGACAGCCGCAACTGGCGCGACGACGCCGACCTCGCCGAGGTCTACGCCACCTGGGGCGGCTACGCGTACGGCCGCGGCGTCGAGGGCACTCCCGCCCGCGAGGACATGGAGACCGCCTACCGGCGCATCGCCGTGGCCGCGAAGAACGTCGACACCCGCGAGCACGACATCGCCGACTCCGACGACTACTTCCAGTACCACGGCGGCATGGTCGCCACCGTCCGCGCGCTGACCGGCCGCGCCCCCGCCGCCTACATCGGCGACAGCACCCGCCCCGACGCCGTGCGCACGCGGACCCTGAACGAGGAGACCTCCCGGGTGTTCCGCGCCCGGGTCGTCAACCCGCGCTGGCTGGCCGCGATGCGCCGCCACGGCTACAAGGGCGCGTTCGAGATGGCCGCCACCGTGGACTACCTGTTCGGCTACGACGCCACCGCCGGCGTGGTCGCCGACTGGATGTACGAGCGCCTCGCCGAGACGTACGCCCTCGACGCC
>NZ_FZMO01000321.1 GCF_900197875.1 Frankia canadensis | reverse complement strand
GCCCCCCGGAGCAGCCGTTGACCGACAACACCCCGCCGCCGCCCCGAGGATTCAGTCTGATTCCCGCCGGCCAGCAACACCCCCGCCTCCAACGCGCCGGCCGCTACACCCCCGCCTCCATGCAACACCCCGCCAGAATGCTCCCCGCTCTCGCCCGCCACCTCATCACCCACTACAGCAAGCCCGGCGACATCCTTCTCGACCCGATGTGCGGCATCGGCACCACCCTCGTCGAGGGCGTACACCTCGGCCGGGTCGCCCTCGGGGTGGACCTGGAATCCCGCTGGGTGTCGCTGGCCCGCGCCAACATCGCCCTCGCCTACCAGCAGAACGCCCCCGGAAGCGGGGTCGTGATCCGCGGCGACGCCCGCCGCCTCCTCGACATCGTGCCCGTCGAATATCACGGTCAGATCGGTCTGCTGCTCACCTCACCGCCCTACGGGCAGGCCACCCACGGCACCATCACCGCCACCCCCGGCGCCGGAGTGAACAAAACCGACTACCGCTACTCGGAAAACCCCAAGAATCTCGCCAACGGCGACCTCGAGGAACTCCTCGACGGCATCGCCGACGTCTTCACCGCCGCCCACACCCTGCTCCGCCCCGGCGGGATTCTCGCGCTCGCCGTCCGCCCCTACCGCCACGCCGGCGCCCTCGTCGACCTCCCCGGCGCCCTGCTCGACCTCGCCGATGAGACCGGCCTACACCTACACGCCCGGGCCGCCGCCCTCCTGGCCGCCCTCCACCCGGACGGCGCCCTCACCCCCCGCGCCACCTTCTTCGCCCTCCACAACATCCGCACCGCCCGCGCCGCCGGCCACCCCCTCCATGTGATCGCCCACGAGGACATCCTCCTGCTCCGCACCCCACACCACCCCCCTGACAGCACCCCTGACCAGCCACAACAGGCCGTCTGACAGTGGACGGCCCGCTCGGGGCGATCTGACAGTTCGTTGGCGAAACGCCTGACAGTCCCCTGGCGAAAGCCCTGACAGCCCTGCCGCCGGGCCGGTACACGGCCCGGCGGCAGGGCCGCACGGGCGCACGCGATCCCTCGGCGCCTGCCGCCGGTCCTGCCGCGTGCGCCACTGCCGCGCGGCACCGGCCAGGCCGCCGCGCCTGGCCGTGCCCGCTCCTCCTCCCGCTGCTCTGGGAAAGGTCCTGTGTGAAGAAGTGGACCGAGGCGGACATCCTCGCGCTGCCCGCCGTCATCGGCCTCGTCACCGCCGGCGAGATCCTCGGTATCGGCCGCACGAAAAGCTACCTCCTCGCCCAGCACGGCGAATTCCCCGTGGACATACACCGGGTCGACGGCCGATACAAGGTACCCACCGCGGCTCTCCGCTCCTACCTGGGAATCAACAAAGAAACATGACGATGCCGCTTGACATTCCCGTGACGACCGAGCCTGAATGGACGCCGGTCGGATATTCATCCGATTTCCCGGTCCCACACCCATACAAGGGAGCCCCGTGAAACGAACCATTTTCAAACGCTGCGGCTGCAAAGACCCGAACACACGAAAGCCCCTCGGCGGGAACTGTCCGCGGCTGCGCCGCAAGGGATCGAACAGCTGGCGGTCAGATCACGGCACCTGGTACTACGCGGTCGACCTGCCCCCCGGCCCCGACGGGAAACGCAACCACCGGCGGCGCGGCGGATTCGCCACCAGCGACGCCGCCGAACGCGAGGTCGACCGCATCGAAAACCTCCTCGCCATCCCCGACCCGGGTGACACGGCCGGCATGCAGGCGGTCGTCGCGCTCATCGTCGCTGCGATCGGCGAGCGCACACCTCTCCCCGACCCCGGGGAGATCGCCGGCCGATATCAACGGAAAACAGATCTCGACCCGACGCTCACCGTCGGAGGATGGCTCGACCAGTGGCTGGCCGGCCGGCGCACCATCAGCCGGTCCACCCGCGACGGCTACGAAATCAACATCCGCCTGCACCTCAAACCCTACATCGGTGACATTCCCCTGCACCTGCTCACCGTCGGACATCTCGAGGACCTCTTCGACCAGATCGACGCCCAAAACGAGACGATCCGCCGGGTCCGCGCCACCGGCACAGCAGCAGAAAAGGCCGAGTTCAAAGGCCGGCGGCTCATGGGCGACGCGAACAAGCAACGTGTCCGCGCCACCCTGCGGGCGGCGCTGAACGCGGCTATCCGCCGCGGGAAAATCATGATGAACCCGGCGCAGTTCGTCGAAATACCTTCCGGTAAACGCCCGAAAGCGCTGCTGTGGACCGCCGAACGGGTCGTGCACTGGCTCGAGACCGGCGAGGTCCCCTCCAAGGTCATGGTCTGGACCCCCGACCTCGCCGGCCACTTCCTCGACCACGCCGAAGACAGCCCGCTCTATCTGCTGTTCCGGCTCATCGCCCAACGCGGACCACGCCGCGGAGAAGCCTGCGCCCTGCACTGGCCCGACCTCGCCATCGACACCGCCCCCTACACGGTCACGATCCGCTGGCAGATCACCCGCTACGGCATGAGCACCCCGAAATCCGACGCCGGGGACCGCGTCATCAGCCTCGACGCCGACCTCGCCCGAGAATTCCGCCTCCACCGCCGCCGCCAACAAGCCCGCCGCCTCGCCGCCGGTCCCCGCTGGACCGACACCGGCCTCGTCTTCACCGACGAGTTCGGTGCCGCGCTCAATCCCGACCATGTGCGCCGCGACTTCGCCGCCCTCGTCGAGAACGCCGGCCTACCCCCCATCCGCGTCCACGACCTGCGGCACCTCGCCGCCACCCTCGCCCTCGCCGCCGGCGCCGACCTCAAAACCGTCCAGGCACTCCTCGGCCATTCCTCCATCGCCATCACCGCCGACACCTACACCCACGTCCTGCCCGAACTCGCCGAAGCCATCGCCGAAAACGTCGCCCGGCTCATCCCCCGCGCCCCCCAGCCCCGCAGTGCCTGACCCGCACTCGAAAGGAGGACAGCTCCGTGAACGTCGAGCAACCCGACGACACCGACGCAGAAAATGGCTGGACACCGCCCGCTGCCCGCGACCTCGCGGACTGGCGGCTCCGGATGCGCGACCATCTGGCCAGCACCGCCGGCCGACAACTGCTCGCCGAGACGGCCCTCACCATCCGCAGCACCCTGCTCCCTGCCGTCGCCAGCGCCCAGGCCGCAGGGGAGATCCTCGCCCGCCAGGAAGCCAGCCGGCTCGGCGGCGCCACCCTGTTCTACGCCACCCCCCAGATGACCCGCTGGGCCCGCACCGCCGCCGCCACCCCACCCGCAGAACCGGTCCACCTGCGGCGGCTGCCCGCCACGAACGGGCTGATGCTGTTCGCCGCGCCGATCGGCGCCTACCAGCAGCCCACCGCCGCCCTGCTCGCCGTCCACGGCGCCACACCCACCTCCCACACCCCCGCCACGCTGACCGTCCCGATCGTCGCCGTCTCCTGGTCACCGTGGAACGCCGACGACGAAGCCCGCGCCGGACACCGCTGGCTCCACCACCACGGCGACGCCCGCCATCCCATCCCCAGCCACACCCGAGGTATCTGGCTCACCTTCTACAGCCCGGCCGGCGGCGGCTGGGCACAGCAACCCCCCGACACCCCCATCAGCACCCTGCCCGCCGGCACCATCACCGCCGGCAGCCTCACCGACGCCGCCCGCACGCTCGCCCCCCCCGGGACCGCCGGTCGGGGCCATGTCTCCCAGCAGGTCGGTTAC
>NZ_FZMO01000209.1 GCF_900197875.1 Frankia canadensis | reverse complement strand
GTCCTTGGCCAGCGCGCGGGCGACGACGGCGGCGACGGCGGGCGGCACCGCGTCCAGCGGGGGTGGCGGGGTGCGCAGGTGCAGGGTCATGAGCTGGGTCATCGGCAGCGAGCGGGCGAACGGGGGGCGGCCGCTGAGCAGCTCATAGAGGACGACGCCGAGGGCGTACAGGTCGCAGGCGGGGCCGAGGGGACGGCCGTCGAACTGCTCGGGTGCCATGTAGACGGGGGTGCCGACGAACGTGCTGGGGGCCGCGCCGGAGGCGCCGACGAGCTTGGCGATGCCGAAGTCGGTGACCTTGAGCAGGCCGTCGGCGGTGAACAGCATGTTGTCGGGCTTGACGTCGCGGTGCAGGATGCCGCCGTCGTGGGCGCAGCGCAGGGCGGCGCAGGCGGCGAGGCCGACGGCGGCGACCGTGGCGACGGTCAGGCCGTTCGCGGCGAGGGTGCGGGCGCTGCCGCCGGCGAGGCGCTCCATCACCAGCAGGCACAGGTCGGCGGACTCGACATAGTCGTAGATACCGACGATGTGGGGATGGTCGAGGCCGGCGAGCACCCGGGCCTCGGCGAGGAAGCGGCCGTGGGCGCCGCCGTCGGAACCGGCCGTGGACAGCACCTTGATGGCGACGCTGCGGCCAAGCCGACGGTGCCGCCCGGCGAGCACCACCGCGTGGCCGCCGTGGCCGAGCACCGCCGTCACGTCATAGGCCGGCAACGCGTCGGCGACCCGTTCGGTGACCGATCGCTGCGACCCGAACCCGCCCGGCCGCGCCGACCCCGCACTGTTCATCGCCGCCACGGCCCTCGCGTCGACGACCCCCCTGCCCACGAGCCCCTCGGTGACACGGTGAGGCTCAGCCGCAGGGCGGATCGTAGCCGAGGTCGGGCAGGTACTGCTTCCATTCGGCGCGGGTCAGCGGGTCGCCGGCGCGGGAGCAGAGGGCCGACTCGGTGGCCCGGGCGTCCAGGCTCCAGACGAACCCCACGACCTGGTAGGGCGCGCCGACGACGTACGCACCCGTCGGCGCGAACGCGACCGCGGCGAAGCCGTTGTACCGGCCGGCGAACGTCGCGTACGGTTTCGGGTCCCCGCCGCCGGAGACGTCCCACAGCCGCACGACCCCGTTCGCGCCGCCGACGGCCGCCGCCATGAGCCGGCTGTCGGGGCTGAACTCGATCGCGTTGACGCCGGCACCCAGACCGATCAGCGGGGTGAGCGCGCGCGGGGCCCGCCGGTCGCGGACGTCCCACCGGGCGATCTGGGTGTCGAAGCTGCCGACCGCGAGGGTGTCGCCGTCGCGGCTGAACGCGACGGTGATCAGCGCGCTGGTGAAGCCGCCGATCGTGCCGAGCCCGACCGGATGGTCGAGGTTGGTGACGTCCCACAGCCGGACTGTACGGTCACTGCTGCCCGACGCGAGGGTGCGCCCGTCGGGGCTGAAGCTGACCGTGGACACGTCGTAGCGCTGCCCGCCGAACACGGCCCGCTGGCGGGGGGCGGCGCGGTCGGCGATGTCCCACAGGGCGATGCGGGCGTCGGAGCCGGCGAGCGCCAGCGTGCGCCCGTCCGGGCTGATCTTCAGGTCGGCGATGCCGCCGATGCCGGGATGCACGGTGGCGAGCACGCGGGGGTGGCGCGGGTCGGCGACGTCCCACAGCAGGACGGTGCCGTCGAAGCCGGTGGTGGTGTCGAGGCTCGCGGCGACGAGGACCTTGCCGTCGGGGGTGAAGCGGACGTTGTCGGCGGCGGCGTTCAGCCCGGTGAGCTCGGCGGCGGGCACCGGGCGGGCCGGGTCGGTGGTGTCCCACAACCGAACGGTGTTGGCATAGTCGCCGGTGGCCACCACCCGCCCGTTCGGGGCGACGGCCGTCGACCACAGGAACTTCGACGCTCCGACGAGGGTGGCGCCGGGGACGTCCCACAGCCGCAGGGTGCGGTCGTCGGCGCCGCTGGCCAGCGTCCGCCCGTCGGGGCTGAACGCGACCGACCAGACCTTCGATCCGTGCGGGAGGACGGCGACGGTGTCACCGTGGCGGGTCGGGTCGTAGATCTCCACGGCGTTGCTCGCCGCGACGGCGACCAGGCCCGCCGTGTTCACCGCGACCGACGTGACGGCGCGGACCTCGTCGATGACCTGCACGACGGTGGGATGGCGCGGGTCGCTGACGTCGTAGACGCGGGCGGTGGTGTCATCGCCGCCGGTGACGGCGAGCCGGCCGTCGGGGCTCAGCGCCACCGAGCGGATCGTCGTCGAGGCGCTGAGCACGACGTTCGAGCCGACCTCGCTGGTCAGCTCGCCGAGCGGCGCCGGGGCGGCGACGTCACGCACGTCCCACAGCAGCGCGCGGCCGTCGTCGCCGCCGGTGAGCAGCTCGGAGCCGTCGGCGCTGTAGGCGAGTGCCCGCACGTTCGCGGTGTGCGCGGTGACGGCGCCGACCTGGCGGACCGCGGCGACGTCCGCGACGCTCCACAGCCGCACCTGCGCGCCCCAGCCGCCGGTGGCGAGGATCCGCCCGTCGGGGCTGAACGCCAGCCCGTACACCGAGTCGGTGGCGCCGGGCAGGGTCGCGGCGAGTGCCGGGTGGGCCGGGTCGGTCAGCGTCCACAGCCGCACGGTGCGGTCGTCGCCGCCGGTGGCGAGGTAGCGGCCGTCCGGGCTGAAGGCGACGGACTTCACCGCGAGTCGGTGCCCGCGGATGGTGGCGAGCGGCGTGCGCCGGGACGGGGCGGCGGCGTCCCACAGGGCGACCGACCAGTCGTCGCTGGCGGCGGCGACGAGACGGCCGTCGCGGCTGTAGGCGACGGCGCCGATCGGGCGGGTCTGGCTGCCGAGATGGCGGGTGGCGAAGCCGTAGCCGCTGGCGAACGTCGACAGCAGGGCGCTGCGCGCCTCCGGCGTCGGGGCGAGCCGGTAGGCGACGGCGGCGAGCTGGGCGGCGGCGAGGGGGTCGGCGGCGCGCAACTGCGCGGCCTGCCGGCCGATCGCGACCGAGCGGGCCTCGTCACGCTCGTCGGCGACGCGGGCCCGCTGCCAGAACGCGAACGCCATCGCCCCGCTCGCGACGAGGACCAGCACCGTCAGGGCGGCGACGAGCTGGCGCAGCCGTCGGGTGCGGCGCGCCTCGACGTGGCGGGCCGGCGTGCGGGGGGGCGGGGGGGGGGGGGAGGGGGGGCGGGCCGGCGGGGGCGCCCGGCCCCGCCTGGCTCGTTGTCGACCGACTCGCGGGCGGCGGCCAGCCGGCTGCCGGTGAACAGGTAGGACGGGTCGCGCCCGCCGTTGTCCCAGCTCGTCGCGGCGTCGGCGAGGCGCTGGCGGGCCACGGCCGCGGCCCGGTCGACCTCGATCCACTCACGCAGCCGCGGCCACGACCGCAGCAGCGCCTCGTGCGAGATCTCGACGCTGTCCGCGTCCGCGGTCACCAGCCGCGCCCCGACCAGCGCGTCCAGCACGCCGGCGACCACCGTCGACGGCGCGGCCGGCAGCGTCGTCGCGCCCGCGGTCGTCCCCGCCGTCCCCGCCGTCCCCGGCTCCCGCGGCTCCCGCGGCTCCCGCGGCTCGGACAGGGCGAGCAGCTCGGCGCGGGGGACGCGGCGGCGGGTGTCGTCGGTGCCGTCGCCGAAGCGGACCAGCCGCAGCATGATCTGCCAGGCGAGGTCCTGGCCGGCGGCGTCGAACGCGCCGAAGGTCTCCTCGGCGGTACGGGCGATCGCCCCGCGCAGACCGCCGACCCGCAGATAGCCGGCGACCGTGAGGGTGCCGTTCTCCCGCTCCTGCCAGGTGGCGCGCAGCGCGTGGGCGAGCAGCGGCAGCGATCCCGGGTCGGCGACGACGCCGTCCTCGCTCGCGCCGAGGTCGTGCACCATCAGGTCGACGAGGCCCGGTTCCACCGCGAGGCCCACCGTCTCGGCCGGGCGGACGATGGCGTCGCGCACCTCGGCGGCGGTCATCGGGCCGACGACCACCTGGCCGCGCTGCAGCGCGTCGACCAGCTCCGGGTGGGCGGCGCACCAGCCGTAGAAGTCCGCGCGCACGCCGAGGACGACGACCGCAGGCGGGCTGTCCGCCCCGTCCCCGCGGGCGGCGGCGACGAGCGCGCGGATGAAGGCGGTGCGCTCCCGCTCATCGGCGCACAGGGTGAACGTCTCCTCGAACTGGTCGACGACGATCACCACCCGCCGGGTCGCCCCGGCCCCGCCGGCCGCCGGGCGCAGCGCGAGCAGGTCCGCGAGGGCGCCGACGAAGCGCTCCGGTTCGGACACGACGTCCAGCCGGGCCGCGGCGAGCACCGACAGCCCCGCCGCGGCCGCGAGCCGACCGGCCAGCTCACGTGCCGGATGATCGGTGGGGGTCATCACCACCTGCGGCCAGCCGCGCGCCCCCGCCACCGCGCCGCGGGCAAGCGCCGGCAGCAGGCCGGCGCGCAGCAGCGACGACTTCCCCGATCCGGACGCCCCGACGAGCACCAGCGGACCGGCGCCGCCGAGGCGGTCCTCCAGGCGGGACAGCGCGTCGGCGACGGCCCGTTCGCGGCCGAAGAACCACTGCCGCGTGCCACCGTCGAACGAGGCGAGCCCCGGATACGGGCACTGCTCGTCCGCGGCGGACGCCCGCCGGGCGAGGGCGCCGGACACGGCGGTCGGTCCGGGCTCCGCGCTCGCCCGGGGCACCTCGGCGGACCCGGACGCCGCGGGCGCTCCGGCCGGGTCGGCCGCCGGCCGCGGGACGGGTGTCACCACCGGTCCGGGGCCGTCCGCGAGCAGGGCGGTCGGGGCCGCGGCCAGGTCCGCGATCGGCGGTGTGTGCGCCACGTTGTACGCCATGATCACCTGGTCCGACCAGGTGGCGGCGCTGCGCAGCACGGTGTGGCCACGCATGGCCACCCGGCGGGTGGCGGCCCGGATCAGCCGCTCGACGGTGAGCTCGACCGGACCGTCCGGGTCGCCGTTGACCAGCAGGTGCGCCCACTCCTCGAGCAGCGGAGCCGGGCTCTGCCCGGTCCCGGGCGGCGGGGCGGAGACCAGGACGACGACCTCGACGTCGGGGCCGGCCGCGGCCAGGATCTCGGTGCCCTCCCCGGCGGCGCCCGGCGCAGCGGCCGGGCGTGGCGGTGCCTCGCCGTCCGGGACCCCGCGGTCGTCGGGAACGGCGTCATCACCCGGGACCGAGCGGCTGATCGGGACTGGTTGATCGCTCAGGACGACGCGCACGACGTCGACGACGACGAGTCGGCGCGGGGCCGGGCTCGCCGCGACCGCCGCCAGCAGCGAGGTCAGCGGCAGCCAGGTGTGCGCCAGGCGGTGGGGTCGGGTATCCGAGGCCGCCGTGCCCAGGTAGAGGGCGCCATCGCCGGCGGTGGCCAGAAGGCCCTGGAAACAGACCGCTAGCGCCTCGGCCGCGTCCTCGGCGACGTCCGCGACCGCCTCGCCGAGCTCCAGCGGGCTCGACGGGTCGGTGACCAGCCGCAGGCCTTCCTCGGCCAGGCCGCACCGGTCCACCAGCGCCCGCCCGAGGGCGGGTGGGGCGGCATGGCCACCCGTGCCCACCACCAGCGCCCGCGCGCCGGCGGCGCCCAGAACCAGTGGCGACGTCCGCGACGCCGATGACCGCATCACCCGTTGCCCCCCGATGCCTACGCGGGGTACCGAGCGCCCCAGCCCGGTCATTCGCCCACGCGGCGTCGCCATCGTAGAGGATTCGCGTGATTCCAGTACCGACCGGAACAGATGTCGTTGCGGCGCCTCTGTCGTTGCGGCGCCTCTCCGGGCGCGCCTGCGACCGCCCTGTCGCCGCCGACGGTCGTATCCGGCGGTCGGACGGGACGATGGTGGCCGCACGGCGGCCCGGCCTGGGCCCGCCGACGCCCGGGGTTCACCGTCCGACAGTTGCCGAAAACCGCGGAGAATACCTCCGGCGGGCATTTCACTGATCCACGGTCGAGCCAAACAGGAATTACGCAGCCAATACGCCAACGACCACCCATCGAAGGGCCTTTCCACGTCCGGCGTGTCACCTCCAGATGATCATCTGCTTCTGATATCGATTGGGCCCGTCACCGACGGCCACGGGGCCGGGGGGCCAAGCGGCGACAAGGTAGCGGTAAGGCGGATTTCGACTCTCCAGCTAGATGCCGAGCCAAAACGTCGATCCGACGGAATTCGCCGGAATGAACGGAGGCCGGGTGCGTCCGACGGCCGGGACAAGCCGGTATCGGACCCCCACCAGCAGCACGGCGGGACGAAGGCTGCCAGCCCAGCAGACCCACGGGAAACGAAGGGAAGAGCAGACAGCCAAGGAAACAGCCCCACTCACCATCACTCCCGGCCATCGCCGCCACGCGGCACACCACTTTCCCATCAATCCATTCACAGCAGAAACGGAGCATCAGATGAATCGTAACTCCCTGAACAGGGCCATCGTCAGAACAGCATTCATGCTGTCGGCGACGACTGGCGTGCTCGCCCCGCTGGCGATCGGCCAGGCGGCCATGGCCCAGGCGGCGGAGGTCCCGGGACCGGCCGGCGTGGTGAGCGGCACCCCGCAAGCCCTGAACATCTTCGATGATGACAAGGACCGAGGTCCCCAGGGACCGCGGGGACCGCAGGGTCCGCGCGGCTTCCAGGGACCGCAGGGCGCTCAGGGAGCTCAGGGAGCCCAGGGAGCCCAGGGCCCGCGCGGCTTCCAGGGACCCCGTGGCTACCAGGGACCCCGTGGCTACCAGGGA
>NZ_FZMO01000313.1 GCF_900197875.1 Frankia canadensis | reverse complement strand
TCCTCGAGCTCCGGCTCGACGCTGATTCTCAACGCGCACACGCTCCATAGGTCGACGCCCGGCCCGCGGCGCTGGGCAGGGCATGGGCCATGTGGCAGAAACGTACTGGCAGCCAGATTGGCGAGCAATCGAAACCGCTGCCACCCGCGGACCCGCCAGACCCGGCGGACGGTGTCAGACGGCGTGGTGGGCGTCGAGCAGAGTGGTGGCCAGTGCGTCGGCCCAGACCTGCCCGGGCGGGTCGGAGTCGTGGATCTGGCGGAGATCTCCGAGTAGGTGGGCACCGCACCAGGCGTGCAGGGCGCCGGTCAGGTGGGCGTAGCCGCCGTAGCCGTCCCGGACGAGGACACCGGTGAAGGTGGGCCGGACCCCGCCGGCGTCGATCGTGGCGGCTGAACGGTCCCCGACGTGCATCACGGTCAGGTAGTCGGGCACGCCACGTGCAGGTAGCGCAGGCCACCGTCGGCGCGGGCGGTGGTCTCGTCTGCGTGCGCGCAACCGGTCAACCGAGCTGAACAGGTACGCCGGCCGCGTGTTGTTCCGTGCGCCGCCGCATTACTCGGCCTGCGTCGCGATGCCCGCCATCACAGCGTCCGCCACGGACGGCAGCGTCGGCCTGGCCGGCGGCTGTTCGTCAGCGGGTCCGGCTACCGCGGAGACGAGGATGACATCGACGCCGTTCGCGGCGAAGAGGACGTTCCACCGGCCCGAGGAATCTATCGAGTAGGTGAGCGCCGGATATCCGTCGACGTTCGACGAGGACACCTGCGAAACATTACTCGGCCCGCCGTGCCCGATGGCGGCACACTGCCGCACCGCCTGCCGGAGCGCGTCGAGGAGCTTCGACGCGGAGGCAGCGGTGGAGAACTGCAGTATCTCGGTCGTGTAGTACTACAGTCGCAGTGGTCCTGCGGTGGTAGCTGTTGGTATGGTTTTTCGTTGCGTGGTACGGATCCGGGTTTGGTAGTGGTAGCAGCGGCCGAGTGCCTGGTGGCTGCGGCGCCAGTCTGACCACCATGTGATCAGGGCGGGTGGGGTGAGGGCCTGCGCGAACAGGGCGATGATGTGGCGGAGCTCGTTGAGGGTGAGCGGGATCATCGTGTGTCGGTCTGGTTTCGGTGGTTCGTCGATGGGGAGACCGGCCGGATGGGGCTGATATCCCACGGCGGTGGTTTCTGGTGGGATGGCTGGTGGGTGTTCTTCGCGGTGTCTTTGGGCGGTGACGGCGAGCCAGGCGTGCGCGACGATCGCGAGGGTGATATGCCGGTACCAGGCGTGGTATCGGCGGACCTGGTAGTGGTCAAGGCCGACTTCGTTCTTCGCGGACTCGAAGCATTCTTCGATTCCCCAGCGTCGCCCTGCAACGGTGATCAGCATGGCGAGTGGAACCGGGTGTGGACTGTTGGTGAGAAAGAAGGAGAGGTCTTTTCGTTCAGTGCGTGAACGGCGGGTGAGAACCTGCTGGGGATGATTGTCAGGGCCGTCGAATTCACGGGTGTCGACCAGCGCCCAGTCGTATAGCCGGGGTCCTTTTGTGCCGTCGGCGCAGGAGTATGTTTCCCAGGCGTGCGCGGGAACTTTCGCCGCGAGGGCGTTGACGCGGCGACGGCCGACGGCTGTGGTGACCATGGCGTCCCGTTTGACGGCGAGGACATAGCCGATCCGGTGTTCTACGAGCCAGTCGCGTAGTTCCGGGTCAGCGCCGTACACCTCGTCGCCGGCGACCCAGCTGATCGCCCGGTGCGCCAGCCAGAACCGGCGGATCATGTCCAGTGCCAGCAGCGGCTTCGTCGCGAATCCCCGCCCGGGTGGAATGCCTGCGTCCGCGCACCGCGGCCGGTTTTCGGTCCAGCTGTCGGGAAGGCACAGTTCCCGGTCAACCAAAGCCCGCCCTTTTCCGGAGACATATGCGGCGAACACGCCGAGTTGACAGTTCTCGACCCGCCCAGCGGTGCCGCTGTACCGCGTTGCACACCCGCGGACTCCGTTCCTTTCTTGACGAAGCCGGTTTCATCGATCACCAAAACCCCACCCGCCTCGGTGAGGTTCTCCACGACGTACGAGCGGACGACGTCGGCTACCGCATCCTCATCCCAGGCGGACTCGCTCAACAGTCGCTGCATCTTGTGCGGACCGAGGTCCTGGTTGAACTCGGCGAGCGTCCACCCGTTCTTCCGCTCCGTCCGAGGCAACAAGCCCGCCACATACGCCCGTGCCTGCACGCGCGTCTGATCATTCCGGAAACAGTCAGCTAAGCGGCCGAACAGCTCCTCCAGCTCCGCATCCCACACCACGGCGTCCATCTCGGATAGGCTACCCGTCGCGGCCACCGCCGCATCCTCATGTGTATTCACAAACCATGGAGAATCACGCGGTGGCCGCCCCACGCAACCCGGCATGCCGCACCCGCGGAAAAGGACCACACGGCAGCCACTGGGGCTGTAGTACTAATACTCCAGCCCGACTTTTGTGACCCACGACATCCCGATCGTCGACTTCGCAAGGGGACAGCGGAAAGACGAGGTGATGCACGAACACCTCAAGGACTTCACCGGCACCGAGGGGGTGATGTTCATCGGCCGGGCGCAGGAGAAGACCCCACTGTTCCGGACGGAGAAACGCCGCGACACCGAGGGGAAAACCTATCCGTGGATCGTGAAGACCACCGGGGTGGTCAACCACTTCTACTTCTACTGCGTCGATGACGGCTTCGGCCCGTTCTTCCTCAAGTTCTGCTCCTACTTCCCCTACAACGCCAAGCTGTGTCTGAACGGGAACCACTGGGCGCAACGGCAGGCCACCAAGGCGGGGATCGGATATGTCCCGATGGACAACGCGTTCGCCGCGGTCGACGACCCGGCCGGTCTTCAGACGATCTGTGACCGGCTCGGCCCCGACCAGATCGACGGGCTGCTCCGCAAGTGGATCGCGATCCTGCCCCACCCCTTCACTCCCGACGACCGTGATGCCGGCTACCGCTACGACATCTCGGTCCTGCAAGCCGAGTTCTCCCTGACCCAGACCCTCGACCGACCCCTGTCCGGACGGATCTTCTTCGAACAGGTCATCCGGGACAACCTCGACATCGGCCGTCTTTTCTTAAAAATCTTGACAAGTTCCGCCGGGATTGACCGGCTCCGAGCCGGCAGGATGTCAGAAAGCCAAAACATTCCCGTACCTTCCTTGCGTCGGAAGAAGTCCACCATCTCGGTGTTGTTCTCGTGGCGGCGTGCGGCCGGAACGCTGATGGCGTCCATTCCCTGGGACATGAGGCGACCATTCATCATGTAGCGGGCGGTGCGCTTGTTGCCGTCGTAGTAGAACTACTGAAGCGAGGCGAAGAGAAAATAGCCGATCGCCTGCTCGAACTCGGCGTCGATCTCGGCGGAGAGGAACTCCAGCCCCAGAGAGAGGATGCGACGCAGGTTCTCGCCACCGCGTTCGGTAGGCGGGTGGCAGGTAGCGACCATGCTGTCCGAGGCTGACGCCGGCGGTGCGAGGCCCTCCTTGTCCTCGACAGCAAGAGCACCACAGATCGGGCACGCGGGCCCGGAGGATCCCGCCGCGGCTCCCTCCACGCCGCTGCGGACAAGGGCGTGGCCACGCACATCCGCCATCACCACCCGACCTACATCACCGCAGCTGGCGTCCGTCACCTATCCTGTCGTGGCGGCGCGTACCCGTTCGATGGACCGGAGCGTGAGAGCGGGGAGGGGATGCCGCAGGTCGTCCTCCAGCCATTCGGTCACGGCAACGACCAGAACCGCGTTGGCCACCCAGGTGAGGGCCAGCCGGTCGGCTTCGTCGATGGCGGCGGGGTGGCGGTGGGCGAGTTCGCTGGCAATGACGGCCCTGTGGGTCTCCATTATTTCAAGCGTGTAGGTGGCGAGCTCTGTACTCGAGGCCATGATCGCCATTCTGAGGGTGACGTTCTCGCGGTCCCGCTGCAGAATCTCGGCGAAGCCGATGAGCGTGGGTTCCAGCGCGCGAA
>NZ_FZMO01000442.1 GCF_900197875.1 Frankia canadensis | reverse complement strand
CCCAACCATGACGCACCAGACCTAAACGATCACAAAAGTCGGGCTGGAGTACTAGCCAGTCGGCGCAGTCTCCACCGGCCATAGTCGCGTTGTGGATCACTGCAAGGACGGAACGCATATCCTCGACATACGTTGAGTGGTTAAAATGATGGTTTGGAACGTTGTATACGAGGCATTCTATGAAAAATGAAGGAAGGTTCCCGACAATGTCCTTGGCAACGAGAACATTTTCGAGGCGCTTCAATGCCCGGACTATGCGCTTGTACCTGTGGCCGGTGGCGTTGTTCTTCGCGTTTCCTCTCTCCTTCTGCTGTGTCGGCCAATTGTGGATGTAGCCACCGCGATCCCTGTAGACACGCGTTCCCTGGTAGTAAGCCGGATTGCCATATATGTCCGTGTCATAGACGTAGTGGTACTCAAAGCATGGCACCACGTCGGCCGGCAGCGTTGTCTTTTTTTCTCTGACACGCATAGCCATATTCCCGCGCGTCACCGCCGTTCGGCCATAGTAGGCGACGAGGGCGTCTTCGACGGCCGACTTGAATGTATCGTTTGTGTATCCACCCTTATAAGGGGCGATCTGTCCTTCCAGCGCCAGAGACTTTCTGACGTCCGCTGCTGCACCTTCTTTGTCATAATAGTAAAATTCAATGCATTCGACGGCGATATCGACATCATAGTCGAGGCGGACATTGGTATTGTTTGCGTACGAGCCTTTTGCGTAGACCTTATATCGCACGTTCTTCAAATGGTTGGAATTGGCCAGGGCTTGCCGTATTTCAAGTTCGGTCCTGTCGCGCTTCTTGTCCTCATGGTTACTCGGAGGCTTGACCCACGCGCGCAGGGTAGTTTCCCAATTTGTCGCCACGTGGTGAGTCTAGCCACCGGATCGGCGACCACAGCACCAGCGTCCCTTGACTTGCCCCGGGCGTTCCGCGCGGTTTTCTCAAGATGGCGCGCCGAGGCATGGGTAATGGGGTTAGCTATGCGGTGTTCGAACTGTATCGAGTCCCGCCCCCGACCGGTCTCGCCATCTCTGGAGTCATTGAGGTCGCCGCAGCATCGACCGTTGCCCAAATCAGGTCAGCGAAATGACAGGCCAGCCGACCCCCGAGCCAGCGGACGACGGCGGACCGCTGTGGACGAGGGCGGAACAGCGGAGGTTCAGGCACGCGGGGCGGCTAACCGCTACGGACAGGGTCACGTCCGGTGGCGTGGTGTACGGAGGGTGACTCCGCGTGATCCTTGGTTTA
>NZ_FZMO01000208.1 GCF_900197875.1 Frankia canadensis | reverse complement strand
GCCCGTACCCCACCTGCCTTCCCCGGGCCTCCTTCGCCCCCCGGGCCCGCCACGCTGGGAAAAGGCGGGGCGGTGGGTGGCTTCGCCCGGCCCTCGACGGCGGCGTCGATTCCCGCGAGCAGGCTGGTCAGCGCCGCGGTCTCGTCCTGGCCGGTCAGGTCGATCTGGACGATCGGCTGCAGCAGGGGACCCGGCTGGCATTCCGCGACCCGGACGGGAACGATCCTGCGCTCGTGCAGGATGGCGGATGATGCGATCGAGTCGTTCTGGGAATCCGCGACAAAGTCGGGGGAGAGGATGAGGACAACACGGTCCGAGAACTCGAGCATGCGGGCCATGCTGGCCGGCTGGTTCGATCCCGGCACGATGTCCCATTCTGGGTGGAACACCGTCGCGGGCCGGCTGTCGAGAAGCACCCGCTCCTCGAGAACCCAGGCGATCCACCGGGCCCAGGCGATATCCCTCCTGCTGTAGAGCAGGCCGAAGTCCTGACGGTCGCCCGGGGCGGGCGCCGAGTCCGTGAGCCCACTCGGAGGGTCACCCCCGGAGCGCATCCCGCCAGACACATCGCCCCCGTCTCAATGTGGCTCCGATATCAACCCGTGCCGATGACCGTGAGCGTGACGCGGACGGCGGTGGTGTCGACGGATCTTTCCCGCGCTCATCTTCCGGCGCACCGTAGCACGATCGTCCGGATGCGCATGCATCGGCATGATCGACGGTACCCACGGCATTCATCGTAGGCCTGTCAGGCGATGGCACGGAAGTGCTTGGGCCCCGCGCGAGTTGTATCGAGGGTGTGTGTTTCGCTGGCGATATCGTCGCCCGGCGCGTCAGGGAATGAGGGCGCCGAAGACGTCGGGGACGTCCTCGGCCAGGACGAGGAGGGTGGCGGCGCGGGTGAGGTGGTCGCTGTCCTCGGCGGGGAGCTGGCCGGCGAGGTCGGCCAGGCGCTGGCTGACGTCCGCGTAGAAGGCGTCGGTGAGTTCCTTGCCCGCGGCGGTGAGGCTGACGGTGATGGCCCGGCGGTCGATCGGCGACATCGCGCGGACCAGGTAGCCGCGCCGCTCGATCCGTTCCACCAGGCCGGTGATGCTCGACTTGTCGAGGCGCAGCATCGTGCTGATCTCGCCCATGCCGCGCGACTGGTCCTTCAGGACGCACATCAGCTGGGCCTGCGGCACGGACACCCCGTACCCGGAGCACACGCCCGCGTAGATCGAGTTGACCAGGTAGGACAACCGGACCAGGGCCACCGGTGTCGTGAACATCGCGCCCACCCTGGATCTCCGCCTCTGTCGATCGCCCGCCGCCCACTGTACCGACGGCGGGGTGGATGGCCGCGGCCCCAAGATTTGTGATACGTACTGTACGTGATAGCAATCAAAAGCAGTGGCGTGGCGGGGTCGCGGTGAGCGCGCTGTCCAGCTCGCGCCTGGTCTTCGGTGCCGGCGGCGCCGTCGGCGGCCTGAGCGCGGCGCAGACCCTCGATCTCGCGCAGAGCGCCGACGAGCTCGGGTACGACCTGTTCAGCCTCAGCGACCACCTGCACAGCGAAGCGCCCACCGTGGAGCCGCTGGCCACCCTGGGTTGGCTGGCTGGCCAGACGCGCCGCATCGAGCTGGCCACCAACGTCGCGGCCCTGCCCTACCGGGCACCGGCCGTCCTCGCGAAATCGGCCGAGACCCTCGACCGGCTCTCCGGCGGCCGGTTCGTCCTCGGCCTCGGCGGCGGCGGATACGACGCCGAGTTCCACGCCTTCGGCCTGGCGGAACGGACCGGCGGGCAGAAGATCGCCGGGCAGCGGGAGGCCATCGCCATCCTGCGCGGCCTGTGGTCCGGCGAGCCGACGACCCTGGACGGCCAGGAGTTCACCGTGCGCGGCGCCCGCATCGATCCGCGGCCGGAGCACCCGATCCCGATCTGGCTCGGCTCGTACGGACCGCGGGCACTCGCGTTGACCGGGGAGCTCGCCGACGGCTGGCTGCCCTCGATCGGCCGGGTCGGGCTCGACGGCGCCCGCCGGATGCGCGAGGTCGTGACAGGCGCCGCCACCCGGGCGGGGCGGGACCCGGCGTCGATCGTCTGTGCCACCAACGTGATCGTGCGGCTCGGTCAACGGCTGCCCGCCGGCTCCGGGGTGGTCGGTGGGACCGTCCCCGAGGTGATCGGCCAGCTCGTCGACATCGTGGCCGTGGGGTTCACCGCGTTGCTGCTCGCCGTGCCCACGGTGGAGGAGGTCGAGGCGCTCGCTCGCGACGTCCTGCCGGCGGTACGGGACGAGGTCGCCGCTCGCGGCCTGCTGCGGCTGCCCGCCGCCGACCCGGCGACGCACGGGTAGACCGCGCTGTCGCCGGACCGATATTGACAGTGAGGCTGCCACCGCGGCCGACCGGGCTCCCCGCGGCCGCGGCCGCGGTGCGCCAGGCGTTCGGCGGCTTCGACGAGGTGGCGCCGGTCGTGCGGGAGCTCCTGCGCGCGCCCGAAGGGCTGCTCGCCCGGCTGTCCGACAACGAGCGGCGCCGCGAGGCCGCCCTCGATCTCGTCCGGCACGAGGCGCCCGGCCTGGACGAGACGAGCGCCCGCCGGCTCGCCGCCGCGGTGCAGACCCTCACCGCCGCGTCCACCTGGCAGTCGCTGCGCGACTACTGGGACCTCGACGGCGCCGAGGCGGGCGAGGTCGCCGCGCTCGCCGTCGAGATGCTGATGCGGGGGGCCAGGGTCGGGCCCGCCCACCGGGAACCCGCACGGCACCGGCGCGGCCGCGATGTTCGACCGCGGGCATCTCGACCATCTGGCTCTCACCGCGGCGTCCCCCACCGCGTTCGCGACGCTGCGTGAACGGCTGGTCGCGCGCGAGGCGAGCGACGGCGTCGTCGAGGACCTCGGCGCGTTCCACAGCCTGTGGTTCCGCGACCCCGACGGTATGCGGGCCGAACTCGTCCTCATCGTCGACGTCGGCCTCGCGGGCATTCATGCGCCGCGACCACTTGACGCGGCGGTGCTCCACCACTCGGCCTAGCCTGGCCGGGGGCGGCGGCGACACCCCCGATGATGCTGGCGCTGGGGGCTTGTAGGGTCGCAAGTGGCGATCGGCGGCGGTTCGCCCACTCCCGCGGAACCTGGCCCGGGTGGGACGGTTTCCCGGCGGTGTCGGGGGTAGATGCCGCGGGTCGTCACCCCTCATCGCGCCGTGAGACGGGAGCCTCCCTGTGCCGAGTCCGCGGGTCCTCGGCCTGGTGCTGGCCGGTGGGGCCGGCAAGCGGCTGGCGCCGCTGACGGCCGACCGGGCCAAGCCCGCCGTTCCCTTCGGCGGTCTGTACCGGCTGATCGACTTCGTGCTGTCCAACCTGGTCAACGCCGGCTATCTGCGCATCGCCGTGCTCACCCAGTACAAGAGCCACAGTCTCGACCGGCACATCACCACCACCTGGCGGATGAGCAACCTGCTGGGCAACTACGTCACCCCGGTGCCGGCGCAGCAGCGCCTCGGCCCGCGCTGGTACGACGGCAGCGCCGACGCCATCCTCCAGTCGCTGAACCTGGTGTACGACGAGGACCCGGACATCGTCGTCGTCTTCGGCGCCGACCACGTCTACCGGATGGATCCCAGGCAGATGGTCGCCCAGCACCTTGACTCCGGTGCCGGGGTGACGGTCGCCGGGCTGCGGGTGCCGCGGGCCGACGCGAGCGCCTTCGGGGTGATCCAGACGGCCCGGGACGGGCGGAGCATCGAGGCGTTCCTGGAGAAACCCGCCGATCCGCCCGGCCTGCCCGACAGCCCGGACGAGACGTTCGCGTCCATGGGCAACTACGTGTTCTCGACGGACGTGCTCATCGAGGCGCTGCGCAAGGACGCCGCCGACGAGGACAGCGGCCACGACATGGGCGGCGACATCATCCCGATGCTGGTGTCGCAGCGGGCCGCCGCCGTCTACGACTTCGCCGCCAACGACGTGCCCGGCACGACCGTCCGTGATCGCGGGTACTGGCGCGACGTCGGCACCCTCGACTCCTACTTCGAGGCGCAGATGGACCTGTGCGCGCTCGACCCGGTGTTCAACCTGTACAACCGCGAGTGGCCGATCTTCACGAGTGTGCCGTCGCTGCCGCCGGCGAAGTTCGTCCACGACGACCCGAGCCGCACCGGCAGCGCGGTGAACAGCATCGTCAGCAACGGCGTGATCATCTCTGGGGGTACTGTGCGCTCGGCGGTGCTCTCGCCGGGGGTGCGGGTGCATTCCTGGTCGGACGTGGACCGGGCGGTCCTGCTCGACAACGCCGTCGTCGGCCGCGGGGCTGTCGTCCGCGACGCCATCCTCGACAAGAACGTGCACGTCCCGCCGGGCGCGCGGGTCGGCGTCGACAAGGACCGCGACCGGGCCCGCGGCTACACCGTCAGCCCCCAGGGCATCACCGTCGTCGGCAAGGGCGCCACCGTGATCGACTGAGCGGCGCCGTCCGCCGTTCGCTGGATGGCTTCGCCGCGTTCCGCGGAACGCGCCCGTCCCTGCCAGTCCCTGCCGTCGATCCGACAGAGAGCGAAGAAGACCGGCCATGCGCGTCGCGATGCTCACCCGCGAGTTCCCCCCGGACGTCTACGGCGGCGCGGGGGTGCACGTCGAGTACCTGGCCCGCGAGCTCGCCCGGAGCGTGGACCTCACCGTGCACCGGGAGGGCGACAAGGCGGCGCCCGACGATCGGATGGTCGTGGAAGCCGTCGGTGATCCGGGCAGCGGCAAGGCGGGGGTGAGCGCGCACCGGCCGTGGGCGGCGCTCGACGGCGCGAACGACGCGCTGCGCACCCTGTCGATGGACCTGTCGATGGCCGCGGCCGCCACCGGCGCCGACGTCATTCACTCCCATACCTGGTATGCGAACCTCGCCGGGCATCTGGCCGCCCTGCTCGGTGGGGTCCCGCACGTGATGACCTCGCACTCGCTGGAGCCGCACCGGCCGTGGAAGGCCGAGCAGCTCGGCGGCGGCTACCGGCTGTCGTCGTGGGCCGAGCGGGTGGCGATCGAGTCGGCGGCGGCCGTCGTCGCGGTCAGCGCCGGGATGCGCACCGACATCCTCGACGCCTACCCGGCCGTCGACCCGGCCCGGGTGCACGTCATCCGCAACGGCATCGACACCGACGAGTACCAGCCCGACCCGGCCACCGACGTGCTCGAACGGTACGGCATCGAGCCCGAGCGCCCAACGGTGATCTTCGTCGGGCGGATCACCCGGCAGAAGGGCCTGCCGGTGCTGCTGCGCGCCGCCTCGGCCCTCGACCGCCGGGCGCAGCTCGTCCTGTGCGCCGGCGCGCCGGACACGCCGGAGCTGGAGGCGGAGACGACCGCGCTGGTCGACGGCCTGCGCGCCGAGCGTGACGGGGTGGTGTGGCTGCAGGGGATGCTGCCCAAGCCCGAGGTCATCCAGCTGCTCAGCCACGCCACCGTGTTCGCCTGCCCGTCCGTCTACGAGCCGCTGGGCATCGTCAACCTGGAGGCGATGGCCTGCGGCACCGCCGTCGTCGCCTCCCGCGTCGGCGGCATCCCCGAGGTCGTCGACGATGGCACCACCGGCCTGCTCGTCCCCCCGGACGACCCGCGGGCGCTCGCCGACGCCCTCAACGCCGTCCTCGCCGACCCGGCCCGCGCCGCCGCGATGGGCAGCGCCGGCCGGTCCCGCGCCGTCACCGAGTTCGGCTGGGCCGCCGTCGCCGAGCGCACCGCCGCCCTCTACGCCTCCCTCACCGGCGGATAACTCGCGTCTCGAGTTGCCGCCGGAGGGTGGGGTCAGCTCTTCCAGGCGGTCTCGGTGACGGGGGAGCGGCCGAGCAGGGGGCGCCACCAGGCCTCGTTCTCCTTGTACCAGGCGATGGTGGACCGCATCCCCTCGGCGAAGTCGATCAGCGGGGACCAGCCGAGCTCGGTGCGCAGCTTGGTGGAGTCCAGCAGGTAGCGGCGGTCGTGCGACGGGCGGTCCGGCACGATCGTCTTCAGCGACGCGGGCAGGCCGAGTTCGGCGAGGACGGTGTCGGCGATCGTCTCGATGTCGGCCTCGACGCCGGAGCCGACGTGGTACGTCTCGCCGACCCGGCCGCGGTCGAGGACGGCGTCGATCGCCCGGCAGTGGTCCATGACGTGCAGCCACTCGCGGCGGTTCGTCGTCGACGCGTACAGGGGAAGCTGCTCGCCCTGCAGTGCGCGGGTGACGAACAGCGGGATGACCTTCTCCGGGAACTGGTACGGCCCGTAGTTGTTCGAGCAGTTCGTGATCGTGACCGGGAGGTCGTAGGTCAGGCAGTAGGCGCGCACGGCGTGGTCGCCGCCGGCCTTCGCCGCGTTGTACGGGGTGCGCGGCAGGTAGGGGGCGTCCTCGGTGAACGCGCCGGGGTCGTTGAGGTCCATGTCGCCGTAGACCTCGCAGGTGGAGATCTGGTGGAAGCGGGCGACGCCGACGGTGCGGGCGGCCTCCAGCAGCGTCTGGGTGCCCATCACGTTCGTCGAGAAGAAGTCACCGGGTCGGATGATCGCCAGGCTGTTGTGGGACTCGGCGGCGAAGTTGACGATCACGTCGACGGAGTGCTCACGCAGCGTCGACTCGATGAGCTCGCGGTCGCGGATGTCGCCGTGGACGAACGTGATCCGCTCGGCGACGTCGTCGAGGTTCTCCCGGCAGCCCGCGTACGTCAACGCGTCGAGGGCGACGACGGTGTCGGCGGGGTGCCGCTCGCGCCAGTAGCGGACGAAGTTCGACCCGATGAACCCGGCGGCTCCGGTCACCAGCAGTGTCGACATCGTGCGGCCTTTCGCTCGGCCCCGCGCGCTTCGGTGCGCGCGGCGGGCGGGGTCTCGACGGGGGCGTCGAACGGGAGGCCGAGAGCCTTGTTCACCAGCGTCCAGCGGGGCAGGTCGTC
>NZ_FZMO01000556.1 GCF_900197875.1 Frankia canadensis | reverse complement strand
CGACGCGCACTGCCTGATCCCGCGGGCGCAACACCGGCCGTGCCGCCCGACCAGGGGACGAGGTCGGGCGGCACGGCCGGTGGTGCGACCGCGGGATCAGGCAGTGCGCGTCGTGGTGTCGGCGGACGTGCTGGTCGTCGACGCCTTGGGGGCGGTCAGGTCGTAGAGGGTGACGCCGTCGACGGTCTTCGCGGTGAAGTTCGCCTCGACCCAGCTCGCGATGCTGCTGGAGTCGCTGCTGCCGCCGTTCTGTCGGCCGAAGCCACGGCCGCCGATGAAGTAGTGGACCTTCTTCTCGCTGACGTACTGCTTGAACTGGGCGAGCGTCGGCGACGGGTCGCTGCCGTTGAAGCCGCCGATCGGCATCACCGGCTCACGGGTGGCGAGCTGGTAACCGGCGGCGCTGTTCGAGCCGACCGCCGCGGCCACCCAGGTGTAGGACGACGCGTTCTCCTTGAACAGCTTGACGATCGCGTCACTCGGCGTCGCCGCGTCCAGCAGGCCGCCCATGCCGCCGCCGCGCGTGCCGGTCTGGCCGCCGGCGCCCTGCTGGCCAGTGCCCGTGCCGCCCTGGCCGGTGCCGCCGGGGAAGCCTTGGCCGCGGGGAAGCCCTGGCCGCCGGGGAAGCCCCGGCCGGGGAAGCCCAGGCCGCCGCCGGTTGCGCCGGGGAACTGGCCGCCCGCCTGGTTCTGGCCCTGGCCGGTGCCCTGCCGAGCGCCATTCGGCATCTGGCCGCCCAGGCCGGGGAAGCCGCCGTTGCCGCGGCGCATGAAGCCGCCCGGGCCACCGAAGCCGACGCCGCCCGCGGGCCCCGCCGAGGGGATCGAGCCGGTGTGCGGGGTGCCGGCGGTCGCCACCGCGTAGGCGCCGGGGCCGAGCAGGCCGGAGATGAGCGCCACCGCGGCGACGCCGAGCGCGGCGCGCCGCGGCAGCCGGACGCCGGCGAGGAAGCCGAGCGCGGCGACGATGCCGGTGACCAGCACGGCGTAGCGGATCCACGGGTGCCAGTCGGGGGCGCGGTTGAGCAGCGTGTACGACCAGGCGGTCGTCACGCCGATGGTGACCGCGCCGGCCAGCGCGGCGGCAGGGTGGCGACGTTCCCGCCAGAGCAGGACCGCGCCCATCCCGACGAGGGCGCCGATCGCGGGGGCGAGGGCGACCGTGTAGTAGGCGTGGAAGATGCCCTTCATCTGGCTGAAGATGATCCCGGTGATGAGCAGCCAGCCGCCCCACAGCGCGAACGCCGCCCGCAGCCGGTCGGTGCGCGGCCGCCGCCAGGTGATCCACAGGCCGGCGACCATCAGGATCAGCGCGGCCGGCAGCAGCCAGGCGATCTGACCGCCGACCTCGTCGCCGAACATCCTGGTCCAGCCGGTGGATCCCCACATGCCGCCGCCGCGACCGCCAGGTCCGCCGCCGCCCGGCCCGCCCTGGCCTATGAAGTTCATGGCACCGCCGCCGGTGCCGTTCGGTACCCCGGTCGTGCCACCGGCCGCACCCGCCGCGCCCATGCCGGCTCCGGCGCCGATACCTCCGCCGGTGCCCGTGCCGCCGCCGGTCAGGCCGCCCGTCACGCCGTTCTGCAACGCCCGCCCGAAGCCGCCGCGCCCGCCGCCTCCGCCGCCGACGCTGCCCGTCTCGTTGCCGGTGAGCCGGCCGAGGCCGTTATAGCCGAGGGTGAGTTCCAGCAGGCTGTTGTGCTGCGACCCGCCGATGTACGGCCGTGATGACGCCGGCACCAGTTCGACGATCGCGACGAACAGCCCGGCGGGGATGAGCAGCCCGAGGCCGCCGGCGAGCGTCTGGCGTACCCGTCGCCAGAACGTCGTCGGCGCGCACGCCAGATACACCAGCGCGAACACCGGCACGACCAGCAGCGCCTGCAGCAGCTTCGTCAGGAACGCGAAGCTGACGAACACGCCCGCCAGCACCATCCACGTCGTGCTCGCCGACTCGATCGCCCGCAGCGTCGCGTAGGCGCCGGCGACGAGCAGCAGCACCAGCAGCGCGTCCGGGTTGTCGAACCGGAACATCAGCGCCGCCACCGGGGTCAGCGCCAGCACCGCGCCGGCGATCAGGCCGGCGGGGGCGGACAGCACCCGGCGCACCGTCGCGAACAGCAGCGCCACCGAGCCGACGCCCATGAGCGCCTCGGGGACGAGCAGGCTCCACGAGTTCAACCCGAAGATCCGCGCCGAGAGCGCCATCACCCACAGCGACGCGGGCGGCTTGTCCACGGTGATCGAGTTGCCGGCGTCTGAGGAGCCGTAGAAGAACGCCTTCCAGCTCACCGAGCCGGCCTGCACCGCCGCCGCGTAGAAGGCGTTCGACCAGCCGGAGGCGCTGAGGTCCCACAGGTACAGCACCGCGGTGCCGATGAGCAGCACCGCGAGCGCCGGGTGCACCCACCGGGGGTCGGCGGCCCGCCCGGTGGCGCGAGGTTCGCCGGGCGGCGCGTCGGTCGCGGCCGGCCCGGCCTCGGTGGGTGCGTCGTGGGCGTCGTGGGCGTCGTGGGCGGGTGGCGGAGCGGGATCAGTCCTGGACCACGGCATCCTGCGGCGCTGCCCGTCGGCGCGACGACCCCCGGTGTGCGGCACCGGGTCGGTGAGAATGGGCGACATGAGGATTACCCTCGGCCGTTGACCTTTCGTCTCCTTGTGCTCCACCTGTGCGCTGCCTGTGAAGGTCGACAGCTACGCCGCCTCCTCGGTCAGACGCCCGCGCCGAACGCTCCCGCGGCATCGGATGGCTGCCCCGCCGATGACGCGCCGGCGGTGAGAGCCGGTGCGTCAGACGACGAGGTGGGCGCGGCCCCATAGGGGATGGCGCGGGGAAGGCGGACGGTGAAGGCGGTGCGGCCGGGACGGCTGGTGGCCTCGACTCGGCCGTGATGGGCCTCGACGACGGCGGCGACGATCGCGAGACCAAGGCCGGTGCTGCCGGCGGCGCGGGACCGGGAGCTGTCGCCGCGGGCGAACCGCTCGAAGACCTGGGGAAGCAGGTCGGGGGCGATGCCCGGGCCGTCGTCCACGATGGCGATGACGGCCTCGGTGTCCGTCACGGCGAGGCTGGCGGTGACCTGGGTGCCCGGCGGGGTGTGCGAGCGGGCGTTGGCCAGCAGGTTCGCGAGGATCTGGTGCAGCCGGGCCGCGTCGCCGGTGACGGTGACGGGCTCCTCCGGCAGGTCGAGGGCGAACCGGTGGTCCGGCGCGGCGACGTGCGCGTCGCTGACGGCATGGACGATCAACCGGGAGACGTCGACCGCCTCGTGTTCCAGCGGCCGTCCGGAATCGAGCCGGGCGAGCAGCAGCAGGTCGGAGACCAGCGCCGTCATCCGCGCGCTCTCCGACTCGACGCGACTCATCGCGTAGGTGACGTCCGCCGGGACGGGTTCGTGGGTGCGGCGGGTGAGCTCCGCGTAGCCGCTGATCGCGGCGAGCGGGGTGCGCAGCTCGTGGCTGACGTCGGCGAGGAACTGCCGCATCCGCGTCTCGCTGGCGTGCCGGGCGGCGAGGGCGTTGTCGATGTGCCCGAGCATCCGGTTGAGCGCCGCGCCGACCTGGCCCACCTCGGTGCGTGGATCCGTGTCGACCTCCGGCACCCGGACGGACAGTGCCACCTCGCCGCGGTCCAGCGGCATCTCCGCCACTCGGCCCGCGGTCGTCGCGACCCGGCGCAACGGGCGCAGCGTGACCCGGACGATCGCCGTCCCCGCGATCGCCGCCGCGGCCACTCCCGCCAGCGCCACGATGCCGCCGATCACCGCCATCTTGGTCAGTGTGGCGTTGACCTGCTTCATCGGCAGCCCGGTGACCAGCGTGAGGCCGTTCTCTGTGGTGACGGCGACCAGGCGGTACTCGTCGGCGCCGACGCTGCGGGTGTACTTGGCGCCGTCGAGGGGGACGCCGGCGATCGTGGCGGCCTGACCGACGGTGAGGGCCTTGGCGCCGTCGAGGGACTCGAGGACCTTGCCATAGGTGCCCGTGTCGTCGATGACGGCCGCCAGCGTGCCCGGCTCCATCGGCCCGGTGAAGAACCGGTCGACGACCTCGGATTCGCTGACCCCGTAGAGGGTTCCGACGGAGACCGCGGGCGTCGCGTTGGTCCGGGAGGTCGGCTGCACGCTCCCCGACGACCCCGAGTCCGCGCCTGACCCCGGGTCCACGTCTGATCGCCGTCCTGAACCGACGCCTGAGCCGGAGCCCGCGCCTGACCCGTATCCGTAGCCGTATCCATAACCCGTCCCGGGATCAGGTCCACCGCCGGGAGCGCCGGGGCCGATCTCGGGCGGTGCCTGGCCGGGAAGGTAGTCGCCGAACGCTCGGGTGACGCGCTGCCACCGCATCCCCGCGTTATCGAGCTTGCGGTCGAGTTGGTTGACCAGGACGCCGCGCAGCGCCACCGCGGTGACGAACACGATCGCTAGCGACACCGTCGCCAGCAGCACCGTGAGCAGGGCGATCAGCCTTGTCCGCAACGACCACCGGGACGGCGCCAACTGCCGGCCCGATGATCCGCCGCCCGCCCGCCGCCCGCGGCCGGACCTACCGGACCCACCGGACCCACCGGACGTGTCGGCGGTCCCGGCGCGCGCCGCGTCAACGGGGTGGGCGGCGGCCAAGGAGATCAGCCTCCTGTTGCCGAGGCGGTTGAGGCGGCGTCACGGCGCGGACCGGCGACCGGCTGGCGAGGCTCGGCGGGCCGCAGCACGTAGCCGGCGCCGCGCATCGTGTGGATCATCGGTGGACGGCCGACGTCGATCTTCTTGCGCAGGTAGGAGACGTACAGCTCGACCACGTTCGCCTGACCGCCGAAGTCGTAGTTCCACACCCGGTCGAGTATCTGTGCCTTACTGAGGACGCGGCGAGGGTTGCGCATGAAGAAGCGCAGCAGCTCGAACTCGGTCGCGGTGAGGTGGATCGCCACGCCGTCCCGTTCGACCTCACGGCTCTCCTCGTCCATCGTCAGGTCACCGACGACGAGCCGGGCCCCGTTCGCCGTCTCCGCGCTGCGCGCCGCCCGCCGCATCAGCCCGCGCAGCCGCGCGACCAGTTCCTCCAGGCTGAACGGCTTGGTGACGTAGTCGTCACCCCCCGCGGTCAGTCCGGCGACGCGATCCTCGACGGCGTCACGGGCGGTGAGGAACAGCACGGGCACGTTCGGACTCTCCGCCCGCAGCCGCCGCAGCACCTCCAGCCCGTCCATGTCGGGCAGCATGATGTCGAGCACGACCGCGTCCGGCCGGAACTCGCGGGCGAGCCGCAGCGCGGTGCGGCCATCGCCGGCGCTGCGCACCTCCCACCCCTCGTAGCGCAGCGCCATGGAGAGCAGCTCCGCCAGCGTCATCTCGTCGTCCACCACGAGTACCCGCACCGGTTGCATGCAGGACAGCCTCCCCCACATCCCCTAGCCGCTGCCTGAGCCCCAGCTGTGAACTTCCTGTGAGCGTGGCGTGTGAGGTGTCCGACCTGGCTGTACGCTAACCACAGCAGTGCATCCGACCGGTCCTTAGCCTCGGGCTTTCACCGGGGTGATCGTCTGTTGGGGTTCTGGGAATAGGAAAGTGCTCCTGGCCTGGGAGGATCGGGCTTACTGAGGGCCTGAATCCCGCCGAACCGAGGAGCACCTTCGCGGTGAAGACTACCGCTGTGTACCCGTCTGTCCGCGTGGATGTCGCTGGGCGTGGAGTCGTGTCGCACGCGGGCGGGTTCCTGCTGGCCGAGACGGTCCGGGCCAGCGGGCTCGGGCAGGCGCTGTCGGCGGCGTTGGCGCCGTGGCGGCCGGGTCGGGCGGTGCACGATCCGGGCACGGTGCTGTGCGATCTGGCGCTGTCGCTGGCGTTGGGTGGGGACTGTCTCGCGGACGTGTCGCTGCTACGGGCGGAACCAGCCGTGTTCGGACCGGTGGCGTCGGACCCGACCGTGTCCCGCACCGTCGACCGGCTCGCCGGCGACGCCGAGAAGGCGCTGAAAGCGATCGACACCGCCCGGGCGGCGGCTCGGGCCCGGGTGTGGGAGCTGGCCGGCGCGCACGCCCCGCACGCCGGGGTATCCGCCGACGATCCGCTGACCATCGATCTGGACGCCACCCTGGTCACCGCTCATTCGGAGAAGGAGAACGCCGACCGGGCCTGGAAGAAGGGGTTCGGGTTCCACCCGCAGTGGGCGTTCGCCGATCACGGCCCGGACGGTTCAGGTGAGCCGCTGGCAGTGCTGCTACGACCCGGCAACGCCGGGGCGAACACCGCCGCCGACCACATCACCGTGGCCACCGCAGCTCTCCCGCAACTACCTCGGCGGCTGCGCCGGAGCCGGTCGGTACTGATCCGGACCGACAGCGGCGGTGGCACGCACGCGTTCCTGGACTGGCTGCACCGCCGCCGGCTGGGCTACTCGGTCGGGTTCACCCTGCCCGACACCGCGGCCGACCTGATCGCGAAGGTTCCTCCCGAGGCGTGGACACCTGCCTACAACGCGGACGGGCAGCCCCGCGACGGCGCGTGGGTCGCCGACCTGACCGGGCTGCTGGACCTGTCCGGCTGGCCGGCAGGCATGCGGGTCCTCGTGCGCAAGGAACGCCCGCATCCGGGCGCCCAGCTCCGGATCGTCGACCCGGACGGGAACCGCTGCACCGCGTTCGCGACCAACACCCACCGCGGCCAGCTCGCGGACCTGGAACTGCGTCACCGCCGCCGGGCCCGCTGCGAGGACCGGATCCGCACCGCGAAGGACACCGGCCTTGCGAACCTGCCCCCGCACGACTTCACCCAGAACAGGGTCTGGTGCGCCGTCGTCTCCCTCGCACTCGACCTGCTCGCCTGGACCCAGATGCTCGCCCTGGCTGGTCACCCCGCCCGCCGCTGGGAACCGAAACGCCTACGGCACAGGCTGTTCACCATCGCCGGACGGCTCGCCCGCCACGCACGACACACCGTGCTCCACCTGCCCGAGCACCATCGGTGGCCAGCACTGGCCGTTCAAGCCCTGACCACCCCGCGCGCGCTACCCGACCCCGGATAGCCACCCGGCCGCCCTTGCCCCGACAACCTCGCACCATCCCCGGCCGTGAACCGGCGCCCCAGCCCACGCGACAGCGGGCCACCCCGCACACCCCGACGGCACAACTCACCATCAAAAACGGGGCGGGACAACCGACAAACCGACCCAACCACCTGGCGAAAGATCGAGGTTAGCTGTCGTCGTCGGGTGACTCGACGTCAGGGATGATCTCGGCGTCGGAGGGGATCGGCTCTTGTGAGTAATCACGTTGAGACGGGCCGGGGTGCCATACCGCGTCATCCTTTAGCGACTTCCGCCACCATCCTGTGGCGCTCCGGTACACGACGTCATCCTCCTCTCTGTAGAGAATCGCGTAGCCAGGTAGGGCGGTGGCTTGCCATCCCGCAGGGAGCGCCTGAATGACCTCTTCGATCACCGATCGGAAGGTCGTGGCCGTAGACGGGATGGTGACGTATGAGGATTTCATGATTGACTTCCCCTTGTTGCCAGTGTCATACCGGAAGTTGAACGGGAGCATTTTCTTCAACGTCGCAAGCGTCGTCGAGACGGACGTCCGGGTGTTCAGGAGTAGGGCGGGGATGTCCAGATTGATGGGGTAGTCGGCGTCGAAGTGATTGATCTTCACCAGGCTGTGATCGCGCCTGCGGCCCGGATCTTTGTTGCCGAACCCGTTATTGTTCCACGGTACGTCTCCGGCGGAGGTGTACCGGGCGATGAGCATGCGCTCGGGCGCGATGGAATCCATGTCCTTGTCGACGTACACGCAGACGAATCCCATCCGGTCGAGCGACAGCTTGGAGCGGCCGGAGATCTTCTTGAGGTGCTGCGAGAGTCTCTCGGGTAGCGCCTTCGCGGTCTTGCCCACGTAGACCCGGCTGTCGTCAAGGAAGAGGACGTAGACGCCCGGCCGGTCTTGGAGTTGGTTGAGATTCTCCGACTTGAGTGGGCAAGGCTCCAGTGGGTCCAAGGCCTCGGCGAGCTGGTCCGCCAGCGCCTTGGTGATGCTCAGCTTGAACTCGGCGACCGAACCCAGCGTCATTCGGACCCCTCCTCGATGTCGTGCGGTCTGGGTCGTGCCGATCATCCCAGAGGCCGGACTGGAGCTGTCTCAAGAGCCCCGCCTGCACCAGTCGCAGGCGCCACCCCCCTTTCAAGATCCACAACTCCGCGGTATGCTTTGTGTATGGTGATCCCTGAGAGCTCGCAGGTCACGCCCAAGGGGAGGACAAGCGTCGAGCTGTTCGCCGGTGGCGGGGGACTCGCCATGGCGGTCAAAGAGGCGGGCTTTCGTCCGCTGCTTCTCAACGAGTTCGCGACGCGCGCCTGTGAGACGCTGGTGGAGAACATGGCCGTCCGACACGAAATGGACGGCGAGCGACCGCCACCCATCCCGGTCGAGGGAGAGCGGCCGCCCTTGGTGGTCGGTGACGTGGCCAAGGTCGAGTTCGACTATCTCCGGGGCGTGGTCGACCTCCTTGCTGGAGGGCCGCCGTGCCAGCCGTTCAGCTTGGGCGGCGTCGCCAGAGGCGACGAGGACCGACGCAACGGCTTCCCAGAGATGTTTCGAGCCATCCGCGAGATGCAGCCCAAGGCCGTGATCTGCGAAAACGTCCGGGGACTGCTGCGTCCGTCCTTCATGCCGTACTTCGACTACATCAAGCGGGAACTAGCGTTGCCGTTCGTGAGGCGCGCGGATGGCGGCTCCTGGCATGATCACGACGACGTCCTGCGGCGCATGCTTGCGGCCGTGTCCGGTGATCCTCATGAGCGGTATGACGTCGAGCACTTCCCCGTGAACGCCGCGGACTACGGTGTTCCGCAGATCCGCCAACGTGTGATCATCGTTGCGTTCCGTCGAGACGTCGGTGTCGATCGCTCCCGCTTCCGAGAGCTGGTGTGGCCTAGGTACTCGGAGGCGAGCCTTCACAAGGCGATACTCGATGGTTCATACTGGGAGCGGCATCGCCGCGTTTCTGAGAGTGTCAGGAGAAGGGTCATGGCCCGGATCTCGTCTCGACCGGCCGGACTGCCGGTCGGGGATGAGCCGCTGCCTTGGCGTACTCTGCGGGACGCGCTCGAGGGCATCGACGGACAGTGCCCCTTGCCGCGCACCGTGAAGCTCGATCGGGTGGATCACTACAAAAACGTGATCAATGATCACATCGGATGGCCTAACGCCCGGATCTATCCAGGTCACACCCCTAACGAGCTCGACCGGCCGGCCAAGACCGTCAAAGCCGGGGTCCATGGCGTCCCCGGCGGGGAGTCGGTCTTGTTGTTGGACGATACGTCACACCGCTACATGACGGTTCGCGAGACCGCCCGGGTCATGACGTTCCCCGATCACTGGAAGCTGGCTGGGCCACGCGGGGAGCAGATGCGCCAGCTTGGTAACGCCGTTCCCGTCAAACTTGGTCAAGTCTTCGCCGAAGCCGTCGCGTCCGTGCTTGATGAGGCCGAGCGAAAGTGACCAGCCGGCTCTCCATGGAGTCCGGATCTTGGAAGCAGGACTCGCCGCCCGCTCGCGCGTGGAAGGGCAGGTCCGGCCTCGATCGCGCAGCGCGTACGGCCGAACAAGACCGAGCCGCTGGCGGCCATGACCGGCGCCTCGTCGACCTCGGCGACGGCCGAACTGCCAGGGCGTCGGTTGAGCTGAAGGTATTTTCCAAGACCCGCCGTATCCGCGCGTACCTGCGATGGTCAGACCGCGGGCGGACACGTGTCCGATATCTCGGCGAGGTATCGGAGAACACAAGGACGCGAAACCTCGCATCAGCATGGTGTACGGCGATCGATCGAGAACTCGTCATCCCCCTCGACGCCGCGCCCAGCTCTTGGGCGAGTTCACCGGCGGTACGGGCCGTGATGAAAGCCAATCGAAGCAGAGATACCAAACCCGAGCTCGCACTACGAGCCGCTGTTCGCGGGCTCGGTCTCCGCTACCGCGTCGACGTCGCGCCTGTTATGGGCCTCCGCCGCCGCGCGGATCTAGCGTTTCCCGGTGCCAAGGTAGCCGTCTTCTCCGATGGCTGCTACTGGCATGGATGCCCAGAGCATTATCGACCCGCCCGTCGGAACAGCGACTTCTGGTCGGCGAAGATCAGCGGGAACCGCGAACGTGACCGTGACACTGACGCGGAGCTTGCCGCCGCCGGCTGGCTGGTCATCCGAATCTGGGAGCACGAGGACCCGGTGGAGGCAGCCAGCCGCATCGCGAATGTCATAACCGAACGGAGGGCTTCTGGGCCTGCAGGTGGCATGAAGTCGAAACCGGAAGAGGCGGGCGCCGATACGCCAAGAACGTAGCGCGCGCGTATCCGTACAGGTCAGCCCGCGTGGCCGGCGCACGAGCTGGCCCATCCCAACTCCCGGTCAACTTCGTCCACCGCGGGATCGCCCATGTCGCGCCCTGCCGTGCACGTCCGCCCGTTCCGCTCTGGGTCTGCCAGTCGCGAGCCGCCGACAACGGCTGTTGGCGAGACATGGGTTGCCCATCAAATCTAGCTACGATCGATGCCTACCCCACAGTATCCCAAGTAACCATCACGGCGGGGCCATATATATGATCGTCGCCGACGTCGCCCGGATCTTCCTCTCCCCGCCACGTCTTCGTCAAAGTGGTGATGCACTATCATTCTCGCAACAGCTTGCCGACTGGGGGCGCTCGGCACGTGAGCGTCGGGCGCCTTCGCCGCGAATACCGCGGCCGTCGCGATGGCCCCGACCCGCCAGGAGGCGTCCGCCAGAGTGAAGATCACGCCCTCCGCCCGCGTGCTGAGCATGCTGGGTGAGATTGATTTCGACGAGTGGCAGTGTGTGGCTGAACTTGTCGACAACCCCTTCGATGACTTCCTCGACATCATCCGCTCGGGGACGGAGTGGCCGGACGGCTTTAAGGTCAGAGTGGTCCTCCCTTCTTCTCCGAACGGGATTATAGAGATCCGTGATACCGGGCAGGGCATGTCGTACGAGCGGCTGGCGCGCGCTGTACGAGCTGGCTGGTCCGGGAACGACATGCACGACAAGCTTGGCCTGTTCGGCATGGGTTTCAACATCTCGACCGCCCGTCTTGGCCGGCGCACCCGCGTCCTCACGACCCGTGCGGGCGACACGGAGTGGATCGGCGTCGAGATTGACCTTGACCAGATCAAGGACGATTTTGAGGCGACGGACATCGCCGAGCCGAAGGACAATCCATCTCTGCATGGCACGAAGATCATAGTCGATCGCCTACACAGGACACGGGCTGACTGGCTGCGCCGAAACGGCGCCTCGCTCCGGAGCACCCTCGGATCAGTGTACTCCTGGATCCTTACCGAGCACCCTTTCGAACTGTATGTGGGTGGGAACCGCGTCAAGCCGATTCGCCACTGTCACTGGGGTGATGACCGCTATGTTCTCTACAATGGCAAGGAGCGGATTCCCGCCTACATCCCGATCAACGAGAAGCTTCAGGACGGGATCGCCTGCCGGGACTGCGGAGATTGGCAGATCGGTTCTGGTGAGGTCTGCTCAGTCTGCGGTAGTGGCAACTTGAGTGTGCGTGAGCGTCGGATCCACGGCTGGCTCGGTGTCCAACGCTACCTCGACAAGACTGAGTACGGAATCGACTTCCTGCGCAACGGCCGGAAGATTCGGCGCTGGGATAAGCAGCTCTTCACCTGGAATAACCCGGACGGTGTGGCAGGAAACGAAGAGCCTGAATATCCGGTCGAGCTCGCCCATCAGGGCGGCCGTCTCATAGGCGAGATTCATCTCGACCATGTCCCTGTCACCTATCAGAAGGACGCCTTTGAATACGGGGACCGCAGCTGGCTCGCAGCCGTGGAACTGCTGCGTGGCGTCGGCCCGCTCCACCCCCAGCGTGCCAGCAAGCTCGGCTACGAGGAGAATACGAGTCCGCTAGCTCACCTCTTCAAGGGATTCCGCCGCAACGACGCGGGCCTGCGCTACTTGGTCCCCGGAGACGGCCAAAGGCCGATCCACGTGGATACCCGGGATTGGGGCCGGAAGTTTCGTGCGGGCGCCCCGGAGTTTCAGACCGACGAGCGCTGGTGGCAGGCGATCCTGCGGCACGAAGAGATTAAGAAGCGGGGCAGCGAGATTAAGACGGCGGACAGCGTGCCGGCCCAGGCTGACGAGCAGGCGGTCCTAGACGCTCTCGGATCAGCGGCCGGTGGCTCCGCCCCTGGTGCCGCTCAGCCTCGGGTGGAGTTTGAGACCGTATTTCCCGCGCAAAAGGAGACCGAGACGCGTGGTGAACGCCTCGCCCGATACGAGGGTGCGGCGTCTGTGCACACCTATCTGAGCCGATCTTACGGGCATCCTGATCTTGGCTACGTCAAGGTGCGGGCCCTGCTCTTGGAGCCTCGCGAGAGGCTTCTCGACGACAACGGACTTCCTGTCCCAGTCCTCCTTGACCAACGGTCCGGCAATGAGTTCACCGCCCTCGTCGATCCTGAGCACGACGTCTTTCGACGCTTTGGCTCGGACTACGCCGACCTCCTCCTGATTGAGCTGGCGGCCATCCTAAAAGTTCGCGCGCGGTCCGATTGGAGCCTATCCCAGCTCGTAGCCGAGATTCGAGCCGAGTCCCTGCGGGATGGGGCACTTGACGGCACCAATGTCGGCGCGGAGGCCCGTGACCTCCTCGCGGAGATCAGGGCGCGCTTGGCCGAGGTCCTCGACCGGACCGGCGGCCACGCCTCGGCCTACGATCATCTCTCCGAGGAAGAGAGGATCTCGACTGAGAAGGCGATGATCGCCGCAGGACGTGTCGATCTCGTGAGCCGCCTCGGCCTGGACTGCGGATTCGTCCATCACTCTCCCGCACTGGCCTTGGTCCGGCTCGTCGAGGTGATGCCGGCATCCTTCTTGGACGGCGCCGTTTTCCGTGGTCCATATGCCGGGGTGTCCTCCCCGTCAGGGAAGGCCCTGAGCCTGACCCGGGTTACGGGCTACCTCGCTGACGTCGCGACGCTCGGCACCTTCGCCGGAGAGGCGACCGCGCCGCAGTTGCGGCGCGCGCGCCTGAGCATCGCCCTTCTGCGTGACGAACTCGCGGGCCAGGAGTGAACGCCGCCTTCCTGACCGCCGCCGAACTACGCGAGGGTGGCCCAGAGGGGTTGACCAAGGCGCTCGAACGGACTCTATGGCACCTGGGCTTTCAGGACGTGCGTGTCATCGACGGCGCTCACGATCAGGGAGCTGATCTGCTCGCGGTCCGCCACCGCGAGCAATGGGTCTTCCAGAGTAAGTGGAAGGCGCACGGCCCGGCCGATCACGCAGGCGTTGACGACCTCGAGCGTGCCCGCACCCACTACCGCGCCGACAAGGCTGTCCTGGTCACCAATACGAACATCACCGCACCGGCCGAGGCCCGACGCCGGGCACTGGCGCGAGTCGGTATCGACATCACCCTGTGGCACGGGGCCACCCTCGAAGGCATCGGCCAGAGGATGCCTGACCGCGTGCCGACTCCATACCTTCTGAGACCGTACCAAGAACGGGCTGTGGCCGCGATCGAGCGTGACCTGGCCACGGAGGGGACCGCGCTGCTGGTCTTGGCTACGGGGTTGGGGAAGACGGTCATAGGCGGCGAGGTGATTCGCCATCGGCTCGCCTCACGTCCGGACGCACGCGTCTTGGTCGTCGCGCACATGCGCGATCTGGTCGGCCAGTTAGAAAAGGCACTGTGGCGGCACCTTCCGAAGAGTATTAATACCCATCTCCTTACCGGCGAGAATACGCCCCGGGAACTCGATGGCGTTGTCATCGCGACCGTCGAATCAGCGCTGTCCATTGCGCGCGCGGGCTATGAGCCTGACCTCGTCATGATCGACGAGACCCATCATGTGGCCGAGACCGGGAGATTTGCTGAACTCCTTGATCTGTGTGCGACTGCGGGGCGATTCGGAGTCACGGCCACCCCGTGGCGTGGCGACAAGTTCGACATCACTACCCGCTTCGGCCACCCCAGTTTTAAGATGGGAATCGCCGAGGGTATGGCGGCGGGCTATCTGTCGGCAGTCGACTACAAGATGTACGCCGATGGTGTCGACTGGGACGCTGTCCAGGACATCAGCCGTCATGGCTATTCGATCAAGGACCTGAATCGTCGCCTGTTCCTGCCTCAACGTGACGAGGAGATCGTCGAACACTTTCGGATTGCGTGGCGGGAGACCACTGAGCCTCGGGCCATCGTGTTTTGTCAGACGATTGAGCATGCCGAGCATATGGCTGGGCTCCTGGCGATCTCGGATCCCGCATGGGTCAACGCTGCCTACCTGCATAGTGGTCTCCCGAAGCGGGATCGTGATATCGTTCTCAACCAGTTCCGCCTCGGCCGCGTACCGGTGGTTACGTGCGTTGATGTGTTCAACGAGGGTGTCGACGTACCCGACGTGAACCTGATCGCCTTCTTGCGTGTGACCCACAGCCGAAGGATTTTTGTGCAGCAGCTCGGGCGAGGACTGCGCCTAAGTCCAGGCAAGAAGGCTCTGAAGGTCCTCGACTTCGTGACCGACATCCGCCGAGCCGCCGCAGTACTCAATCTGCGCCGGACGCTACAGGCAGAGGAGACCGAGCACCTGGAACTCCCGTACGTCTCCCGGATCGAGTTTCAGGATGAGACGGTCGGAACTCTGATGGATATGTGGATCAAGGATGCCGCCGACCTTGAGACCGCAGCGGACGAGGTCCGCCTTCAATTCCCTCTGCCGAGAGGAGTCCTGTGACTGACTATAAGATTCCGCGCGACCTTGAGAAGGACGTTGTCACGCGTATCTACACCAAAGCGGACGAGGCCCAATGGCGGCACCTTCAGGATGCCGAGCGTACCCGTCTATACCAGGAGTGGACGGAGGATCCTGAGATTGGCGGGCGCCTTCTCGGTTTCGTCGGGCAGCAATCCAACATCCGACCGTGGCTGAAGGACTGCCCGATGAAGGAGTATGAGCGGGCGCGGCGCGGGGAGGGAAAGTACGCCAAGTACGTGATGCGGCCGGCCGCGACGCTCGAGCAGATGGTCGCGGCAACCGCCGGCCGTGGCTGGGAAATCATCTCGGGGACTATCCAGCAGAAGCCGATGCGCGCCAGGATCCGCGAGGTCGGGACCGAGACCGAGGAGCGGCACTTCGTGGCTGGCCCAGTGGCGAATCTCAAGCACCTCTTGTGGCCCGCGATCCTTGATCTGTCCAACGGTGGGATTTGGCCATGGACGATCTGTGTTGTCGACCCATTCCGCGCTCCGGTGCCGCCTGAGAGAAGGGAAGAGCACCGACGTGTGGCCAATTTCCTCGGAGTGCAGGTCGTCTATTTCGAGGAGATGTAGGCGCCGGGATGGATGACGCAGATTAGATCGTTGGACGTCGTGGCCGGGAACGTGGGGTTTGCGGCGCTGCTGACGAGCGTGAGCGCGGGCCATCGTCGCGGGTTGGTTCGAGGTCATGCCGCCGGAATGGTTCGGGGCGGCGCTCGGGTTGCGCCGCGGAGCGCGTAAGAGATCGTTTCACAATAATCGGTCAACTTCGGCGTGCCATACCGGGATCATCCGAGCTGGGCGGGTAGATTTCCCGTGTCATGCGCGATGAGGTGCTGACGGAGGAGCTGTGGAGCCGGCTGGCCCCCCGCTGCTGCCGCAGCGTCGGCGGCGGTTGCGCTATCCGGGCAGGCTGCCGGTGGATGATCGGGCGACGTTGGAAGGCATCCTGTGGGTGCTGCGCAACGACGTGCGGTGGCGACGGCTGCCGACCGGCCTGTTCGGGGTGTCGGGCGTGACCTGCTGGCGGCGGCTACGCGACTGGACCGAGGCCGGGGTCTGGCAGCGTCTGCACGAGACGCTGCTGGCCGAGTGCAATGCCGCCGGACGGCTCGACCCACACCGGGCGCTGGTTGACTCGTCGCACATCCACGCGTTACATGCGGGGGCCCAGACAGGTCCGAGCCCCGTCAACCGAGGCCACCCCGGCAGCAAACACCATGTGATCACCGACGCGACCGGAGTACCGCTGGCCGCCGTCGTGGCCGGCGGGAACCGTCACCCAGCTCATCCCCCTGATCGAGGCCATCCCACCGATCCGCGGCCGTCGTGGCCAGCCACGGCGCCGCCCCCGCTACCTGCTCGCCGACCGGGCCTACGACCACCACAGCCACCGACGCCAGCTCAGCCTCCGCCAGATCACCCCGATCATCGCCCGCTGCGGGCATCCTCACGGCTCCGGTCTGGGCACCCAGCGCTGGCCCGTGGAACGCACCATCGGCTGGCTGCACCAGTTCCGCCGGCTACGCACCCGCTGGGAACAGCGCGCCGACCTCCACCAGGCATTCCTCACCCTCGCCTGCTCGATCATCTGCCTACGGAAACTCCAAGGATCATTCTGAAACCAGGTCTAAGTGGCGGCGGAAGGTGGCTTGCTGATGGGACTCGGCGTGGCAAAATCGGTGGGCCCACTCCGAGCTGCGGCTGACGTTGGGCCCCAACGGGCACTGGACTGGCCGCATGGCGCGGGGACGCGATGCCGCTGTCGCTGTTGGATGCCGAGCGTCCATGCCGGCCGTCCGACTGCTGGTTTCGATGGCTGCTCGGCGACCGTCGCGGCGGTGGCCATCCGCCCGTCGTCGTCCCGCCTTGCGGCAGCGCCCCGTCCTCCTGCCTCCGCCGCCACGCGGGACCGGGTCGCGGGAATCCTCTCGCTGAAGGTCCGCCAGCTCCCCGATGCCCTCTTCCGCTCCATCACCTCGGACCAGGGCTCCGAAATGGCCGACCACGCCCGGTTCACCGTCGCCACCGGCATCCCCGTGTACTTCGCCGACCCGTATTCCCCATGGCAGCGCGGGAGTAACGAGAACACCAACGGGCTGCTCCGCCAGTACTTCCCGAAAGACACCGATCTGTCCGAGCACGCACAGAGAGAACTCGACCGCGTCGCCGACCTCCTCAACCAACGGCCGCGTCAGACACTGGACTGGGACACCCGCCGAGAAGCTCAACAAACTGCTACTATTGTATATCGGTTGATGCACTGACGGGTTGAGGTCGCCGAGTACAGCGAACCGGTCGTACGGGACCCGGGGGAGCATCCTCCCAGTGGCCGGGCACCGCACGGTCGGCGGCCTCGGCGGGCCTCTCGGAGATGCCGACCATGCCGGCGATCCTGGCCTGCCTCGGCCGTGTCGACCCCTACGGCCGACGCTCGACGCGACCCGAGCGCAACGCGAGCTTCAGCTGTGTACGCAGCTCGCTGCGGGCCTGCACGAACAGCGTCTGATAGATCGTCTCGTGCGACCCGCGCATCTCCGGGTCGTGCGGGAACTCCGTCGCCAGCCTGTTCGCCACCTGCTGCGGAGAATAGTCGGCCGCCAGGCGCTCGGCGACCGCGTCATGCAGCCGCCGGTCCCTTTCCAGCTTGAACAGCTTCGGCCGGCGACGCTTCTCCTCAGCCCGCCGCTGCGCGTCCGCCGCCCGATAGTCCGCGTCACCCCCGTTCCGCGCCACCTCACGGCTGATCACCGACTGGCTACGACCCAACTGCTTCCCGATCGCCCGATGCGACAACTCCTCCGCCAGCCCCCTGGAGATCGACTCCCGATCCTCCAAAGTCAACTCAACGCCCCGCACCCAGCCCTCCGATCAGCAGATCACCCTTCTACCAGGACTGATGCATTGATCAGCTGAGACCGCCCTCTCCATCACCGTTTGCCTCGACGACGAGTGTGCGCGTGTTGGTCAGGGTTGCCCGCCGGGCGAGGGTCCTGGCACGGACGGTAACGACCGCCCTGCGTCAACGGGCGGCGTGAGCGGGAGGTCGGTCGGTATGACCTAGCGCTCTATGCATTCATGCGACGATCGGATCCACTATGGTAGTCGTGTGCCTCCTGCCCGCAAGCGGACTCGTGCCGCTGTCCCTGCTCCGAAGCCGTTCAATCCACTAGAAAAGAGTGCGCTGGCGCGCTCAATGGAATCGGAACTACTCTCGCGAGATAAGGTTCCGATAGGCGCGGTTCCAGAATTTCTGGGAACCGGAATATATGTGATCTACTACGATGGCGATAATCCTATATATGAACAGATAGCCGATACCGGCGTCCCAATCTATGTTGGCAAGGCGGTTCCAAAAGGCTCGCGGAAGGGTCTTTCGGATGAGTCTGTTGTGGCAAAAGAGCTTTGGGGGAGGGTAATTGAACATCGAGAATCTCTAGAGTACGCAGAGGATCTCTCGGTTGAGCATTTCAAGGTGCGCTATCTTGTCGCGGAAGAAATATTTATTCCGCTTGCCGAGAGGTTGATGATACGGACTTTCCGTCCGGTATGGAATCAGGTCGTTGACGGGTTTGGGAATCATGTCCCGGGTTCGGGGAGGTATGATGGTCGGCCATCTTTCTGGGACATCCTTCACCCTGGTCGCCCTTGGGTTTTGAAGCTGACGGGTACGCCAAAGTTTACACGGTCGGAAGTTCGGGCATTGGTATTAGCGCATTTCGCAAATGTTTTGCTAATATCATCTGATGCGGTAATCCTTCCTCCGTTGGGTTTTGGCGATAATGATTAGTTGTTAGCGGAGTGTGCCCGTTCCCGTCTGTACCCTGAACCGATTTCTCGAGTTCCGAGTGACGTGTGCCTCTCGCTTGGTAGTGGATCACTGGTGGCGTGCAGGCTGGAAAGTAATTGGTGGCGCGGGTGACGGGATGATGGTTTCTATGTCGAAGCTAGGTCAGGTCGTTGTCGTTCGGGTTGGCGGCCGAGCATTCCGGACGAGTCGTGGCAGACGAGAGTGGGCGGAGTGGGTGGCGTGGCAATTGGAAGACGCGGGCTATCGAGTACTGATTCAGGCCTGGGATTTTGTTCCTGGCTCTGACTGGATGCTAGGGATGCAGCAGGGAGTCTCTCACCCGCGCAGAATGATCGCCCTTCTTTCCGATTCTTATCTGCGATCTGTGTATGGTCGGCAGGAATGGCGGGCGGTTCTCGCTGCCGATGCTGATGGGTTTTCGCGGAAGCTACTTCCGGTGCGTATTGAAGATTGCGAACGGCCTGGAATGTTGCGCACCGTAGTCGACTTTGATATTTACGATTTGGCTCCAGAAGCTACTCGGGACCATCTTCTTCGCCAGGTAGGTCACAGTTTGAGCGGTAGGGTCAAGCTCACTACGGCGCCAGAATTCCCAGTACGCCACCGTTCGACGCCGCCTATTGCGGAGCCCGCTTTCCCGCCGCCCGCAGATTCAAACTGACCACCCGAAATATCCTCCCAGATATCGCGAGTCGTTGCAGCCTCGGTAGCTTCGCCAGGGGTCCCCTTGTCTCGCGGTCACGCCGGACCCCTCTTACCGGTGGGGATGCCTTGCCCGCGCCGATCGATGCCGGCCCGGACGAGGCAAACCATCCGGCTGTGGGATTAGAGTCGGGCTCGTGGTCGTGCGGGTTGTGCTGGCTGAGGACAATGCGTTGTTGCGGCAGGGGCTGGCGGCCATGATCGGGCGGGCCGACGGGGTCGAGTTGGTGGAGACGGCTACGGATCTGGGCTCGTTGGAGGCGGCGGTCGAGCGGGTCGGGCCGGATGTGGTGGTCACGGACATCCGGATGCCGCCGTCGCGGACGGATGAGGGCATTCGGGTGGCGGCCTGGCTGCGGCGGGAGCGGCCTGAGGTCGGGGTGGTGGTGCTCAGCCAGCATGCCGAGGCGTCGTACGCGATCGCGCTGCTCGACGGAGGTGCGGCCGGGCGGGCGTATCTGCTCAAGGAGCGGGTCGCCGGGGTGGATGACCTGGTGCGGGCGATCCGGGCGGTGGCGGCGGGGGAGTCGGTGATCGACCCGGCGGTGGTCGAGGGTCTGGTCGCGGCGGGGAGTCGGCGTAGTGGCAGTGCGCTGGATCGGCTCACCCCGCGGGAGCGTGAGGTGCTGGGGCAGATGGCGCAGGGGTGGAGCAACGCCGCCATCGCCGCGAGCCTTGTGCTGTCCGAACGGGCGGTGGAGAAGCACAGCAACGCGATCTTCTCGAAGCTCGGGCTGACGGACGAGCCGGATCTCAACCGGCGGGTCAAAGCGGTCCTGATGTTCCTGCACGACGGTGGGCAGTGAAGGCGGGTAGTGACGATGGGAGGGTGGCCACACCCCCGCAGTGAGGTGGTCGCACCCTGGGCCGCGCGGACGGGTGGGGACAGACTCGGCTCATGTCCGAGGTGCGAGTGCTGGTCGTCGACGATCAGCGGCCGTTCCGGCTTGCGGCGGCGGCCGTGGTGCGTCGCACCGCGGGATTCGTGCTCGTCGGAGAGGCGGCGTCTGGTGCGGAGGCGGTCGCTGCGGCCGGGGAGCTTGCGCCGGATCTTGTCCTGATGGACGTCAACCTGCCGGGAGAGCTGGACGGGGTGGGTGCCGCGGCGCGGATCGTGGCGAGGGACCCGGCCGCCGTCATCGTCCTGTGTTCGACCTACGACCGTGCTGACCTGCCGTCCTCCGTCGCCGCCAGTGGGTGTCCGTACCTTCACAAGGCCGATCTCGGCTCCGCGGAGCTGCGCGGCCTCTGGCACCGATTCGGCCTGCCGTCAGCCTGACCTCACTCCTCACTCCTCGCGTCCCGGGGCGAGGGTGTGGAGACGGACATCGGCGCGTCGGGCGACCAGGGCGAGCAGGGCGCTGGCGGCCAGCGCGGCGATGGGGAGGATGGTGAGCGTCCCGGCCGGGAAGGCCGGATCGGTCGCGATGCCGGTGGCGGTGGCGATCTCCCACCAGACGAGTCTGCCGACGCCGAGGCCGAGCGGGATGCCGAGCAGCACGGCGAGGAACGCCAGCGCGCAGGACATCGTCACCGCGACGGCGGCGGTCTGGACGCAGGAGAAGCCCAGGGCACGCAGGATCGTGAACTCCTCGCGGCGGTCGCGGCCGGCGGCGAGCACCACGTGGGCGACGGCGGCCAGCGCGAGCATCGCCAGCGCCGCCCCGAGCAGGTGCGGCAGACGTCCGATGCCGGCGAGGTTCGCGACCTCGGCGGGTGGCGCGCGCAGGCCGAGCTCCAGATCGCCGAGCGAGGCGGCCGCCGCCCGCGTCGATACTCCGGACGCCACCGCGACAAGGGCGCTGCGCCAGGGGCTGGTGCGGGCGAGGTCGGTGAACCCTGCGGCCGGCAGCAGCACGCTGTCACCGAGCCGGTCGTCGCCGAGGACAGGTCCGATCCCGGTGCCTACGACGGTCAGCCGGTGTGGCTCGCCGCTCCTGGCAGCCACGATGACGACGTCTCCGACACCGAGCCCGAGGTCATCGGCGGTTCGGAGGCCGAGCGCGATCTCACCGGCGCGGCGTGGTTCGTGGCCGGCGAGCATCGTCCATCCGATGCGGTTCGCCGCGGCGCGCTTCGGCGCGGCCGGGCCGGTGGCTGGGGCATCGAAGCTGTAGGCGGTGAGCTCGCGGCACGTGCCGCCAGCACGAGCCGCGGCCGACGCCGACGCCGACGCCGACGCCAACGCCGTCGCTGGAGTCGGAGTCGGAGTCGACGCTGACGCCGAACTCGGAGTCGCATCCGGAGCGGAAGCGGCAGTCGGAGCGGAAGCGGCAGTCGGGGCGGAAGCGGCGGCGTGGCGTGGTTCGGTGCGGGGCGTGCCGCAGTCCTGGCCGGCGAGGACCGTCGACTGGGCGAGGACGCGTACCTCGGCGACGTGCGGATCGGCGCGCAGCCGTGCCTCCACCTCGGGGTGGACGTCGACGACCTGCAGGTCGGCTCCGCGCCAGCCGTAGCGTTCCGGGTTGGCGACCAGCTGGTCGATTCCGCCCGCGATCGTGGTCGCGGCGACCAGGCCGGTGACCGCCAGCGCGGCCCCGGCGAGGGCGGGCCGGCGAGCGCCCCGTCCGCTCGGTGAGGCTGACGTGGCCGGAGTGCCTGGCAGCGAGCCGGCCGGGCCCAGAGCGAACACGACGCCCACCCACAGCCAGACCGGGCACCTGCTGGCCAACGCACGCACCGGCCTGCGGGTGGCTGTGCGGGGAACGGAGACGTCGAACGACGCCGCCCCCACCCGCGGACGGCGCGCCGACGCGGCGCCGCTGTCGGCGACGGAACCGGCCGCGCTGGCGGCGCCGGCTGCGGCGACAGGATCCGCGGCACTGGCGGCACCCGTGGCACCCGTGGCACCCGCGGGGTTGGCGGCCGAGGATGGGCTGTCGAACCCGTGGCGGCTGGCGCGGGTGGCGGTCGCCGCCGTGAGGATCAGGGTGGCGGCGGTCGCGGCCAGGCCGGTGATGGCACTCGCGGCGAGGCTCGGTGCGTAGCCGGGATGCGGCTCCAGGGAGGCGAGGGCACCCAGCGGTTCCAGCAGACCGCCGATCGCGGGGCCCGCCGCGCCGAGCAGCCCGGCGAGCAGCGCCGCGGGGCCGGCGGCGAGCACCCGGGCGGCGACCCGGCCAACTCCCGGCAGGCCCAGCACCTCCTCGACGTGCTGGTCGTGCGCGGTCGCCGCGTGATGGCGGGCGAAAGCCTGACCGGCGACGACCAGCCCGGCCAGCCCGACCACCACGGCGAATACCAGCAGACCGGCGACGAGCACCTGCCGACTCGCCGCGACCCGTGTGTCCGGCTCGGTGGCGGGCCGGTGCACCAGCAGTGGCGGGAACTCGTCGGCGCCCAGCTCCGGCGGAAGGGACGCGGCCACGGCAGCCAGAGCCTGGTCCACCGCGGCGAACGGCGGCGACTCCCGCAGCCACATCCGCACGCTCAGCCCGACCGGACGCACCCGGGTGGTGGCCCCCGCCGACAGCCACAGCGGGGTCTGGGTGGCACCCGGCCCCGCCATTCGGGTCAGGCCAGTCACGGTGAGGGTTACCAGCGGGCCGTGTGGGATGCCGATACCGGTGTCGAAACGCAGGTAGTCCGCACGGGTGAGCATCCGCAGCGTCAGCCGGTCACCGGGACGGACGCCGAGCGCCGCGGCGGTGCGCTCGTGCAGCACCGCCTCGTCAGGTGCGGTGGCGACAACCGGCCGGCCGCGGATGACCACCGGCGCGTGGGCCGGCGCTGAACCGGGCGGCGTCGGGGTCAACGTCGAGGTGGACGGCAATCCCGAAGCCGAGCTGCCGGTGAGACCTGCTATGGGTGCGGGCCCGAGAGCGCCGAGGTAGATGACGCCACGACCGTCCGCGGCGTGGCCCTCCACCCGGCCGACCATCGCCTGGAGCGTCGACGACACGACGACGCCGGGCACGGCGGCGAGCACCCGGCCGGCCAGGGCCGAATCGGGGGCGAACGAGACCTGCAGGTCCGCCAGCGACGAGGCCCGTTCCAGCCGGGCCGGCGCGGTCGCCGTGCGCCGCAGCAGGCCGGCGGTGCCCCCGACCAGGCCGGCGACGACACCGGTGAGGACGCCGAGGACGAGCAGCGCACCGAGACGGCGGCGCAGCTCCACCCGCGCCACCAGCGTGACCGCGGCTATCGGTACCGCGCCTCGCGGTTCCCGGCCAGGCCTCGTCCCGCCTGTCGGGTGTCCGCGACGTGGGAACGCCATCACCGAGGCACCGAGGGGAGTGGGACGAGCCCACGCACCACCACACCGCCACCGCCACCGCCACCGCCAGCGGCACGGGCACCGGCACCGGCACCGGCACCGGCACCGCCATCGGCGTCGGCGTCGGCGTCGGGTGTGGCCAGGTCGCGGGGTTCCCAGTGCAGCGAGCCGCCGATCGCGCCGATGCGGTCGCGCATGTTGGTGATGCCGTGGCCCTCGCGGGCCAGGTCGGGATCGAGCCCGACGCCGTCGTCGGCGACGCCGAACTGCAGCGCGTCGGGCCGTTCGGCGAGCGTCACCACCACCTGGACGGCCCGGTCAGTGCCCGCGGCGGCGTGCTTGGCCGCGTTCTGCAGCGCCTCCAGGCAGCAGAAGTACACCGCCGCCTCGATCTCCGGCGAGTAACGGCCGATCCCGGCTGCCCGCACGGTGACGCCGACGGGTGAACGCTGCCCGGCGGCGCGCAGTGCCTCGGCGAGGCCGGCGGAGCGCAGCAGCGGCGGGTAGATGCCGTGCGCCAGGTCCCGGACCTCGCCGATCGTCTCGGTGATCTGCTCGCCGAGGGCGCCGAGCAGCTCGACGGCGGCGTCGGTGTCCTCGGCGACGAGGTCGCGCACGAGCCGGATCCCCACGGCGAGGGAGACGAGATACTGCTGGGCACCGTCGTGCAGGTCGCGTTCGATCCGGCGCCGCTCGGCGTCGGCGGCGGCGACCAGCCGGGCCCGGGAGACGCGCAGCTCGTCGTTGGCCTGGCGCAGCTCGTCGAGGGCGTCGCGCAGGCCGGCGTCGAGCTCGTGGTTGTGCAGCACCGTGCCGAGCCGGGTGCCGAGCTCGGCGAACAGCCGGTCCTCCGCCTCGCTGAACGGCGCCGCGCCAGACGGACGATCGACGACGACCAGACCCAGCACCACGCCGCCCGCCCGCGCTGGCACGATCCGCACCTCGCGGTCGTGCGACGCCCAGCGGCGCGGCTCGTCGAGAGGACGCTCCCCGGCGGCCGGTTCGGCGAGGAGCCGGGGAGTCCACAGGCCGAGCCAGCCGGGGCCGGCCACCCGGGTGCGGGCCAGCGCGTCGAGTTCGGCCGGCAGGAGCGTCAGCGTCGTCGGCGCGGGCGGATGGACGCCGACGGCCGCCGTCAGCCGGCCCTGCGCGCCGGTCCAGATCTCCACCCGGCGCAGGGCGAGCTGCCGGCGCAGCCCGTCGCCGAGATCTGCCAGCGCCGTGGCCAACGGAACACCCCGGCTGGCCTGCTCGCCGAACGTCCGCAGCGCATCGTCCGCGGGCAGGCCGGGACGGCGCAGCGCCCGGTGCACCGCCGCCCGCAGCGCCCGGCGCGCCGGTGCCGCCGCGAGCACCGCCGCCGCCGCGCCGACCAGCAGCGGACCGACCATCCGGGCCGTCTGACCGCGCGGCGTCTGCCCGAGCACCAGCACGGCCACCACCAGAGCGCCGACCGCCAGCAGACCGACGCAGACCAGGTCGGCCCCCGCGAGCAGGATCCACTCCGCGCGCCGCCGCAGCCGCCTCATCCCACTGCCCGCGGCGGGACGGGTGGGCATGGTGCGGGCCGTGACGGGACGGGCCGTGACGGGACG
>NZ_FZMO01000207.1 GCF_900197875.1 Frankia canadensis | reverse complement strand
CACCGGGCCTGCGGACCCCCCCGTTGGCCGGCACTGTACGTGCTCAACCAACTCTAACGTCCCGGCATCGCCGGATCCACGCCGGCATCGTGCGTTGGCTCGCGTGCGTGACATAAATCGCTGCTCGCCCGATTCGCCAAAAATCCTGGCCGGACCGCACCTTCTCCGCCTACAGAGCGTTCCGACGGCCTTCCGCCCGCATCCCGTCGAAACGGCGCCCGACCGCCCGGCGACGCCCGCGGCCACCCGCATCGCCACAGCTCAGCGGGCCGCCGGAACGGCCATATGGTTGCTTTCTGTAGCAATTCGCGCCGGGCGGCGGCGTCACCGGGTCAGGTAGTCCCGGAGCAGGCGTTCGCCCTCGTCGATCGCGTCGAGGTCGACGAACTCGCCGCGGGTGTGGGCGAGGTTCGGGTCGCCGGGGCCGTAGTTCAGCGCGGGAATGCCGAGCTCGGCGAAACGCGCGACGTCCGTCCAGCCGTACTTGGCCACCGGGGTCCGGCCGGTGGCGGCCACGAACGCGGCGGCCGTCGGCGCGTCGAGCCCGGGCAGGGCGCCAGCCGCCAGGTCCGCGACCTCGAGGTCGAACCCGTCGAGCACCTCGCGGACGTGGTCGAGCGCGGCCTGCGGGGTGCGGTCCGGGGCGAACCGGAAGTTCACCGTGACCTGGCACAGGTCCGGGATCACGTTGCCGGCCACGCCGCCATCGATCCGGACCGCGGACAGGCCCTCGCGGTAGGTGCAGCCGTCGATGGTCACGCTGCGCGGGCGGTACTCCGCGAGCCGGCGCAGGACCTCGCCCGACTTGTGGACGGCGTTGTCACCGAGCCAGGAGCGCGCCGAGTGCGCCCGGGTGCCGCCGAGCGTGACGACGACTCGCAGCGTCCCCTGGCAGCCGGCCTCGATCTCCCCCGAGGTGGGCTCCATCAGGATGGCGAGGTCGCCGTCGAGCCAGTTCCGGTGCCGCTCGGCGAGCCGGCGCAGGCCGTTGAACCGGGCGCTGACCTCCTCGTTGTCGTAGCAGATCCAGGTGAGGTCGTGGCGCAGCCCGCCGGGCCCGGCGGCGAGCGGCAGCGTGGCGGCCAGGCGCAGCGCTATCGCCACACCCGCCTTCATGTCCGACGTCCCGCACCCGTACAGCCGCCGGCCCTCGACCCGGGACGGCACGTTGTCCGCGATCGGCACGGTGTCCAGATGCCCGGCGAGCACCACCCGCGACGGCAGGCCCAGCGAGGTACGGGCGACGACGGCGTCGCCGTCCCGGTCCACCCGCAGGCCGCCGACGCGGGCGAGGGCGGCCTCGACCGCGTCGGCGAGGGCACGCTCGTCCCCGCTGACGGACGGGACGTCCACCAGCGCCCGGGTGAGCTCGCCGACCGGCATCGTCAGGTCAAGGTCCATGCGGCGACCCTACGGCGCCCGGCCGCCGGCCCTCAGCCGGCGACGCCGTGCTCGCGTAGCACGTCGTTGAGGGCCAGCTTGTCGTGGATCTCGCCCTCGGCCAGGGTACGAAGCACCAGGATGCACGGCATCGCGAACTCCCCGGCAGGGAACGACCGCACCCGGCTGGACCCGACGGCGACGGCCCGCTCCGGGATCTCGCCGCGCGGGTACTCCTCGCCGGTGGTCGCGTCGTAGACGTGGGTGGACGCGGTGAGGATCGCCCCGGCGCCGAGCTTGGCCCCGCGGCGAACCCGGGCACCGTCGACGACCATGCACCGGCTGCCGACGAACGCGTCGTCCTCGACGACCACGGGCACGGCGTTCGGCGGTTCGAGCACGCCGCCGAGCCCGACCCCGCCGGACAGGTGGACATTGCGGCCGACCTGCGCGCAGGACCCGACCGTCGCCCAGGTGTCGACGAGGGTGCCGGCGCCGACGTAGCCGCCGATGTTCGTGTAGCTCGGCATCAGGATCGCGCCGGGGGCGATGTGCGCGCCCCAGCGGACGATCGCGCCCGGCACCACCCGGACGCCGTCGAAGCGGGTCTTCAGCGGTACCCGGTCGTGGTAGCGGAAGTCGCCGGCGGACGACTCGACCATCGACAGGACCTTGAAGGACAGCAGGATCGCCCGCTTGGCCCGCTCGTCGACGACGACGGAGCCGTCCGCGGCGACGACGGCCACCCGGGCGTCCCCGGCGTCGATGGCGTCGACGGCACCCACGACGATCTTGCGGGCGTCGGCGTCGTCCGGGCCGAGGTCGGCCCGGCGTTCCCACAGCTCGTCGATGACGGGGTCGATCACGGAGTCGGAGGTGGTGTTGGAGGCGCTCACAGTCCAGACCTTACGAGGTCCGGACGAGGTCCGGCTGATCGGCGGACTGGTCCCGGTCCGCCGATCAGCTCCGCTTCGCTGATCCGGTCAGCGGATGTCGGGCTCGCCCTGCCACTGCCCCGAGGCTGTCTCGCCCCGGCCACCGGGCCCGGTGCCGTAGGGCTGCTGCCCGTGGCGCGGCGGCGGCTGCTCGTGACCACCGGTCTGGGGCTGGCCGTCATAGCGCCCGCCCTGACCCTCGTAACCGCTGGTCCTGGGGTCGTAGCCGCCCCCCGGTCCGGGCTGGCCGTCGTAGGCCGGGCGCGCCTCGTAGCCGGCCCGCAGGTCGTAGCCGCCGGACGGGATCTCCTGGCCGGCGGTGGACTCGTACGCGATCCGCTCCGGCACCGCACGCGGCGCCGTCCCGTACCCGCCGCCCGCGGCGGGATAGCCGGCCGCGCCCGCGGCGGAAACCGGATAGCCCTGCTGGTGGGCATGGCCGACGCCAGGGTGCGTCCCCGTGCCGGACGCGCCCGGGGGGGACGCCGGCGGGATCATCGTCATCCGCTCGGGCACGGTAGCCACCTGCGAGTCCGGCGCGGTCAGCGCGACGCGGACGTGGTAGCGACCGGCCTCGCCGTAGAAGGTGCCCGGCGCGACCAGGACGCCGACGCCGGCGAGCGCGTCGACGGTGGCCCACGCGTCCTCGCCCCGCGTCGCCCACAGGTACAGGCCCGCCTCGCTGTGGTCGATGGTGAACCCGGCGACCGACAGGGCCGCCGCGAGCACCGCCCGGCGGTTCGCGTACCGGGCCCGCTGGTCGGCGACGTGCATGTCGTCGGCGTAGGCGGCCGCCATCGCCGCCTGCACCGGGGCCGGCATCATGAACCCGGCGTGCTTGCGCACGCCCAGCAGGCCCGCGACGAGCTGCGGGTCACCCGTGACGAAACCGGCCCGATAGCCCGCGAGGTTGGACCGTTTCGACAGGGAGTGCACCGCGAGCAGGCCCTCGTGCGACCCGCCGCAGACGTCGGGGTGCAGCACCGAGACCGGCCGGCTCTCCCAGCCGAGCTCGATGTAGCACTCGTCGCTGGCGACGATGACGCCCCGCTCGCGCGCCCAGCCGACGACCGCGCGCATCTCGTCGATCGTCATGACCCGGCCCGTCGGGTTGCCCGGCGAGTTCAGCCAGACCAGCGTCACCCCGTCCGCCGGGCCGACGACCGGCTCGCAGCGGGCGAGCAGCGCGCCGACCTCGTACGTCGGGTACGCCGGCGTCGGTACCCAGACCCGGTCGCCGGGCTCGAGCCCGAGCTGCCCGGGTAGTTGGGCGACCAGTTCCTTGGTCCCCAGCACGGGCAGCACGGCACCCGGATCGACGAGGACGCCGAGGCGGCGGGCCAACCAGCCCGCCGCCGCCTCCCGCAGATCAGGCGTTCCGGCCGTCTGCGGGTAGCCCGGGGCGTCGGCGGCGCCGGCCAGCGCCTGTTGGACGACGGCCGGCGTCGTGTCGACCGGCGTCCCCACCGACAGGTCGACCAGCCCGTAGGGGTGCGCGCGGGCCTTCTCCCGGAAGGCGACTAGCTGGTCCCAGGGGAAGTCGGGCAGCCGCACGCGGGACCGGGCCGGTGACCGAAGGGTTCCGGAGCCGCCGGGGACGCCGGCGCCGCCGGAGATGTTGCCCGGCCTCCCAGCGCCGCTCAGGACTCGCCCTGGGGCGCCAGCGCGGCGACGGCCGGCGGGTCGAAGTCCAACGCGCCTACCTTCGAGGCACCGCCCGGCGAGCCGAGCTCCTCGAAGAAGTTCGCGTTGGTGTCGGTGTAGCCCTTCCACTGGTCGGGGACGTCGTCCTCGTAGTAGATGGCCTCCACCGGACACACCGGCTCGCAGGCTCCGCAGTCCACGCACTCGTCGGGCTGGATGTAGAGCATCCGCCCGCCCTCGTAGATGCAGTCGACCGGGCACTCCTCGATACAGGCCCTGTCCTTGACATCGACGCAGGGCTCCGCGATGACGTAGGTCACCGGATGTTCCTCCTCGGGCTCACGGGCGACTGAGTCCCTAGTATCGACATGGACAGTTCCGTGTCGACAGCAAGGGCGTGCGCTGGTGGTGTATGTCGTCCGCATCACTCGGGCCGACATCGGCGCGCGAGTCATGATCCGGCGGCGTATCCCGGGTCCAATCCCTCTCAGTGATGTCCTCGGGACGCTACGGTCATGGTCGTCGCACGTACTGACGGTCGAAACGGCGGATGGTTCTGCTGTTCAGGTTACCGAGGAAGACATCGTCGCGGCACGCGTTGTCCCCGCCCGACCAGCGGCCCGACGACCACGCACGGTCACGCAACCCGATGTCGCCAATCCGACAGGCCTTACCCGGACGACGCCGGACACGACAGATCCCGGCACCATCGTCCGAACCCAGCCGGTCGAGCGCGCGACAATTCCAGACATGACACTCCCGGATACGACGCACACAGGCACGGTGTCGCTCCTGGGGGTCGGCGCCGCCGACGCCGCCGGACCCGGGCCAGGCGCGCCGGCCCCCGCGGCCGGTCCGGACGCGGTGGGATCCGACGGGAGTGTCCGGGCGGAGCGCGGGTGAGCGCGCGCAGCCGCGACCGGTTCGCCGAGGTCGTCCACCGCGAGCCCGTCGATCTGGCCGCCGCCTGCCACCTGCTCGCGGCCGAGGCCGACGCCAGCGCCGACCATCAGGACCCCGCCGTCACCCTCGACGCGCTGGACACCCTCGCGGTCCGGGCCCGCCCGCTGCTCGCCGCCCGCGCCGGCGCCGCCCGGCGCTTCCCCCGGGTCGAGCACGGCACCGGCGCCGTCCCCGGCACCGGAGCCGGCGCTGGGCCCGCCGCCGCGGCCGGGCCCGCGGAACGGGACCAGCCCGGCCGGCCCGGCGCGGGCCACGGGTTCGGCGGCCTGGACCCCCGGGTGGCCGCCGAGGCCCTGCACGAGGCACTCGGGCTCGACGCTGGCTTCGCCGGCTCCGAGGAGGACTACGAGGACCTGCGCTCGTCGCTGCTGCCGGACGTGCTGCGCCGCCGCCGCGGGCTACCGATCCTGCTGTCGGTGATCTGGCTGGAGGTGGCGCACCGGCTGGGCGTGGCGGCCTACCCGGTCGGCCTGCCCGGGCACGTCGTCGTCGCGATCGGCGCGCCCGAGGACTTCGTGCTCGTCGACCCGTTCGCCGCCGGGAAGCTCCTGACGATCCACGACGCGGCGGCGAAGGTCCGCGCCGCCGGGGCGGCGTTCCACCGCGGCCACCTCGCGCCGATGAGCGGCCATGACGTCCTCACCCGCATCCTGGGCAACATCCGCGTCCTCGCCGCCCGCACCGACGCCCCCCGCACCCGCCTGTGGGCGGTCGAGCTGTCGCTGCTGCTGCCGCACCACCCGGCGAGCCTGCGCCGGGAGCGCGGAGAGCTGCGGGTACGCCTCGGCGACTTCCTCGGCGGGGCGGGGGACCTCACCTCGTTCGCCGACGCGGTGACGGCGGTGGAACCGGCGGCCGCCGCGGCCGCCCGCCAGGCGGCCGCCGCCGCGCGGGCCCGGCTCAACTAGCCGGGCGCGCCCTGCGCCGACCCGTCCCGCGGCACGACCGGATCCAGGTAGCCGCCCTGGTAGAACACCAGCGGACCGGCGTCATCGCGCCGCCGGTCGAGCGCGACCACCTCGCCGATCACCAGCGTGTGGTCGCCGCCGGGATGGGTGGCCACCGTGCGGCACTCGAACACCGACAGCGCGCCGTCGAGCAGGGCCACGCCCGTCTCGGCGCCGAGGGTGTGCGGCCACCGGTCGAACGCGTCACCGGCGCCGCCCGCGCCGTGCTCGGGCACGCGCCGGGCGAAGAACCTGGACGCCTCCGACATGTCGTCGGCCAGTACCGACACACCCCACACCCCGGCGGCCAGCAGCGGGCCGAGGAAACGCGCGTCGCGCCGAATGCTCGCCAGCACGAGCAGGGGATCAAGCGAGACGGACACGAACGAGTTCGCCGTCATGCCCAGATGCCGCCCCTCGGCGAGGGTGGACAGAACGGTGACACCGGTGGCGAACCTGCCGACCGCCCGGCGGAACTCACCCGCTTCCAGGGGCGCCCGAACGGCCGACGCCCCACCGCGGGCTCCCGGACCGTGGACGTCCGGCGGCAGGCTGACCACCCGGCCACGCTACCGCCGGGGACGGTCCCCGGACCCGCCCTTGCCCGGTCCGGTGACATCCCGCACAGCCACCGGCGGGTGGCTCAGCGCGGCGCCGGCAGCGCCGTCAGCCCGCGCCGCGCCCGCCCGGCGACCGCGACGACGATCGGACTCAGCCCGCCGAGCAGCAGAAACGCGTAGGCCGTGGCGTTGGCCCGCATGAGCAGGTCGCCTTCCGGGCGGCTGGCGGCGAACAGCAGTACGACCGGGGTCCAGCCGAGCAGCACGGTCACCGGACCGAGCCGGGTGCCGGTCAGCCAACGCACCAGCAGCGCGGCCGCCGCGTTGCCGACCACCGCGAGCAGCAGGCCCACCGACAGCACCGTGCCGCCCAGATCAGGCCCGGCGGGCAGCAGGAACACGCCGTAGAGCCCCAGCCCGACGCCGAGCACGACGCCGAGCGCGTAGGCGAAGGCGCCGAGACCGACCGTGACGAACATGTAGCCGATCT
>NZ_FZMO01000016.1 GCF_900197875.1 Frankia canadensis | reverse complement strand
GCGCCGAAACTCGGCCCCCGCACGTCGACGCGGATCGCTGTTTCCACTGTGACCCCGACCGCGTCGTCGCGGTCGGGGTGTCGCCTTTCGGCTGCGGTCAGCTGGCTCTCAGGTCAGCTGGCTCTCAGGTCAGCTGGCCTTCGCCTGAACGGGCATGACGCCCGGCCCGCATGTCATGGGCTAACATGATCACGTCGTCGGCGCGTTCGTCGGCGAACTGTGCTGTCTCCAGCGCCGCCCGGTACAGCTCCGGCCTGGGTGCGCCGAAACTCGGCCCCCGCACGTCGACGCGGATCGCTGTTTCCACTGTGGCCCTCTCCTGTCTGCCGGGTCGCCTGAAAACCGCTCAGCCGGCGAGCGGTTCGAACATCAGCGTGATCGGCGGGTTGGCGGTCATGTCGATGGCGTCCGACATGGTGAACCGACCGTCCTGCGAGCGCGCGAGCATGTCCGCGAGGAGCGCCGTGAAATCGGGGGCGTCGACCTCGTAGATCGCCATGTACCGATGACCGGCGACGGTCACGCCCGGGACCATCTGCGCCTCGGACATCGAGAAACGGACCGCGGAGAGAATGCCGGGCATGGCACAGACCTCGGCGAGGTGAATCTCGTTGTACCACTTGTTGTACTCGTCCTCGCGGTCGGGCGAGGACGGGCTCGAATACACGACCATCTTTGCCTGTGGCATGGCATCCTCCTGAATTCAGCCAACACGGATTGACGCCTCGCGTACCCGTCCGGGCACCAGCGGATTGCGCGGTCACCCGGAAGGCCGGGTGACCGCGAGAAGACCCTGCAGCCGGTGATCGGGCTCGCCCCGGACGGAGACTGTCAATCGCTTCGGCGGATCCCTGGACGATCGACCGAGCCGCCCGATGCGGATGATCGGCGGCGCCGGGGCTCGTCGGCGCGGGCCGGACGAACTGATCGCGGCGCCGCCGGCCAGGCCTCGGGGCCGGGCCGGCAGGCGCCGGGTCGGGGGTGCGTTCGCGCTCGTCACAGGGGGACCGCCCGCAGCGATCGGACCTCGCGGGAAGGGCGCTCGGCCGCTCCCGCCTTGACCTAGACAGTAAGTACATACTATATAAACTCTGTGACGCAGACTACAGCGCAGCCCGCCCGATAAGGATCGCCATGCCAGCAAGCACCAAGATCATATCTGCGGTCGACCTGTACCGCACCATGTACACGATCAAGGAGTGTGACGACCAGTTCTGGACGCTCATGCAGTCCGGGCAGGTCGTCCTCAACTACTACTCGCCGCGTGGCCAGGAGGCGGTCGCCACCGGCATCTGCGCCGCGCTCGACTCGACCGACTACCTGGTCACCACCTACCGCGGGCTCCACGACCACCTCGCCAAGGGCGTGCCGCTGTCCGACCTGTGGGCGGAGTTCCTCGGTCGCGCGACCGGCACGTGCAAGGGCAAGGGCGGCCCCATGCACATCACCCACCCGGACTCCGGGCTGATGGTCACGACGGGAGTGGTCGGCAGCGGCCTGCCGATCGCCAACGGATTCGCCCTGTGGTCCCAGATCAACGGCGACGGCCGGGTGACGGCCTGCTCCTTCGGTGACGGGGCCAGCAACATCGGCGCCTTCCACGAGGCCCTCAACCTCGCCTCCGTCTGGAAGCTTCCGGTGATCTTCGTGTGCCACAACAACCTCTACGCCGAGCACACCGCGCTCGCGGCGGGCACGGGTGTCACCCGGATCGCCGATCGCGCCGCGAGCTACGGCATGGTCGGCGTCCAGGTCGACGGCAACGACCCCCTCGCCGTGCGCGACGCGGCGGCGGAGGCCGTGGCACGTGCCCGCGCGGGTGAGGGGCCGACCCTCATCGAGGCGGTGACGTTCCGCTTCCGGGGCCACCAGTTCGGCGACCCCGGCGAGTACATCGACAAGGCCGAGATGGCGGCCGCCCGGGAGCGCGACCCGCTGCCCCGCCTGCGGGCCCGCCTGCTCGACGAGTTCGGCGCGTCGCCCGACGAGCTGACCGCGCTCGAGGACGAGGTACGCGCGGCGGTGACCCAGGCGGCGAAGGACGCGCTCGCCACCCCCGAACCGTCGGTCGAGGAGCTCTTCACCGACGTCTTCGCCACCACGGCCGGAGGAGCCGCATGACCACGACCGCGACCAGAACCACCAGGGCGAGCTTCCGCGACGGGGTGAACCGGGCCCTCGACGACGCGATGGCGAGCGACCGCCGGGTCATCGTGTTCGGTGAGGACGTCGCCGATCGCGAGGGCGGTGGCGTCCTGACCGTCACCAAGGGCCTTTCCGAGAAGTACGGCACGAGCCGGGTGCGCTCGACCCCGATCTCCGAGCAGGCGATCGTGGGGGCGGCCGTCGGCGCCGCCATCGCCGGCGCACGGCCGGTGGCCGAGATCATGCTGAACAACTTCCTGCGGGTCGCGGCCGACCAGCTGGCCAACCACGCGGCGAAGCTGCGCTACATGTCCGGCGGGCAGACGACGGTGCCGCTGACCGTGCGCACCATCTGCGGCGCGGCCGGTGGCTTCGGCGCCCAGCACTCCGACATCCTCGACAGCGAGTTCGCGCACGTGGCCGGCCTGAAGATCGTCGCGCCGGCGACGCCGTCCGACGCCTACGGTCTGCTGCGCTCGTGCATCGAGGACGAGGATCCCTGTCTGTTCCTCGAGCACCTCAAGCTCTACTTCGGCGGGCCGAAGGAGGTACTGGCGGACGTGCCCGAGCGGATCCCGCTCGGGTCCGCGCGGATCGCCCGCGCCGGCACCGACGTCACGGTCGTCACCTACTCGCAGACCGTGCACGACGCGCTCGCCGCGGCGAAGGCGGTGGCCGCCGACGGGATCGACGTCGAGGTGATCGACCTGCGCACCATCGCGCCGTGGGACGAGCAGACCGTGCTGGAGTCGGCGGCCCGCACCCGGCGCATCGTCGTCGCGCACGAGTCGGCCGTGCCGTTCGGCATCGGCGGCGAGATCTCCTCGCGTATCCACGAGGAGCTCTTCAGCCAGCTCGCCGGGCCCGTGCTGCGGGTCGGTTCCGCCCACACCCCGGTGCCGTTCGCGGCGGCACTCGAGTCGGCCTATCTCATCAACGCGTCCACCATCGAGACGGCGATCCGGAAGGCAACCAAGGCGTGAGCGAGAACGTCGAAGCGATCCGCATCCCGAAGACCGGCGTCAGCGTCACCGAGGGCGCGATCACCGAGTGGCTGGTGTCGGACGGCGACACGGTCGAGGCCGGCGCTCCGATCTACGTCCTGGGCACCGACAAGGTGGAGAACGAGATCGACGCACCGGTGGGCGGGCGGATCCGGGTGCTGGTGGAGGCCGACGCCGACGAGGCGCACCCGGTCGGCACCCTCATCGCCGAGATCATTCAGGGCTGATCTCCACTCCGTTCACCACATCGTGGGAAGGAAGACGCGATGGCGCACACCATCAGGCACCCGTTGACGCGCAACCGGGTCTACTCCGTCGAAAACGACGGCCGGGTCCGCGTCCAGGCCGACAACACCGACGAGACCGGCGATCGCTGGGGACACTTCGACAACTCCGGCCGCTGGCTGGGCGGCGAGCTCCTGCACGCCGACCCGCAGATGTGCCGCCACATGTTCGCACACTGGCAGTTGACTCAGGCAGACGTGAAGGGCGGAGCCGATGACTGAGCTCGACGACCTGGACGAGACCGCCGGATTACGATCCCGTGGTATCTCCTACCAGGCGGTTCTCGATACCGACACGCACGAGGTTCCCCCGGTCCTGCGCCTGCAGAGCGACAGGTACCTCGGTTCCCACGACGTCGCGGTCGATCGCTACATCAGCCGTGAGTACCACGAGCTGGAGAAGCAGCGCCTGTGGCCGGTCGTCTGGCAGCTGGCCTGCCGCGAGGAGGAGATCCCGAACCCCGGCGACACGTACGTCTACGACATCGTCGACACCTCGATCCTCGTCGTCCGCACCGAGGACGGCACGATCAGGGCGTACTACAACGTGTGCCTGCACCAGGGCAGGACGCTGCGGGACGAGGGTGGCAACGCCGCCGAGCTGCGCTGCCCGTACCACGGTTTCTGCTGGCACCTCGACGGCAGCCTCAAGCGGGTCCCCAGCCGCTGGGACTATCCGACGGTGCGGCGCGACAACTTCTCGCTCAAGGAAGTCCGCGCGGAGACCTGGGGCGGGTTCGTGTTCATCAACATGGACAACGAGGCCCAGTCGCTGGCGAGTTTTCTCGGCGACATCGACCAGCACTTCGAGCGGTACCCGCTCACGGACCGCTACATAGCGGTGCACACCGTCAAGTACCTGCGGGCCAACTGGAAGGTCGCGCAGGAGGCCTTCATGGAGGGCTACCACACGATCGCGACCCACCCCCAGATCCTCCCGGCAACGGGTGACGAGACCGGGCAGTACGACGCGTTCGAGAACTACTCCAGGGCGATCAACATGACCGGCGTCGCGAGCCCGAACCTGCGCTGGACGCCGACGGAGAGCGAGATGGCGGCGGTCTCGTTCAACTCCGGAAACCCCGTGGAGTCAACGGCGGACGGCCTGATGCCGGGAGGAACGACATTCCGGGTCTGGGGCGCGCAGATGGGGCGCGACGCGCTGCGCCCCGTGCTCGGCGATGCGGCCGACGAGCTGTGCGACTCCGAGCTGATGGACTCCTTCTTCTACACGGTGTTCCCGAACTTCCATCCCTGGGGCGCGTACAACCGGATCTGCTACCGGTTCCGGCCGTACGGCGACAACCACGAACAGTCGATCATGGAAACCTACATCCTCGAGCCGTTCACCGGCGAGCGCCCGCCGCCCGCGAAGCCGCACGTCATCGGTTTCGACCAGACGCACCTGGACGCGCCGGAGCTGGGCATCCTGGCTGAGATCTTCTACCAGGACGAACTCAACATCCCGAACGTCCAGAAGGGCCTGCACACCCTCGCGAAAGTCAAGCCGTCAGGTGTGACCTACGGCGTCTACCAGTACAACAAGATCCGGCACTTCCACAACCTCTACGAGGAGTACCTGGGAGTCGGCAAGGACGCGGCGGAGCAGGAGGAGGGCCGGTGACCGACATCGAGGTGGATGCCGACAGCGAGGTCGACGTGGACGTGGACGTCGTGGTGATCGGGTCCGGCTTCGCCGGGCTCTGCGCGGCGCTCGAGGCCGAGGCCGCGGGCGCGACGGTGCTCATCGCCGAGTCGCAGGACGTCCTCGGTGGGTCGAGCCGGCTCGCGCACGGCCTGATCATGGGCGCGGGCACCCGGTTCCAGGCCGCACAGGGCATCACGGACAGCGGCGATGACCTGTTCCGCCACTACATGACGCTGAACCAGTGGCAGGTCGATCCCGCGGTGGGCTGGCGGCTGTGCCAGGAGACCGGCCCGACGATCGAGTGGCTCAACGACCACGGGGTCGAGATCGTCGGTCTCTACCCGTCCGGTGACGAGGCCGTGCCGCGCGGGCACGCGACACTCGGCGGCCAGGCCGTCGTCGACGCCCTGGTCTCGGCGATCCGCAGGCGCCCGCGGATCGACATCGCGCTGCGCCGGCGGGTCGACCGCCTGCTCGTCGAGGACGGACAGGTGTGCGGAATCGCCGTCGGCGAGGACGAGATCCGGTCGCGAGCGACGATTCTCGCCTGCGGTGGGCTCGGCGCGAACACCGAGATGCTGAAGCTGTTCTGTCCCACCCCGCTCACCGCGGGGCGGGACTGGCTCTGGTATCTGGGCGCCCCGGGATCGCAGGGCGACGGAATCCGACTGACGATGCCGCTCGACGTCCAGCTCGCCGGCCGGGGCCGTTCGCAGCTGACGATGCGGCCGAACTTCGGCCGGTATCCCGACACCTATTTCCCCGGGTGGCTGGTCATCGTCAACGACCAGGGCCGACGCTTCTACAACGAGATGTCGCCGTACAGCATCACCCAGCCGATCGTGCTGGCCCAGGGCGGCCCGGTCTTCGGGGTGTTCGACAACGCGACCCGGCTCGCGGCGTCTCCGCACTCGACGAAGGCGACGAAGAAGGTCGCCCTCCCGGGGGAGACGGAGGAGGACTGGATCATCCCCAAGATCGACGCGATGGTGGACGCCGGTGTCGTTCACAGGTCGGACACGATCGAGGGGCTCGCCCGGAAGATCGGCGTGCCCGCCGCCAACCTCGAGGGGACCTTCGAGCGGTACAACGGGCACGTCGCCCGGGGCGAGGACACCGACTTCCAGAAGGTCGCGCAGCACATGCGGCCGGTCGCCACGCCGCCGTTCTACGCGACCGAACTGCGCCTCTACATGCTCGGTCTGACCTCGGTCGGTCCCCGCATCGACGCGCACGCGCGGGTGCTCGACCAGCGTTCGCGGGCCATCCCCGGGCTCTACGCGGCCGGCGAGGCCTCCGGAGGGGTCCTCGGGCCGGTCTACGCGGGTAGCGGCAACTCGATCGCCAACGCCACCACGTTCGGCCGGGTGGCGGGCCGCACGGCGGCCGCCGATCTGTGCGCCGAGGCCGAGGTCGCCGAGCCGGTGGGCGCCGCCTTGTAGGCCTGCCGAGCCTTGTAGGCCTGCCGACGCTCCGGCTGAGCCCTCCCCGGACCCGGGAGGGCTCAGCTGATCTTGTCGCGATGGGTGAGCGCCGCGATGATGTACACCGCCATCTGCTCGATGAACTCCGCCCGGTCCGGCCGGCCTTCCGCCGGATACAGCCAGTCGTCGAAAACCGCGGCGGACAGGATGAGACCGAACGACAGCCGCATCGCCCAGAACGCGTCGACCTCGACAAATCCGCGCTGTTCGATCGTCCGCCGCATGTTGGCGGTATCCAGGCTCAGCACCTCGTCGATCGGCGCCCCCATGTCGAAGTTCTCGTGCATGCTCGCCGAGTGCAGCGCCACGATCAGCTCACGCTGCTCGACCAGTGAGTCGTAGACGGTAGCGACGTAGATGCGGGCGGAATCGAGGTCGGACATCTGCTCGAAATCGACGCCTGACCAGCGATTCTCGAAGCCCTGCCAGGCCTCGAGCACGGGCTCGAGAACCGAGTCGCGGAACAGGCCCCGCTTACTCCCGAAATGCCGGAAGAGCAGCACCTCGGCCACACCGGCCTGCTCGGCTATATCCCGGGTGCTGGCCCCCTGGTATCCATTCTCGGCGAACACCTTCCGACCGGCCCCCAGCAACGCCGCGCGAATCTCAGATGTCGGCCGGCGCGGTCGGCGCAGGCTGCCGGACGTCATGAAAGCCTCCGAAGGATCGTAGAGATGTGATTATCTCCGGACCGCCCGGCCATGGCCACCGCAGGTGGCCACACTCACGTAATCCCCGACAATTGTGATGTTATTGGCGAGCCGGTCGGCGGCGGTGTGCGTCGCGGCGCTACGGCTCGGCGTGGCGGGGGGCCCCGTCGAGGGCCCGGCGGAGCAGGCGGGCGAGGGCGGCCCGCTCGTCCTGGTCGAGGCGGGCGAGGATCTCGTCCTCGATGGTTTCCTGACCCCGCTCGGCATGGTCGAGCGCCCTACGGCCGGCGTCGGTCATCCTCACAAGGTGGCGGCGGCGGTCCGCCGGGTCGCGGTGGCGCTCGGCGAGACCGGCGGCCTCGAGCTCGTTGAGCAGCAGGACGCAGTAGTTGGCGTCGACACACAGGCCTTCGCTCAGCGCCTTCTGCGTGGTGCCTGCGTGGTCGCGCAGATAGGCGAGAGCCGCCATCTCCTTCAGGCTGATTCCGAGCAGCTCCGGTGTCGAGGCCCGGTACATCAGCCGGGACAGCCGGGCGAGCAGCACGATCGGCCCTGCGGTGGAGATGGTGTTCGACACCGATCTATAGTAGCGCCGTCGATACCATCACCGATCCGGGATGATTACCTGGACGTGACCGTCCAGAGTCTGGCACCAATTGTCCCGGGTCAAGGCCGAAGGGAAGCCCCACGATGCCCACCACGGCCGATGCCTGAGCCCGCGTTGGCGACCCTGCCCACCACGGCGGGCGGCCCCGACCGCCGCCGGTGGATCGCGCTGGTCGTCGTGTGCCTGGCCATGCTCATGAACGCGCTCGACTCGTCGATCGTGAACGTGGCACTCCCAGCCATCCAGGACGACCTGCACTTCAGCCAGTCGAACCTCACCTGGGTGGTCGACGCCTACCTGATCACCTTCGGCAGTTTCCTCCTGCTCGCCGGGCGCCTGGGCGACCTGGTCGGCCGCAAGAAGGTGTTCCTCACCGGCGTCGCCCTGTTCACCGCGGCCTCGGCGCTGTGCGCGGCCGCGCCCGACCAGGGCACCCTGATCGCCGCCCGGTTCCTCCAGGGGCTCGGCGGGGCCGTGTCCTCGTCCGTCATCATCGCGATCATCATCACCGAGTTCCCGCACCCGGCCGAGCGGGCCCGGGCGATGAGCGCCTACATGCTTGTCGCCATCGGCGGCGGATCGCTGGGACTCCTGCTCGGCGGGGTGCTCACGGAGGGCGTCAGCTGGCACTGGATCTTCCTGATCAACGTGCCGATCGGCGTGGCGACGTTCGCCCTCGGGGTCGTCCTGATCGAGGAGCGCCCCGGGCTCGGCGTGGGCGAGGGCGTCGACATCGCCGGCTCCCTGCTGGTCACGGCCGCGCTGGTGATCGCCACCTACGGGATCGTCACGGCCGCGACCCACGGCTGGGCCTCCGCCCACACCCTCGGATACCTGGCCGCCGGGATCGTGCTGCTCGTCGCGTTCCTCGTCGTCCAGGCCCGGCGCAGCAATCCGATCATGCCCCTGCGGGTGCTGCGGATCCGCAGCCTCATCGGCTCCAGCGCCGTGCGCGGCTGCCTGTTCATCGGCATGAACGCGCTGTTCTTCTTCGGCGTGCTCTACCTCGAACAGGTCCGCGGCTACGGCCCACTGCGCACCGGCCTGGCCTTCCTGCCGATGACGGTCGTGTTCGGGGCGCTGTCGCTGGGCATCATCAGCCGGCTGCTCATCCGCTTCGGCCCCATGAAGGTGCTGCTTCCAGGCCTGATCGCCCTGCTCGCCGGCCTGTTGCTGCTCCTGCGGCTCGACGAGCACACGAGCTACGCCACCACCATGCTGCCGCCGCTGCTGATCATCGCGTTCGGGATGGGCGCCGCGGCGGTCCCGCTGCTCTCCCTCGCCATGGCCGACGTTCCCCGTGCCGACGCCGGCCTCGCCTCCGGAATCGTCAACGTGTCCATGTGGCTCACCTCGTCCATCGGCCTCGCGGTGCTCTCCAGCCTCGCCGCCAGCCGCACGAAGCACCTCGCGGCCAGCGGGCATTCCGCGGCGGCCGCGCAGGTCGGCGGGTATCACCTGGCGTTCCTCATCGGCGCTGGCTGCGCCGCGCTCGCCCTGATCGTCGCCCTCGCCGTACTGCGCGGCCCCGCCCGCGCCGCGCTCGCCGCCTCCCGGTCCGCGGCGGCGAACGCGACGGCAACACCGGCGGCAGCGGCGGCGAGACCGGCGGCGACGGCGGAGTCCACGGCCGGTGCCGCGACTCCCGCCGTCGTCCAGGACGCCTGAGCGGCTCGCCGTTCGCCCAGGCGGACCGGGCGGCCAGACCCGATCCCCGGGCCGGCCGCCTGGCGCGGCGTCCGGCGTCCGGCGCTACGCTTTGCCCACCCAACGTGGTGCGGGCCTTCGACTATCGCGAGACGGGCGGGCTGTGCCTCGTCGGATCCATCGGTAACGCGGATTCTTGACGATCGGGTGATCATCCACGTTCCGATCGGGGCACGACGTCAACGCTGCCCGCGGGCCGCCGTGCGGGACGACAGCGGCCGACCCCACGTGCCGCGCTGATCCAGCGCTGGCCGCCGGCGGGAGCGGGCGAGGCCCAGGGCCGCGGCACCGGCGAAGACGATCAGGGCCAGGACGTAGCCGATGGCGACGTGGCGCAGCTCGTGGCCCTGGCTGACGAGCAGACCGGCGAGGACGGCCGGGACGCCCAGGCCGACGTAGGAGACGACGAAGACAGCGGACAGCAGGCCGGGCCGCTCGCGGGGCGCGGCGAGGTCGGTGACGGTGCGGATGGCGCCCTGCAGGCCGGCGCCGAAGCCGACGCCCGCGAGCGCCGTCGCTGCCAGGAACCCACCCGCACTGTCCGCGGCGATCGCGGCGGCCACTCCGGCGGCCCCGCCGACGAGCGCGGCGATGCCGACCGCCATCAGCCGCCCGGCGCCGTACGCACGCAGCGCGACGGTGGCGACGGCGGCCACCCCGGCGAGCAGGAACAGACCGAGGCCGCCGAGGGCCGCTGACCGGCTGTGCGCGAGCTCGCGGATCAGCGCCGGTCCGAGGGAGCCGTAGAAGCCGGCCAGCGACCACACGGCGAGCAGCACGGGAGTGACCGCCAGGAACGCCGAGCGGGCGGCCCCGGGCACGGCGATGCGCGGCCGCAACGACGCGACCAGCCCGGACGGTGCACGCCGTCGCGCCTCGGGCAGCCGTGCGACGCCGAGCGCCTGCGCCGCGAAGACCGCGAGCAGCACCAGGTAGACGAGGTGCGTCGGCCAGGGCAGGTAGCTGACGAACAGGCCGGCGACCAACGCGCCCAGGCCGGTTCCCACGCCGGGCGCGGCCGCGTTGAGGATCGTCCCCCGCTCGCGATGAAGGTCGATCATGGTGGCGCCGAGCGCACCGAGAGCGGCGCCGGCGGCGAGGCCCTGGATCACCCGCCCGGCGAACAGCACCGCGAACGAGCCGGCGGTCGCGAACAGGACGACGGCGAGGGCCTGGGCGGCCAGCGCGGCGAGCAGCACGGGCCGGCGACCGAGGTGGGTGGCGAGGTCCCCCAGGACGAGCAGGCTGAGCAGCACCGCGCCGGCGTAGATCGCGAAGGCGGTGGTGGTGGTGAGCGCGCTGCCGTGCCAGACGGCGTCGTAGTGCTGGTAGAGCGGCGTCGGTGCCGCCGAGGCGGCGAGGAACGACACCACGATCGAGGCGACCAGCGCGAGACGCCTCGTGCCGCCGGCCGCGGCCCGGCGACTGGGCGGCGGTTCGGGCTTGACGACGGGTACGGCGGCGGTGACGCCGGGGACGTCGGCGGTGACGGCGATCTCGGCGGGGTGCCGTCGGCGCGGAACGGTGATGGTGGGCGTCGAGGTGGTCACGGGGCCCCTCCCTTCCGTAGGCAGACAAGTCTGTCTACCATCCGAGAGACAGACCTGTCTACTCGACGCCGCCCCAGGGGACCGTAGGGTAGACAGCGCGGTCTACCAGACGCGGGAGGGGCATCGGCCATGCCAGCGGTCACCAGGAACGACTCCGCCATGAACGCGTCGGCCAGCATCGACACGTCGGCCGGCATGAACGCGTCGGCCGGCGGGGACGGCACAGCCGGGCGAGGTGTCCGGCCCACTGCTCGCGAGCGGCTGCTCGACACGGCGAGCCGGCTGTTCTACGCCGAGGGCGTGCACACCGTCGGCATCGACCGCATCATCGACGAGGCCGGCGTCGCCAAGGCGTCGCTGTACAAGACGTTCGGCAGCAAGGACGCGCTCATCCAGGCGTACCTGTCGGCCCGGCACGAGGCCATCGCGCGCCGCATCAGCGACGCCGTCGCGCAGGTGGACGACCCGCGAGAGAAGATCCTCGCGGTCTTCGCGTCCCAGGCCGCTCGATTCGCCGAGCCCGGCTACCGCGGCTGCCCCTTCATCGCCGCCAGCGCCGAGGCGTCCCCCGGCGGCACGATCGACGACGCGGCCTCGGCCTACCGCTCCTGGCTGCGCGGCCTGTTCGTCGACCTCGCCACCGCCGCCGGCGCCCCCGACCCGCAGGCCCTGGCCCGCGGCCTGCAGCTCCTCTACGACGGCGCCAACCTGTCCGTCCGTATGGACGGTGACCCCGCCATCGCCGCCGACGCCCGCGCCGCCGTCGCCATCCTGCTCGCCGCGGCCCTCGGCGACGCACCGGATCAGGCGGGCGAGGCTGTCGGACGGCCGGACGACGTGCGGACCAGGACTCCGGGGTAGGCGTCGTCGACGGGCTGGCAGTCGGTCGGCCACGAGGAGTCCACCCGGGACGAGGAACTACGCCTGTTCTGCGACGAGGTCATGCCCCTCGTCCGCTCCTGACCCCTTCTCCGCTCCTGTCCTCTGGTCCGCCCCAGGCTCCTCGTCCTCGCCCGGGCGGGAGCCGAGGGGCAGGGCGGCCTGGACCTGGCCGCCGTCGGCGCTCGGCGTCGCGGCGAGCGTGCCGCCGAGCTGCTCGGCCCGTTCGCGCATCGACTGGATGCCGACGCCCGGTGTCCAGGGATGGCTCGTGGTGCCGGCGTCCCGCACGATGATGCGCAGCGTGGACGCGCCGACCTGCAGGGTGAGCCGGACCTCCGCGGAGCCGGAGTGGCGGGCGGCATTGGCGATCGCTTCGACGGCGATGCGGTAGGCGGCGACCTCGACCGCGGCGGACAGCGCAGGCAGGGCGGCGGGCGCGTCGATGGTGGCCGTGACCCGACGCCCGTCGGGCGTGGCCAGCCGCCCGGCCCGCTGGCGGATCGCGGCGACCAGACCGAGCTCGTCGAGGGCGGGCGGGCGCAGGTCGTAGGCGATCCGGCGGACCTCGGAGATCGCCCCGGCCGCGTCGGCGCGCAGCTGCGCCAGGAGGTCCCGCGCGCGCTCGGATGCCGTCCGCTGCGGTCCGTCGGACGGGAGGAGGTTGCGGGCGGCGTCCGCACTGTAGGCGATCCCGGTCAGCACGGGGCCGAGTCCGTCGTGCAGGTCGCGGCGCAGCCGGCGGCGTTCCTCCTCGAGGGCGCCGACGAGTTGCCCGCGCGAGATCTGGAGCGCCTCGGCCAGGTGCTCCGCACGCAGCGCCTGGGCCAGCGGCGTCGCGACCAGGCGCAGGACGGTGCTTGTGGCCGGAGGCAGGACCGCCACCTGGGGCGGCAGGCCGACGACGAGTTCGCCGACGCGATCCTCCCGCGCGACCAGCGGGACGGCGACGGTGGTCGCGCTGGGCGTGCCCGCCACGGCGACCCGTTCGCCCTGGGAGCGCAGCTCCAGGAACGGCAGGGCCAGGCTGGCGCGCAGCACCGGCAGCCACTCTCCCGGCCCGCCGCGCCGATCCAGCCGTTCCCCGAGCCCGCGCAGCGCCACGACGGCATCCGCCTGTCCGCCGAACAGGACGTCGTCGAGGACCGCGCCGGCCCGCCGGCGCAGCGGCGGGAATCCGACGGCGACCACCACGCACACCACCGTGGCGGCGGCCCGGTCCGGCGGTTGGTCTGTGGCGATCTCCAGCGCGGCCAGCAGGCCACCGGCCACGGCCACGGCGACCTCGATCGACACCGTCCACTCCGTCGTGCACCGGATCAGCCAGCGGATGTCCACCCGGTCGGAGCCGGCACGGGCCAGGGCCACGCAGACGGGCGGGATCGCGAGCCCCAGCGCCAGCAGGGCGGTCGCCACCGACGGGCTGCGGAACACCGCCGCCGCGGCCTGCCCCACGTGGAAGGCCAGGACGGCCGCCGCCGCGCAGCCCCAGGCCAACCAGAGCAGCGCCCGACGGTCCTCGCCCGGCGCCCGGGCGAAGCGCGCGCAGCCGCCGACCAGCAGCGCACATCCGGCCGCGACCGCCGCGGCGTGGGCGAGCGCCGGGTGCGGCTGGGTGGCCGCGCTCAGTCCGCCGGCGAGGACGGCCACGACCGCACTCGCCGTCGGCAGTGGTCCCGACACCTGGCCGGTCGGGAACAGCGCCACCGCGGCCGGCGCGCACACGCCGACGGCGACCAGGTAGAACGGTCCGCCGAGGTACCCGGCCACGCCGAGCCCGGCCTGATCCAGCAGAAACGCCGCGACGCTCGCCGCCATCATCATGGCTGTTGCCGCCAGCAGCAGGCCAACGCGGTCGCGGCGACCCCGCGTCGCCAGCACCGCACCGGCCGATCCGGCGCAGGCCAGCCCGACGGGCAGGTCGAGGACGACCCAGCGGGGCGTGGACGCTGCGGCGAGCGCGATCGTCCCGGCGACGACGGCGACGACCGTGCCTGCCCCGGCCCACCGGCGGATCGGCTGCCCCGGCCGTGGGTGTGGACCCGTCGAGCGCACGGTCAGGGCGCCGTTCGTCCCAGGCCCGCCTCGCGGGCCCGCACGATCGCCTCGGCGCGGCTCGCCAGCCGCAGCTTGGCGAAGATCGCCGTGATGTGGTTGACGACCGTCTTGGTCGCGACGCCGAGTTCCGCGGCGATCGCGGTGTTGTTCCGCCCGGCGGCGACGAGGTCGAGGATCTGCCGTTCGCGCGCGGTGAGCTCCGGGAACGGTGCCGCCGGACCCGCGCCCGGCGCGGCCAGCTGATCGAGGAGCCGCCCGGCCACACCGGGTCCGAGAACGACCTGACCGCGGGCCACCGACCGGATCGCCTGCAGGATGTCCTCCTGGTCGGCGCCCTTGAGCAGGTAGCCGCGGGCGCCGGCCCGCATCGCGGCCACCAGCGTCTCGTCGTCCTCGAACATGGTGAGCATGAGCACCGCGCACTCGGGTACGGCGGCCGCCAGCCGGCGCGTCGCCTCCACCCCGTCCATGTCCGGCATCCGCACATCCATCACCACCACCGACGGCTGGAGCAGAACGGCCTCCCGGATCGCCTCCGCACCGGTCGAGGCCTCGCCGGCCAGTTCGACGCCCTCCAGCGTGGAGAGCAGCGCGGCGATACCGCGGCGCACCATCGGATGGTCATCGGCCAGCAGGACGCGCAGCGGCACGTCCGCCGAAAGCACAGGATCACCGCTCACAGCATGATGATGACGCCCGGGTCGGGAGATGTCCCTGGGAGCTGGCCCCCAGAGCGCCCGGAGAACCTCCCGAGCGACCGGGACCGCGCCCCCGGGTCGTCGGCGGCCCGTAAGCCGACCATGAGTGGCGACACACACCGCACCGAAAGGACATGGACATGAACACCACTCTCACCCGGGCGAACAAGGTCGGTCTGGCGCTGGCGACGGTGCTTGCCCTCGTCGACCTCGCGCTCTTCAGCGGCGACCTGTACATCCTGCTCACCAGCACCCTCATGGGCGCGGTCACGCTCGTCGCGGTGATCGTCCGGTGGCGGCGCAGCTCGCGGGTCGCGCTGCGCGCGGTCGCGGCGAGCCGCATCGTCTCGGGCGCCGTGGCGATCCCCGTGTACTTCGAGGGCAGCGACCCGGGCACTGCCCTGTTCGCCACCCTGTTCGTCCTCGCCACCGTGGCGTCCGTCGGACTCAGCATGGCCCGCCCCTCGATGACGGCCGCGCCCCAGACCCAGGTGTGACGGCGCCCAGGGCGATCCGGCGCCCGGCGCCCGTCCGGCCCCGGACGCCCGTGGTGTCCGCGCCGTGCCGGGCTGGGGATCACGGGCTACGCCGGGTCGCCCGGCAGGGCGCGGATCTCCAGCAGGGAGCGGCGGATGCGGCCTTCGCCCGAGACCGCCACCGCCTGACCGCCGGCAGCCGCCGGGCACCCGCCGCACGGCGGAGATCACGTCCTGGCAGACCCCCGGTCGCGTCAGACGCACCAGTAGTCCGAGGCACCCTCCAACGCCGACGTGGGCGAGGCCTTCGAACTCGCCGCCCATGCGTTTCTGTCCAGCGCAGGACCATCCCGGGAAAAGACACGACACGCGGAGTTCGCGACACGGTGCTCTTCTCCCCTGCGCGTAGGTCGCCCGGTGTGCGGCTTGCGGGGCGCACGCGGATCTCACGAAGGCGACCCCGGAGATCACAGCTCTACACATGGCCCAGCCCAGGGTTGGCGCCGGGATCAGTGGTCGGGGCGGCGGATGCGCAGGAGGACCTCCTGGGTGTAGGTGGCGATGTGGGCGCCGTCGCGGGTGTGCGCGGTGCCGGACACCAGGCCGCGGGCGCCGGCCGCGGCGTCGCACGACATCTCCATGAGGATCCAGTCGTCGAACCGGAACGGCCGGTGAAGCCACAGCGAGTGCGACAGGCTGGCGACTATCGCGTCGGCGGGCTCGATGCCGGCGGCCCGGGCGACCGCGTGGCCGGTGTTGAAGTCGCTGGCGTAGGTCAGCGCCCGGGTGTGCACGGCAGGGTCGTCGGGCAGCGGCGCGCGGCTGCGCATCCAGACGCGGCGTTGCATGCCGACGCCGACCTCGGTGCCGGGAAACGGCAGGAGCTCGATGACGTCCAGCGGCTCGCGCGCCGGGAAGTCGTCGACGTCGGTGGGATGGTGCTCGGCGAGTTCCGGCGGCACGATCCCCGCTGGGAAGGCGACGGCGAGGTCCGCCCCCGCCTCCTCCCGGTGGAACGAGGCCGTCAGCGTGAAGATGGTCCGGCCGTTCTGGGTCACCGAGACCTGCCGGGTCGCGAAGGAACGGCCGTCGCGGACGCGCTCGACCCGCAGCAGCATGCGCTCGCCGGGCTGGCCCTCCAACAGGAAGAAGCCGTGCAGCGCGTGCACCGGGCGGAACGCGGGCAGGGTGTGCTGCGCGGCCGCCAGGGCCCGAGCCGCGACGTCACCGCCGAACAGCCGGGGCAGGCCCGGGCGAGCCGGCGTCAGCGCCTCGAACAGGTCGGTGTCGACCGGGGCGACGCCGAGGAGGTCGGCGAACTCCCGGGCGTGGGCGCTGTCCGGCGACCCAGTGCGTGCGCTGCTCAATCCACCAGCCTTCGTCAGGGCCCGTCCGGGCACAGGCGCGCCGCCGGCGTCCGTGCCAACGCCACGGTCGTGAACGGGCTGTCCTCGCGGGCCGGACGCAGGGGGCGAGCCGCCGCCGGACAGCCGTCATCGTCCCCGACGGTCCGTATGCGGCGCAACGTAAGCCGAGCCGCCCTCCGCTCACCGAGGGCCTCCTGAGGCCGCGCGGGCTCCCCTCTCCGGGAGGCCTCAGGCCCCACCGCGTATCGCGCCGCGTCGGCATGATGCGCGGTGGGGTGGTGGCGTCGAAAGCGCCGTCTCGCCGGTCAGGCCGTGGGAGGGGCGAAGACGGGATGGGCCGGGAACTGGCGATGGGCGGCCGCCAGCAGACGGCGCCGGCCCTCGTGCACGATGCCGTGGTCGAGCAGGGTGCTCACCGCTGTCCAGAACTCCTGCGCGTCATCCGCCTGCCAGGACGGCGCCCGGTGCAAAGGAAAGTCACACTGGCGCAGCAGCGGTACCGCCGACGATGGCGTGGCGAACACGACGGCGAGCGCGGTGATCTCGTCCTCGGTCAATGCCCGGACGGAGTCGCCTCGCTGGCGGTAGTGCGGCGGAGCCGACGCGCCGAGATCCTCTGCCCGGTCGTTGCCGACGTCCACGATCGGCCCGGCTCCTCGGCCATCGCCCGGGCTCGCGTGGTGAACATGGAGGCTGCGGGCCACGGCGCCCGGCCCGGCGGCGACCGCGTCGGCGGCTAGCACGCCACCGTTGACCTGGATACCATCGTTTCTGCTGGTCCCGGGTGTCATGCCGCCTTCTCTCCGGCACGGCGCAGGTACTGCCGGACGCTGCTCGCCGCCGAACCGGGCCCGGCCGCCAGGCTCTCGGCCCGCACGCTGGCGTTGCCGGACACCATGACCCCGTTGTTCAGGATGGTGGTCTGCCGCTCCCGCAGGGAGTGGGTGTCGACGCCCCGAGTGTCCAGGAACTCGGTGATCGCGTCGAGGATACGGCCTTCGAGAACCTTGAGGTACATATCCTTGTCCAGTTGCTGAAAATATGTTCTATACTGACCGGAGGACGCCATCTCACGCACGCTTCTCGGTGCACCGAAATCGAAGTTGATCCCATTTTCGACGGCCCGGCGCTCCGACATCTCCCGCACACCCGAGAGCAGGGGACCCAGGGCTGCCTGGCCAAGCCGGGGCCAACACAGGAATACCCGGCCAGGCGTAAGCACGGCCGATTTCACGAGGAGCCGGGCACCGCCGGATAAACTCAGCGTGGACCCCTTTCCCGACGACATCCTCAGGTCCGGCTCGTAGAACCTCTCCTGCAGTGGCGGCAGCAGCGAAAAGCTTGCTTCAACGAAGAGGCTCCGTGGACGGAGGACAAAACGCAGGAACACCGCGAGCACCAGATCACCATGCCACCCGGAAACGTAGAAGGCGGTATAGTGCCGCGCCGACCCCTCCGGACTCTCCTGGAATGCGCGCAGCTGGTCCGGCTCCAGTCTCACGACCGGGCGCTCCCCCGGGTCGGGCAGGAACCTGCGGTCGTTGCGAATGTTGCGACCACTGACGAACAGGCGCTCCTCGGTCTCGATCTCGGCCCACTGCAGGTCATCCACCGCGCGGACCACGTGCTGGCGGATCTCCTCACTGCGGAACGGACGAGCGGGGCCGCCGAGTTCGGTCCCCTTCTCGACGTCGATCGAGAAGGACCACGACCCCAGGATGTCCCCGTTGCCCGCGAACGGCGAGTACCCGCTGTACACGGTCACATTGCCGAGGACCTGCTCCTCGACCTCCTCGAGGCGACGCACCTGCTGACTACTCAGGGCGACCGGAGGGGTGCGCTCACCGAAGGCCTGCGGTGTCAGGCGCCGCTCCACATAGGTGTGCGACGCGTACAGCTCGCCGAGCACCACGAGCCACAGGCAGACAAGCACCAACGTCGCGGCCACCGGTATCAGGGCCGCACCGATGACGAAAAGAACACACAGAGCGGCGAGCAGGAAGTCCCGAAGGAGATGCCGCGCGCGCCCGGCGATCGCATGCTGGGCCACGACCGCGAGGTCGACGCCATAGGTGGCGGGAAACACCCTCCGCCGATTTCCAAACACGCCCTCGATGGTCGCCTGCGCGAGCCTGCTGTCGAGGTGCACCGCAACACAGAGGTGACGCGTGAGGTCGGAACGGTATTCCGGCGCCGTCTCCGCCATCCTGATCCGCGGATTCCGGAACCGGATACCGCCACCGCGCGGCACGGCGACCGCGTGGCCGCACGCGGCGCAGGAGGTCCGCCCCTCTTCGTTCATAGAATTACACGAGGTACACTGCATACAAATCCCCCGAATCATGCAGCAGTACTGATCGACGACAGAATAGCACGACTTCTCAGGGGCTGGACGGCCACCCGGCGCCTTTCGTCGCGAATAGGCCGCCAGCCACCGGCACCGGATCCCAACGGAGTCCGGGTGCGTTGACAGCACGTTGGCGCCCGCTGCGCCGGGTTGCTTTCTGGCGGTATGGACAGCCCGGGAACCGGCCAGCCGAGCGTGGGGCACGGCCGTCCCAGGGGCCCGGCGGAGTCGGATCGACGACCGTCGGCGTCCCCGTTCGGACCTCTTACGCCTGGGGTAACTCGCGTAGGGTCGAACGCAGCACACCCCGTCCGGCGCTGGCCGTCGCGGGGTAGGGCGGTGGGGAGGAGCGGTCATGTCGGAGCTGGATCTGAGCAGGACGCTGACACCACCCACGGTCACCGCGAACACGCCGGGCGTGGGTGGCGGGGTGCTGGAGCTCGCGCCGCCGGCGGCGGTGCCGGTCGTCCCGGACGACCAGGTCGACAGCATGGTGCCGCTCGACGAGGCGACCCGGGTGCAGTTGCGGGCGCGGGCGGCGGGCTTCGCCGACGAGCTGGCCGCGCTGGACCCGCGCAGCCCGGCGTTCCAGGAGAAGATCAACGACATCACCTCGATGGGCCAGCGGGAGATCATCGCCAGCGCCCGGGTGTCGAACCGGATGCTGGAGCGGCCGGCAGCGGCGCTCGCCGGGGCGCGCGGGCGCGGCGGGTCGGGCGACGCGCAGACCCGGGTCGCGCACACCCTCGTCGAGCTGCGCGAGACGGTGACCGACCTCGACCCGGGCAAGGCCGACCTGCGCGGCTCACGCAAGCTGCTGGGCGTGGTGCCCTTCGGCAACCGGATCTCCGCCTACTTCCAGCGCTACCAGTCCGCCCAGAAGCAGCTCGACGCGATCATCCGGGCGCTCGACTCCGGCCAGGACGAGCTGCGCAAGGACAACGCGGCCATCGAGCAGGAGAAGGCGAACCTGTGGGCGGCCATGGGCAAGCTGACCGAGTACGCGACGCTCGCGCGGGCCCTCGACGGCGCCGTCACCGCCAAGATCGAGCAGGTGCGGCCGGGCGCGCCGAGCGCCGCCGAGGCGCTCACCTCCGACGCGCTGTTCCCCATCCGCCAGCGCCAGCAGGACCTGCTCACCCAGCTCGCGGTCAGCGTGCAGGGCTACCTCGCCCTGGAGCTGGTCCGCAAGAACAACATCGAGCTGATCAAGGGTGTCGACCGGGCCCAGTCGACCACCGTCGCCGCGTTGCGCACCGCCGTGATCGTCGCCCAGGCACTGGCGAACCAGAAGCTCGTGCTCGAGCAGATCAACGCGCTGAACGCCACGACCAGCAGCATGATCACCTCGACGAGCGAGATGCTGCGCCAGCAGTCGGGCCAGCTCCAGGAGCAGGCGTCGTCCAGCACCGTCAGCGTCGAGGCGCTGCAGACGGCGTTCGACAACATCTTCGCGACGATGGACGCCATCGACGGCTACCGCGCCAAGGCGGTGGAGAGCATGGCCGCCACCGTCACCGCGCTGGAGACGCAGGTCGGGCGGTCGCGCTCCTACCTGGAGCGGGCGCGCGCGACCGAGGGCTGACGCCGGGGCGCGGGCACGAGCGGTGTGCGGGGAGGAGGCGCGATGTTCTTCCGCCGACGTTCCGACGCGTCGCAGCGCGGGCCCGACGGCTCCCGCCCGGCCGACGAGGCCAGCGCGCGGACCGCGGGTGCGTCCGCCGGCGCCGAGCAGGCCCGCCGGCTGCGCCACGCGCTCACCGAGCACGTGACCAGGGCGAACGCGGACGGTGGACGGCTGCCGCCCGGTGCTGTGCCCACCGTGCGTGACATCGATGACGTGCTGCGCCCGCTGCTGGGCCATGTCGAGCGGCATCCGGCCAGCGACGAGGCGCTGCGCGGCCTCGGCGCCATCATCGACGAGTACCTCCCCCAGGCCCTCGCCGACTTCACCGCCCTGCCCGCCCGCTACGCCGGGCGACCCGGCCCCACCGGCACCACCCCGGCCGACGACCTCGTCCGCCAACTCCAACTGCTCGACGAGGGCGCGCACGAACTGGCCGACCTCGTCTACACGGGCGACGCCGCGAAGCTCGCGATCCAGGCCCGGTTCCTGGACGCCAAGTTCCGTCGATCCGACCTCGACGGATGACCCGCACCCTGCCCAAGGGCGGCAACCTCGCGCTCGCCGACGCCGTGCCCGGCAGTCAGGCGGTGACCGTCGCGCTCGGCTGGGACGACGGCCCCGCCCTCGGCGACGCGGACCTGGACACCGTCGTCATCCTGACCGGAGCCGCCCTGTCGTCAGCGCCCCCGTCGCCGCGACTCCTGCTGGCCCAGCAGGTGCCCAACCCCGACGAACGTCCCGCCGCCGCGCCGCGCCGACGCCCGCTGTCCGGGGACGCCGACCGCCTCGTCGTCACCCCGGGCGCCGTCCCGCCGGACGTGGAACGGCTCCTGATCGGCGCGGCGCTCGTCGACCCGACCGGGGCGCGGCCGACGTTCCGCCGCGTGCGCGGCGCCTACATCCGGCTGCTGTCCGCCGACGGCACCGAGGTCGTCCACTGTCCCGTGGACGCGGAGACCGGCCGCGAGACGTTCATGATCTTCGGTGAGCTCTACCGTCACCCACGCGGCTGGAAGTTCCGCGCCGTCGGGCAGGGCTACACCGACGGCCTGCCCGGCCTGCTCGCCGGCCGCGCCACCCGCCACGTCCCCGCCACCGCGAACGGCACCGGCGGCGGCGGCGGCCCCATCGCACCGCAGGGCGCCGCGGGCCAGGGCCGACTGGTGCTCGCCCAGCCCACCGACGTCGTCGACTTCCTGGCCCGGTCCTCCCCCACCCGGACCCGCCGCACCATCGCCGCGCACCTGCGCCCACAGCCGCCCGCCTCACCTCACCCTGGGCGCGCACCGGCCTCCACCGCCGCGCCGACTCCGCCGCCCTCCCCCGCACCGACGAGCCGATCGGCACGATCGACGTCCTCGCCC
>NZ_FZMO01000004.1 GCF_900197875.1 Frankia canadensis | reverse complement strand
GGCGAAGCCCGGCAACGGTTGGGCGGGGGTGCGGGTACGGGCGGCGCCGCCGGAACGCGTCGACCAGGCTCAGGCGGGCGTCCTGGTGGCGCGGCGGGTGGCCAGCGCCGAGCGGACCAGGTAGGCCGGCGACGGTGGCACCCAGCCCAGCTGGGTTGCGGTGCCGAGGTCGTCCCGGTTGGCCCAGTGCTCGATGACCTTCCCGTCGGCGACGCGGAACCAGTGCGTCTGGGTGGTGGCGAAGGAGCGCCCGGTGGGCGGGAAGGCGCGCGCGACCCGTCCGTCGGCGCCGTAGGTGACGAACGGTCGGACGTGGCGGCCACTCATCGTGCAGTGCACCGCCACCACGTCGCCCTGCACGACCGTGTCGTGGATCTCCCAGTGCAGGTCGGCGTAGGCGTCGCGCAGCCAGTGCGCGGTGGCGAGGAAGGCGCCGGGGCCGTGGTCGCGGCAGGCCGGCGGCTCCTGGGCGGCCTCGCGGTTGACCGCGCGGGGGTGCACGACGTCGGCGAAGTCGTCGACGTCGCCGGTGGCCATGATCTCGATGCTGCGTCGGGCGAGCATCTCGAACGGGTGCGTGTCCTGCATGGGATCACCTCGTGTCAGTCTGGTAAGCATTTTGAAGACAGCATGACTGTATTCGTTACTGGAGGACTGTAATAGATGGTGGAGGCCAACTCCGGGAACCGTCGCGGGTACGACAACCGCGGTCGGGCCGAGCAGGCGCGACGCACCCGCGCGCGCATCGTCGACGCCACCCGCGACCAGCTGCTGGCGCAGGGGTACCGGGCGACGACGATGGCCGGCGTCGCCCGCGCCGCCGGCGTGTCGACCGAGACCGTCTACAAGGCGTTCGGCACCAAGTCCGCCCTGGTCAAGGCCACGTACGACGTCGCGCTGGTCGGCGACGACGAACCCGTCCCGCTCGCCGCCCGCCCGCAGATGCGGGCGCTGCTCGCCGACCCCGACCCGGCGTCGAAGCTGCGCCGCTACGCCGCCGTGGCCCGCACCCTGGCCGACCGGATCGGGCCACTGAGCAGCGTGCTGCTCGCGGGCGCGCGCGGCGGCGGTGACCCCGACCTCGAGGCCCTGGCCGCCACCATCGACGAGGAACGTCTGCGCGGCGCCACCGCGCTCGTCACCCACCTCGCCGCGACCGGCGGCCTGCGCGCCGGCCTCGACGCAGACCAGGCCCGCGACACGGTCTGGACCCTCATCTCACCCGACGTCCACCGCCTGCTGGTGGCCGACCGCGGCTGGTCCCCCGACGACTACGAACGCTGGCTCGCCGACACCCTGGTCGCCGCGCTGATCGCGTGAGGATGGCGGCGGTGCCAGAGCTCGCCCCGCCGCGCCCGTGGCTCGTGCTGTCGCACCTGCGGCTTGCCGCGAGCGACCGGACCGAGTGCGAGGGTCGGGCGACGATCCGGCTGCGAGGCGAGGCGCGCGGCGGCGAGCTGCGGATGCTGCGCCAGTTCCACGGCCTGCCCGAAGGCGACGTGTTCGAGCTCGTCGTCGACGCGGCCACCGGGATCCTCGTGGAGATCGTCGCCTCCTGGAACGGACAGGAGACCACCTGGCTCGCGCTGCGTGACCTGCGCGTCGACGATCGTGTTGAGACGGGCGTGTTCGACCGTGCGACGCTCGGCGATCCGTGGGAGGCCGAGCCGGTGATCCGGACGGCGCGTCCGCTGGCAACGCTGGCCGCAGAGGTCGACTTCACCCTGCTCGCCCCGCCCGGTGAGTACTGGGTCGGCGTGGTGCAGCCCGCGGCGGGCGGCGACGGCGGGACGGGTGAGGACGGTGGCCCGGTGGTCGTGGCCCATCTCGCGGGGAACCCTCGTCACGACCGGCAGGTCTCGTTCATCCAGTCCCGGGGGGCGCAGATGGCGGACCCCGCGGCCTGGGAGCCGATCACACTGTCGGACGGCACTCCGGCCTGGCGCTGGTCGCCCGCCACCGACCCCGAGCAGGTCCACCTCCGGTTCGAGCGCGACGCCACCCAGGTCTGGATCCGGGGCCGCGACGCCGACGCCATCCACACCCTCGCCGCCAGGCTGCGTCCCGTCGCCGACTGACGTTCCGCCGCCCCGCCGCCGATGCGTGGCTGCGTCGCGTGCAGGGTGACCTCGTCCCGCGCCCGTGACGCCGCAGGCACCCATGTTGCCGCGCCGTCGGCCAACGCCTCTGACAGCGCCCCGGGCCGGGCACGGCCGAGGGTGACCATCCGAATCCCGTCCGGGGCGTCGGCCGGACGCGGATACCGCGCCCGGGGGACCGCGGTGACCGTCCAACCGGCGGCCGCCAGGCGCCGGGTGACTGCCCGCCTGACCTGGCCCGTCCCTTCGACCACGAACGCCCGCCGCGCCATCCGCACTCCCTGCGCCGTCATCGACCCGTCACACCATCCTCCCGGCCGCCCAGGTTCAGGCGGTGGCCGGGCGCGCCGTGCGGCGGTGCGCTCCGCTGTTCCTCCCTCGGTGACCGTCGCGTTCGGCGTTCGGCGTTCGGCGTCAGCGTTCGGCCGTCGGGGCGGCGGCGGTCGTGCTCGGCGTCGCGACCAGACGGTGGTGGTCGAAGAAGTCGAGGATGGTGGTGGTGGCGGGGAAGGTGCGGCCGGCCTGGGAGATGCCGTGGGCCGAGGGCCGGTCGCCGCCTGTGGCCGGGCCGCCGGGCCAGGCGTGCGTGCCGCCGACCACCGTGATGAACACGACCTCGGTGCCGTGGACGCAGTCCCGGTAGCGCAGCTGGTCGATGCCGTCGGCCGGGGAGGTCCGGTCCGGGGTGGTGGCGCAGTGGTAGTCCTTGACGTAGTCGGCGATGAACGAGGCGCTGCCCTGGTAGGACACCGTCTCGTCCGCGGTACCGTTGATGGCCAGCGTCGCGGGGGCGGGGCCGCCGTCGGGGCAGGACGCAGGGGCCACCCCGGAGACCATCGCCACAGCGGCGAAGGGGTACGGCGGCTTGCAGACGAGGAAGCCGGCGAAGGCGGATCCGTTGGAGTGCCCGGTCGCGTAGACGCGGTCACGGTCGACGCACAGCCGGGTCGTCAGGTCGGTGAGCAGCACCTGGAGGAGGCCGTAGTCGTCGGCGTCACCCTGCTGGGCGAGGATGTTCCACTTCGCCGGGCTGCCGGCGGCCTGCGGGGTGACGACGATGTACCCGCGGGCGGTGCCGGAGCGGGCCATCAGCGTGTTGGCCTCCTGGTCGGTCATACTGCCGCCGAACCCGTGAAAGTTCAGCAGGAGCGGGTGAGCCCGATGGTCGTCGTAGCCGGCAGGGAGGGCGAGCGTGTAGGCGCGGTCGGTCGTCCCGAACCGGATGGTGTGGGGCCCGGCCGCTGGTGCGGGCTTCGTCGGCGTGCAGGCGGTGGCGGAGTCCGCGGTGGCGCCAGGTGGCGTGCCGCCCTGGTCGGTCGTGCAGGCGGTGGCGAGCAGAACGGCGACGACACCCCCGAGCACGGCCAGCGCCCGGCGGGACAGGAATCGGACGAAACACGCAGACCGGAGCATGAGGGAATAGTAGTCAACTATGGTTGACCGTCAAGGACGGTTACGCTCTTGTCATGGCTTCGTCCCACCCCGTTTCGCCGTCCGGTGCCGGTGGCGAGACGCCCGCCGACTGGGAGCTGGGGCTGGTCCTGGCGTCCGCCCACCAGGTGTGGCGGGCCAGGACGGCCACGGCGCTCGCGCAGGCCGGGTTCGGTGATCTGCGCCCGCCCGACGTGCAGCTGCTGCGGCTGGTGGAGGGCGGCGTCGCGACGGTGGGTGAGCTCGCCGCCCTGTTCACGGTCAGTAAGCAGGCCGTCAGCAAGGTCGTCGACACCCTGGTCGGGCGCGACTACCTCACCCGGTTCACCGATCGCGCGGACCGTCGACGGGCCCCGCTCGCGCTCACCCCACGGGCCCGGGAGGCGATCCGCGTCGTCGGCCGGCGCCGCGAGGCTGACCAGCGGATCCTGCGCGATCAGCTGGGTGAGGCGGGCGTGCGCGCGCTGCGTGACGGTCTGGCTGCCGTCGTCGCTCTGGCACCTGACCAGGAGGTCGTCCTCGCGCTCGCCCAGCGGCTCGCCGACGCGGAGCCGGCGCGGTCAGGCTGAGAGCGTCAGCGCCTGGATGGCTGGCCGCGTTCGTGGGCGGGTGTCCATGGCAGGGCGCCGAGCCGGGCCAGCCCGGGCAGCGGGTTTGACGTCGGTGTGGACCGTCAGCGGGCCGCGTGCGCGGGCGGCCGTGCGGCGGTGAGGCCGAGGCCGGGTCCGGTGGGGGCGAAGAAGCGGTCGACGTCGGACGGGGTGACGGCGGTGAGACGCGATGGAGACCAGCGGGGAGTGCGGTCCTTGTCGACGAGGGCAGCGCGCACGCCCTCGATCAGGTCGGCGCTGGTCAGGCTCGCCAGGGCCAGTGAATACTCCTGGTCGAGGGCCTCCTCCAGGCTCGTCATGGACGCGGCGGTGCGCAGGGCGCGCAGGGTGACGGTCAACGACGTCGGTGACTTCGTGGCGATCTCCGCGGCGGCGTCCCGGGCCGCCGGCTTCACGCTGTGGGTGAGCAGGCGGACGATGCGGGCGAGGTCGTCGCCGCGATAGAGGTCGTCGATCCATACCCGGTCGGCGGCCAGGCGGCCCGGCGGCGGGGAGTGGGCGCCTAGGTCGCAGGAGAGGATGGCGGCGGCGGGGTCGTCGGCGGCGCGCAGGGTGTCGAGCAGGTCGGGGAGGCGGGCCGCGGGCAGGTAGTGGTCGGCGAGGCCGGTGAGGATCGCGTCCGCGGCGCCGAAGCGGGTGCCGGTGAGCGCCAGGTGGGTGCCGAGCTCGCCGGGCGCGTCATGGCCGAGCAGCCAGGTGCCGCCGACGTCGGGGATGAAGCCGATGCCCACCTCGGGCATGGCGAGTACGGAACGCTCCGTCACGATGCGGACGTTGCCGTGCGCGGACAGGCCGATCCCGCCGCCCATCACGATACCGTCCATGATCGCGATGTAGGGCTTGGGGAAGCTGCGGATGCGGGCGTTGAGCCGGTACTCGTGCGCCCAGAAGTCCCGGGCGTCCTGCGGGCGTCCGGCGAGGACGGCCGCCCGCACCGCCCGCATGTCGCCGCCGGCACACAGGCCCCGCTCGCCCGCGCCGTCGAGGACCACCGCGCGTACGCCGGGATCGTCCGCCCACGCGCGCAGCGCGTCGTCGATCAGCCGGACCATCGGCGTGGTCAGAGCGTTGATCGTCGCGGGCCGGTTGAGGGTGAGCCGGCCGAGCCGGCCGTCGGGGCCCTCCCGCCGGATGAGGACCTCGGTCTGGCCGGTGCTCGCCGGCGCGCCGGTCGGCGTCGACGCCGCGGCGGCGCGCTCGTGCTCGTGCTCGTGTGCTCGGGTGGCGCCGCGCGGCCCGGCGGCGCCGCGGTGCGGTGCGGCGGCGTGGTGCGGTGCGGCGGCGTGGTCCGAGGTGGGTTCGAGGATCGTGCGGGGCTCGGGCGTCTGCGAGGACATGGGACGGCCGCCTTTCCGGCTGCGGATCTGCCTGCGCGGTGGCGTCCATCCTGCCCGGACCTGTCGCCGCGGGCACCTGATGTCCGGCCATCGGCCGGCGCCGGTGGAGGTCTGTGCGTGTCGCCGGATGGCTGGCGGGCTCGGCGCCCGCGTGCCGTGACAATTCCGCTCGTCCTTGTGGCGGTCGTTCTCGGCGAGGTATCGGCCGTATTCGCGAGAATGTGACGGGGAGACTCTTTCTTTGTGGAAGTGGTGGCCGGAAGCCGTGGTTGTCGGGGGTGGTCTGGCCGGGTATCGTCGAATGTATGTTCGATCGCTGTGGGATCGCGTGGCGGTCGGGGATGCATCTCTCCAGGTCGCCGGCCTGAAAGCCGCTTGTCCTGGCTGACCTCTCGGGTAGGCGGAATGATGGACCTGAATTCCAGTTCCTCCGGCGCGGTCGTTCATTCCGTGCGGATGGGAACGGTGGATCCGAATGCCGGCAGCGGAAGGGAGATCTTTGATACGACGCTCATTGACGGATGTCGTGTGACGGATCTCGACGCGGGTGAGTGTCTGGCGGCGTGCGCCATGATCCAGGGCGAGATCGACCGGTGGCAGGCGGCGCAGGTGGTGGTCCTGGCGCGGTTCGGCCAGCAGCGCCCAGCGGAGCTGGACGGGGGTGAACAGGGCTTCCAGGCGTTTGACGAGTTCGCGGCCGACGAGGTGGCCCTGCGGCTGCGGTGGGAGACGGCCGAGGCGCAGCGGCGGCTCGCGCTCGCGGTGGGAGCCGTGCGCCGGATGCCGCAGGCCGTGTGCGCGCTCGGTGCGGGAAGCATCGACCTGGAACGCCTGACCGTGCTGGCGCGGGCGACGGCGCCGCTCAGCGACGAGCAGGTGGCCGACATCGTCGGGCCGGTGCTGGACAACGGCGGGGGCCGAGCCAGCCGGCGTGCCTTCGCGGCCGCGGTCCGGCGACGGGTGGCGCGGGTGGATCCCGACGGCGCGCAGCGGCGGCGCCGCAGGGCCTGCGCGTCCCGCCGCGTCACAGTCCGTCCCGAGGAGGAGGGGATGGGACGGCTGTCCGCGCTCCTGCCCGCCGAGCGGATGCTCGCCGCGTTTCGCCGCATCGACCAGCTCGCGCGCAAGGCCTGGGTGCCGGGCGACGAGCGGGATCTCGACCAGCGGCGCGCCGACGTCCTGGTCGACCTGCTGCTGGGGCGCGACCGTGACCAGGTCCGGGTGGAGATGCAGGTCATCGTGTCGGTGGCGACGCTGCTGGGACTGTCCGAGAATCCCGCCGAGGTACCCGGCTACGGCCCGATCCCCGCCGAGGTGGCGCGGGAGATCTCCGCGAGCGAGCGCTGCACCTGGCGGCGGATCCTGGTCGATCCCGAGGACGGGGCGATCCACGAGGTCTCCCGCCGGCGCTATCCCTCCGCGCCGCTGGCCCGGTACGTGCGGCTGCGGACCCCGACCTGTCTGTTCCCCGGCTGCGACCGGCCGTCGGTCGCCTGCGATCTTGATCACACCCGCCCGCACTCGCGTGGCGGGGAGACCCGCGAGGGGAACCTCGGTCCCGCGTGTCGCCATCATCACCGGCTTCGGCACGCCCCGGCTCGCGTCGCCCACGACCCCCTCACCGGTGAGCCACTGGTGGTGGCCGCGTGGGGGATACGCCAGCCGGAGTCGGGGCACTTCGTCGTGACGACGCCGGAGGGTGAGGAGACGGCGGTACATCCCCCCGCTACGACGACCTGTGAGGCTCGTGCGGATCGCCCCGTTACAGGGCGCCGTGTCCGGCGGGCTCAGCGCGGCAGGCGCAGGCGTCGGCGGCGGCCGGCCGCCTCACCGCCGGTCCCGGAGGGGCGCATTGCGGCGAGTACCCCTGTGCCGGCGAGTACCCCTGTGCCGGCGGGTTCGTCCGCGCGGCGGGCGAGGTCGCGTCGGCTGTCCGTGTGCGGGGCGTCGTCGGGCGTGTCATCGTGGCGGGCGGCGCGGCGCTCGGCGAGGGTGAGGCTGCCCGGGCCCTCGACGAGGCCGTCGGGGACGTGGCGGGCCGGCGGCGGTCCGACTGGCAGCGGGCGCGGCGGGCGGACGCTCACGGCGATGCGCCATGCGCCCCGGTAGCCGTGCGCCAGGTGGAAGTGGTAATCCAGGTCACCGGCCGTGGCGGTGACGGCGGTACAGCCGAGATCGGTGCGTGGGCACGGGTAGAGCGCCACGGTGGGCCCCCTTCGCGGATGGCGGTCGACGGTGATGTGCTGCGCCGCCGCTACCGGACTGTTACGCGGTACGGGTCGTGCCCGGCGGGCCTGTCCCGGGCGGGGCAGACTGAGGCCATGCCCAGCGAGCCGTTCCCCACACCCGACCCGACCGGCCCCCTGCGCCTGCCGGTGACCGCCCCTGACGCCGAACGTGAGGTGGTCGAGCTCTGCCGCGATCTGCTCCGCTTCGAGTCGGTCAACCGCGGCGGCGGTGAGGGCCATGAACGTCCCGCCGCCGAGTACGTCGCCGCCAAGCTCGCCGAGGTCGGCATCGAACCGACCCTGCTCGAGTCGCAGCCGGGCCGTACCTCCGTCATCGCCCGCATCGCGGGCGCCGACCCGTCCCGCCCGCCGCTGCTCGTGCACTCCCACCTCGACGTCGTGCCCGCCGACGCCAGTCAGTGGCGGGTGGGGCCGTTCTCGGGCGAGGAGCTCGACGGCGCTCTGTGGGGCCGTGGCGCCGTCGACATGAAGGACATGGTCGCGATGACGCTCGCGGTCGTCCGCGACCTCGTCCGCACCGGTCGTCCCCCCGCCCGTGACCTGGTCGTCGCGTTCCTCGCCGACGAGGAGGCCGGCGGCGTGCTGGGCGCCCGGTGGCTCGTCGACAACCATCCGGGTCTGTTCGCCGAGTGCACCGAGGCGATCGGTGAGGTCGGCGGTTTCTCCTACACGGTCTCCGACGATCTGCGGCTCTACCTCATCGAGACGGCCGAGAAGGGCCTGGCCTGGATGAAGCTGACCGCGACGGGCCGCGCCGGCCACGGCTCGATGATCAGCGACGACAACGCGGTCACCGCGTTGTGCGAGGCGGTGGCGCGCCTGGGCCGCCACGAGTTCCCACTCGTGCTCACTCCGACAGTGCGGGTCTTCCTCGGCGAGCTCGGCGACGCGCTCGGAACCGAGTTCGATCTGGACGACCTGGCCTCCACGGTGACCAAGCTGGGCCCGGTCGCCCGGATGATCGGCGCGACTTTGCGTAACACCGTCAACCCCACCCAGCTGGCCGCCGGCGAGAAGGTCAACGTCATCCCGGGCGAGGCCGTCGCCTACGTCGACGGCCGTTTCCTGCCCGGGCAGGAGGAGGAGTTCCTCCGCCAGCTCGACGAGATCCTCGGGCCGGACATCCGCCGCGAGTGGGTCGTCCACGACGGCGCCGTCGAGACCGGCTTCGATGGCGCGCTGGTCGACGCCATGGCCTCGTCGCTGCGCGCCGAGGACCCGATCGCCCGCCCGGTGCCCTACATGCTCTCCGGTGGGACGGACGCGAAGTCGTTCTCCAGGCTCGGCATCCGCTGCTTCGGCTTCTCGCCGCTGCTGCTGCCCGCCGACCTGGATTTCTCCGGCATGTTCCACGGGGTGGACGAGCGGGTGCCGATCGAGGCGCTGCGGTTCGGCGTCCGCGTTCTCGACCGCTTCCTGCACGCCTGCTGAGCCGGGGGCCGCCCCCGGGGGAGCGTCGCCGCGCCGGGCGATGGTCCACGCCACTGTAGTCCACAGTGTTGACCGCTACCCCGCGGACACCGAGAGTAATGGGATGGCGCCGCGGGGAAATTTTTCCGGCCGTTCCCGGCGAACCGCTACTCATCGTAAATTCATTGACGCTTCAGCGTGACATGATGGTTGGTGTGACCGACGACGCACTGTCCGCGCTGAGCCTGGGTCTCGGCCTCGACGACCCGACCGACGTCGACCCCGCCCGCCGGCCGGTCACCTACGCCTATCTCGTGCAGGTCAGCACGGACGGCGGCCGGTGGGCGGCGGACTGGACCGAGCCCTCCGGCGGCTTCGAACGCAGCCCACGCTGTGCCGCGCAGGTCGCCCGGCAGGTGCTGCGCCGCCGCTTCCTGCAGCTGCGTGCCGACGTCGACACCCACTGGCGGGACCGGTGGTTCCGCGCCGACGTCTGGTCTCTCGAGTCCGGCGCCGCGGGCGATCCGGCTGTCGACCGTGGCGCCGGCACGACCCGGGACACCCGGGGCATCGCTCTGTCCGGGCGCCACCTGCAGTCCTACGGCGTCGCGCCGGACGCCGTCGAGGTACGCACGCCGGCCCAGGTCCGAGCGGAGGTCGGGGGATGAGGCGGAGATCGGGGGATGAGGCGGAGGTCGGGTCAGGTGGGCAGATAGCCGGGGAGACCGCCTGGGCGCCGGCGGCGGCGCAGCACCGCGCGGCGCGACCCGTCCGGGAACAGGCGCAGGCGCTCCAGCTCCCAGTCGCCGAACTCGGCGTGCATCGTGAGGATCTGGACGGCCGCCCGGCGGTCGGTGCCCGGCGGCAGGTACAGCTTCTGGTACTCGAGTTCGACTCCAGCCAATGCGACCTGACCTCGACGTGGCGGACAACGAGGCACGGGCGGACGTGGGAACGGCCCAGCGGGACGAGCCGGCGCCACCGACCACCGCGCGGTCCCACCACGTTAACCGTCCCGCTACCTCCCGCAAGGGTCCGCGCCGTACCAGCCCACCGAAACCTCACCTTTGCCGCCGGCGGCGCCCCTCAGGGGACGTAGGCGAGGGTGAAGGCGAGGGTCGCGTAGAGGGTCATGGCGGCGGTGGAGGCGACGAGCGCCGCCGTGAAGATCTCGCGGCGGGCGGTGAGCAGGGCAGCGACGAGCAGGAACGGGAACGCCCCGTACAGGTAGCGCTCGGCGGAGTCGAGGTTGCTGCCGGTCAGCACCGCCGCGAGGACGAGCGCCGTCCACCCGGTGTAGGAGACGGGTAGCCGGCGCGCCATCACGACCAGGCCCGCAAGCGCCAACAGCAGCCACGGCACGTGCAGTCCGGTACCCAGCTCACCGTGGAAGGCACCGCGGGTGGCATGCCAGAGCACCGCGAGCGGGTTACCGGTGCTGCCGTGGCGGGCCGCGTCGCGCTGCAGGGTGAACGGCGCGAGCCCGTCGCCATAGGTATGCGCGGACCAGAGCACGTAGATCCCCGCGCCCGCGAGCGGCGCGACGATCGCGGCGAGCCGGCGCACGATCTCCGGGGCACCGGTCCGGGCCGCCGCCACAGCCGTGGGCGGGGCACCGAGACGGCGCAGACCCGGCCAGGGCAGGCCGCGGGCGGCCTCCAGCGCGACGGGGACGGCGAGCAGGATCCCGAGCGGCCGGCACAGGCCACTGAGCAGCCCGGCGCAGGCGGCGAGCTCCCAGCGCCGGGTGCGGGCGCCGAGGAACACCGTCACGGCCAGCAGCCCGGCGAGCGCCTCCGCGTAGCCCATGACGAGCACGAACGCGGGAGGTGCGAGGGCAGTGAACCAGATCAGGCGGAACGTCGCCGCGTCGTCCAGGCCCTCCAGGCGGCCCAGCCGGACCAGGACCAGGCCGAGGCCGAGCGCGCAGACGTTGACGATCAGCAGAAGGACGGCGCCGCTGTGCCCGCCGGCGCCCGGCAGCTGGTCGAGGGCCCGAACGAGCGTCGGGAGCAGCGGGAAGAAACGTCGGCTCTCCGCGCCGGCGCCGCTGTAGCCGGCCTCGGCGATCGTGCGGTACCAACCGGCGTCCCAGCCGAGCAGGTCCGTGGTCTGCAACCGGGCGCCCTGGTCGCCACGGGCCTGGTCGGCGATGAACTTCGTCATCGCCAGGGCGGCGCCGACGACCAGGCGTGCCGCGAGCCAGGCGAGCACGACGTCTGGCGGCTGCGCGACGGTGTCCGCTCGGTCGGCGGGGCCGTGGCCAGCCGCCTCCGCCGGGCGGGCGCAGGTCGGGTCGGAGTCGAGCGCGGGGGGCGCCGCGCGGCGGGTTCCCGTGGCGGGACCGTCCATCGGCGGACCGGGGTGGGCGGACGTCCCCCGCGCGGCGCTCACGACGCCCGGAAGCGCAGCAGCGCGTAGTTCTCGTACACCTTCGTGGGCAGGCCCTGCTCCATGACCTGGTCGGCGTGCGGGCGGGCCTGAGCGAGGGTGGTCTGCACGACGGTGCACAGCTCCTCGTAGGTCCGGTAGGCGCCGGAACCAGCGAGGAACACAGTGTGCTGCGGGCCGGCTTCCGCCAGGGCGCGCTGGGCGAGCGCGCGGCCGTCGGCGTGCATGTTGCGGTCCTCGTAGTCGACCCAGTCGACCCGGTCCGGCGGCGCGTAGGTCGGCACGACGTACACCTTCATCCACGGCGGGACGGTGCGGGCGAGGCCGGGGCCGATCTGGTCGGGGCAGACGAGCATGACGTCGCCCGGCCGGGCGAGCCGCTCGAGGACGCCGGCGGCCTCGGTGGCCTGGGAGCGTTCGCGACGCAGGTCGGAGGTGCCTGCCAGCAGCCCGATCAGGGCCGCGACCGCGATGACGACCCGGAACACCCGGCGATCCCCGATGATCGTCGAGCCGAGGCCGAGGACCAGCAGGAACGGGACGAAGGCGGTGGCGGTGTAACGGTCGGCCCAGGCGTTGCCGACGACCTTGCCGGCGGTGACCGCGACCAGCAGGGTGCCGGTGGCCAGGAGGAACAGGGTGCGGCCCGGTTCGAGGCCGCGCAGGTCGAGCAGGATGAACCGGCCGCCGGCGGTGCGCCCGGCGACGCCGGCGGCGGCCAGCCCGGTGATGAGGAACAGCAGCAGGCGGCCGAGCGTCGTCGGCCCGCCGGCCCACTGGCCGTAGGCGTGGGAGATCGCCGCGTAGCTGGCCGGCTCGCCCCAGGGGGTGCCCGTGTGGGCGAGCTGGTCGAAGAAGCTCGGCAGCCACGGCGCGAACACCAGGCCGCCGCCGATGATGCCGATCAGTCCGTACAGGGGCCCGCGGCGCGCCGTGGCGAGGCGGGCGGCGCCTGCCGGCGCAGGTCCACGGCGCGCGCCGTGCCGCCGTGCCGCCCCGCCGCCGCGCGCCCCCGGTGTGCCGGCCGGATGGGCCTCGGGGGCGGCGGAGCGCGCCGCGAGGTCGCCATAGGGAGGTCGGGCGGCGAGTCCGGCGGGGCCACCGTCGGGTCCCGCCGGGAACAGATAGCCGGCGTGGCCGTTGCCGGCGGCGTAGGCAGCTCCGGTCGCCGGGTAGACGCGCGTGCTGCGGTAGCCGTCGGCGGGCGGCGTGGCCAGGGGGTCGGGCGGGGATGTCGCCAGGCCGGTGCCGGCCGCCGAGGCCCCGAGGCCGTCCGCCCCGAGGCCGTCCGCGGGGCGGACGCCGACCGCGCCCGCACCGTCGGTGCTGAGGGGACCGGACCCGCCACGGCGGGCACGGCGGGCCTGGTACCAGGGGCGGATCGTCAGGAGGAAGATCAACCAGACGCCGACGGTCAGCAGTAGGTAGAGGCACCAGTAGTGGGTGAGGGCCAGGCAGCCGGCGGCGAACGCCAGGCTCACCACCGCCCGCGGCGACGGCGCTCGCAGGACCCGCTCGAGAGCGAGGCCACCGAGTGTGGTGAGCAGCACGATGAGGCTGTACATCCGGGTCTCGGTCGCGAAGTACAGCGCGAACGGCGACGTCAGGTACAGCACCACCGCGACCTTCGCCGCCCGCTGGCCGACCACCCGGGAGGCCAGCACGTACAGCGGCCACGCCGCGACGATGTTGAGGAGCGCGGACATCGAGCGGACGGCGAGGGTGCTCTCGCCGAACACGTCGATCCAGCCGTGCAGCAGCAGGTAGTACAACGGCGGCGAGCCGTCCTGAAGCAGGCCGTCCCACATCGTGGGGCTCGCGCCGTGCAGGGGGAGGCGGGCGATCGCGACGCTCTGCGCCTCGTCCAGCCACAGCGCCTGGCTGGCGGTGAACCGCACGATCACCGAGGCGGCGACGAGCACCCCCACGACGACGGCGAACACGCGCCCCGCGCGGTCGGGCGTGTCCCCGACCTCGTCGACCGGCCCGGGGAGCTGCTCCGCCGGCCGGACCGCGACGTCTGTCACGGTCTTTCCCTTCCGTCCACGTGGTCCGCGGTGCGGGAGCCGCGGGGCCACGATCGGCCGACCAGGCAGGCCCGCACCCGGAGCTGGTCTCGTGCGGCGGGCCCCCGCAACCCGGCGAGACGGGTCGCCGCGGGGGACAGTCCGCGATTGCTGGGTGGTGGCGGGTGGCCGGCGGCCAGGGTGGCGGCGACCGCGTCACGGGCTCCGAGGGTCACGGACCGTGCCGTACCGCATTCTGTCCGGGCCCGCCGCCGCCGGCACGCCGGACCCGCCGGCCGTCCCAGCCGGCCGCTGACGTCGGCTGGGACGGGAGCGTCGTCGTCACTTCTTCGACGACGACACCTCCTCGTGGTAGTCCTCCTCGACGTTGACCTCCCACACGTCGTGCCGGGTGCCGTCGATGATGTTCTCGACGGTGAGCATCGCGGTCAGCATCGAGTGGTCCTGGTTGTTGTACCGGTGCATGCCGTTGCGGCCGACGGGGTGCACGTTCGGCGTGTTCTCCGCCAGCCACGCCCGAATGATGTCGACGTTCTTCTTGTAATCCATGTCATAGTACGGGTACGCCTTCGGCATGCGGACGACGAACCCCTGCTCGACCTGGCTCGCCCGCATGAGCCCGAGCTCGACGAGCTCGCGGGTGCCCAGCGCGATGAGGTCCTCGTCCGAGCTGTTCCACATCTCGTCGCCCTCGAAGACGAAGTACTCAAGACCCAGGCAGGTCTTGCCGTCCTTCACCAGGAACGGCGACCAGGAGGCGAAGTTCTGGATGCGGCCGACCTTCACCGTGGGGGAGTGGATGTAGATCCAGTTGTCCGGGAACCCGGCCGACTCCGGCACGACGAGGGCCACCGTGAGGAAGTCGCGGTACTTCAGCGCGTTCGCCGCGGCGAGCACGTGCTCCGGCACCGGCGGATCCATCACCCGCACCAGGGACGAGAACGACATCGACGAGATGATCTCGTCGGCGGAGTACTGGTACTCGCTGCCGACGTCGGAACGCGACGACTCCGGCGCGCCCGCGCCCGGGCCATAGCCACCGGTCACCATCGTCGTGACGCCGGTCGCCCGGCCGTCCGCGTGATGAATCTTGCGGACCTTCTCCTCGAAGACGACCCGGCCACCCTGCTTGACGATCTTGTCGGTGGCGGTCTCCCACATCATTCCGGGCCCGTACTTCGGGTACTGGAACTCCTCGATGAGGGAGGTGATGTCCTTCTGGTTCCGCTTCGGCATCACCGCGTTCACGATGGCGTTCATCATGGACAGGCTCTTGATGCGCTGCGCCGCCCAGTCCGAGGGCATCTCGCTGACCTGCACGCCCCACAGCTTCTCCGTGTACGTCTTGAAGAAGGTGCGGTAAAGTCGCCAGCCGAAGCGCGCGACCAGCCAGTTCTCGTAGTTGCTCTGGTCCTTGGGCGGGCGCACCCGGGCCGCGGCGTAGGAGGCGATGCAGCGCGCCGCCTCGACGACACCGAGATTGCCCAGCGCGTTCGTCGCCTTCAGCGGGTAGTCGAAGAACTTGCCGTCGTAGTAGATACGGCTCGATCGCGGCCGGAGCAGGAAGTCCTCGTCCGGAAGGATCTCGTGCCAGAGCTTCTCGACCTCCGGCACCTTGGTGAAGAAACGGTGGCCGCCGATGTCGAAACGCCAGCCGTCGCGCTGCGCGGTACGGCTGATTCCGCCGACGACCGAGTCACCCTCGATAATCGTCACGGGCACGTCCCGTTTCACCAGCTCCCAGCCGGCGGACAGGCCGGCCGGCCCGGCCCCGATGACGACTACCTCTGGCTTTTCGGTCACTGTGCCGGACCTCTCCTCAACACACCTTCATGGTCACTCCCGCGGCCGGATGTCCGCGCATCGGCCGTGGGGGCGCCGGACCCCCGGGGGCCGGCCTCGGGGGGAAGTCTTACACGCGCGCGGCGCACACCCGTCCGCACCCCCTCGACGCCCGGACCCGATCATCCGTGATACGCGACGCCCACCGGGTCCGCCGCGGAACGCGGACGCCGGCTCTGGCATCGTGCGCACATGAGCGTGTCGGTGCCCCCCCAACGCACGGCCAACCCCCGGCGTAGGGGTAATGGTGGCGTCGGCCCGGTGCTCGCGTCGGCCCTCGTCGGCTGGTGCGCTCTGGCCTGGGGCATCGCGGCGAAGGACGGCCGCTACGGCGGATGGGCGATGGCGAGCGTGCTGCTCGGCGTCGCCGCGACCGGCCTCGCCGTCGCCCGCCACCGGCCCGTACCGGCGCCGCCGCACCCGTCCGGCCGACTCCCCGCCGCGGCCTCGCCCCCCGGTCGCGGGGGGCCGGCCGACGGCGCCCGGCCGGTCACCCCCGACCGGCACCGATCTGTGATGCATCACCTGCGATCCGTGGCGCGTCGCCTGCCGGGCTCGGCGTGGCCGCTGGCCGCGCTGACCCTCGGCCTCGGTCCGATCGTGCGCCATCCCCGCTACTACGCCTGCGGTCCGCTCGCGGTCCTCGCCGACACGCTCGCCATCGCCGCCGGCCTGCTGGCCGCCGCCGCGATCATCGTCGCGACGGCGGGGCCGACCGGGCGCTCGGCGCGGCTGCCGCGGTCGGCGGTGCCAGGACGGGCGCCGTGGGCGCGGCTGGGGGAGTCGGCGGGGTTGTTCTGGGTGGTGCTGGGGCTCGCCTGCGCGGCCGGGATCGCGACCGTGCGCGCGGCGCCCGAGCCCCGCATCGACGTGTTCCACCTGCTGCAGGTCTCCGCGGCCGGGCTGCCTCACGGCGCGGACATGTACCGCCAGCAGTGGGCGCCGTCACGCGCCGAGTACGGCGTGCGGGGGCTGTTCGACGTCTATCCGTACCTGCCGTGGACGTCGGTGCTGCTCGCACCGTTCCGGCTGCTGCTCGGCGACGTCCGCTACGGTCTGCTCGCCGCCCTGGCCCTCGCGGCCGCCTGCACGCGCCGCCTGATGGGCGCCGCCCGGCCCGGAGCGTCCGGCCGGGGCGCGGGCATGGCGGCGGCCGTGCTGCCACTCCTGGTAGTGATCTTCCCCGAGTCGATGTACGCCCTGCAGCAGTCGTGGACCGAGCCGCTGCTGGTCGCCTGCCTCGCGGTGGCGGTGCTGGCGGCACGCGGCGGCCGCGGATGGGTGGCGCTCGTCGCGTTCGCGCTCGCGCTGGCGGCCAAGCAGCACGTCGTGCTGCTGCTGCCGGTGGCGGCGGCGTGGCCGGCGTTCGGCGTTCGGCGGGCGGCGGGGGCGGCGGGCCTGGCGGCGCTGCTCGTCGCGCCCTGGGTACTCGCCGGGCCGCGGGACTTCGTCGACGACGCGATCTGGACGAACCTGCACTACCAGGTGCTGGCCGAGTCGCTGTCCGTGCCCGGCTGGGCGGCGCATTTCGGGCTCGCGCTGGGGTTCGGGCCGGCGCTGGTGGCGCTGGTGGCGGCCTACGCGGCCGCGTGGCGGGCCCGCGGCGACGCGGCCGGGTTCTGCCTGGGCGCGGCTCTCGTCACCGCCACGGCGGCCCTGATGAACAAGCAGACGTTCTTCAACCACTACACGCTGCCGATGGGCCTGCTCGTCCTCGCAGCCGCCGCCCTGGCCGCCGCCCCGTCCGAGCACGGGAACGGGAACGGCCAGGGCGAGCGGGATGGCGGGGGCGCGCGGGAGGTGCCGGCCCCGCCCCCTGCCGACGGTCCTCAGCGCAGCGTCGAGAACCGTTCCAGCGACGCGCCCTCGTAGAGGTTGCGCCGCTCGACCTGCACGGTGCGGTCGCGCAGGGCCGAGAGCTGGTCGGACAGTACAGCGCAGGCGCCTTCGAGGAAGCGGTAGCCGTCGGCGCGCACGAGCAGCACCGCGTGGTCGGGCCCGGCGAGCCGGTTGACCTCCGCGGCGAACGTGGTGCCGTTGGCCCGCTTCATCCGATCCGCGTAGTCGACCCAGTCGACGAGCGCGGGCCCGGAGGTGTCCGCGTAGACGATCTCCCGGACGGTGAGTGGGCCGTGGCGGGCCAGCGCCCGGTGCACGGCCGGGCCGAGCTGGTCCGGGCAGTAGGCGACGACGTCCCCTGGCCGGGCCAGCGCCACGATCCGCCCGGCGATCTCCCCGGCCTGGGTGCGCTCGGTGCGGGTGAGCTGCCAGCCTCCGACCAGCCCGCTGAACACCGCGACGGCGAGCACGATGGCCCGCACCCGGGTGCCCGGCAGGATGGCGATGCCGAGCGAGGCCAGCAGCAGGCAGGCGGGCAGCGCGATGCCGGTGTACCGCTCGGCGTAGGCGCTGCCCCCGAACATGTTCACGAGGTACGCCAGCACCAGCGGCAGCAGCCAGATCGCGGCCAGGTACCGGCCGGGCACCCGACCGGTCACCTTCACCGCGAGCTCGCGCCCGCCGCCCGGCCGGGCGGTCAGCCCGATGAGCGCGCCGCCGAGCAGCACCACGCCGAGCAGCGCGCCCGTCGACTGCGGGCCCGCCCAGTCGAACACGGTGTCCAGCAGCACCTGGGCCTGCACCCTCGGCGCCCACGGGGTACCGGTGTGCAGCATCTGGAACAGGAACGACGGCATCCACGGGGCGAACAGCAGCGCCGAGGCGGCCATCGCGCCGAACGCGCGCAGCGTCACCCGCCGGTAGTACGGCCGGCGACGGGCCTGCACCAGCAGGAACGCGGCCACCGTGAAGATGACCAGGAACGTCCAGTAGTGCGTGTAGACGAGCGCCGTCGTGGCGAGCGTCAGCACCGCCAGCCGCGGCGGACTGGACCGCTCCAGCGCCCGTACCGCGGCGAACCCGAACACCAGCACCAGCAGCACGACCAGCGAGTACATCCGGGTCTCGCTGCCGTAGCGGATGGCGTAGGGCGAGCAGGCGAACATCAGCAGTGTCGCCAGGGCCACCCAGGCGGGCGCGTCGGACGAGGCGTTGCCGGCCCCGAACGCGGTGCGCCCGACGCGGCGCCCGGCCAGCCACGCCGCCGGCAGGGTGATCAGTGACAGCACGCCCGACAGCGCCCGGACCGCGACGTCACCGTCGCCGAACACCGCGATCCAGGCGTGCAGCAGCAGGTAGTACAGCGGCGGCGAGCCGTCGTGGCGCAGCGCGTGCAGCAGGTCCGGGACGGGCCGGTTCGCGATCGCGACGGTCAGCGACTCGTCGAGCCACAGATGGCTCGGCGTCGCGAAGCGCATCACCCCGCCGCCGGCGACCGCGACCCCGACGGCGACGAGCAGGAGCCGCCGCGCGTGCGCCCGGACCCATCCGAGCGCGCCGCGCCCGCCCGCGCCGACCCATCCGGCCACCCGGGCCACGCCCCGCGCCCGCACCGTCGCGGCCGGCGCCGGCTGTGCCGTCGCCGCTGTCGTCGCCGGTGTGGCCGCCGTCAGCGATGTCGCTGCTGGCCGAGGGGCGGCCGCGGGGATGCCGGCATCGTCCGCGACACTGACCTGGCCGGGCACGCCGGCCACGGCCGCGGCTTCGGCTCGCTCGATGACGTCGGCGCTGTCCACGACGTCCGTGCTCTCGGCGACGCTGGCCTTGTGTGGGACGCTGGCTTTGTCTGGGACGCTGGCACGCGGGTCCGGGGCGGGTGCCGCGGGCTCTCGCGGGCCGGGCAGAAGCGCCGGCGCGGAGCCGGCATCAGGGCCGCTGGCCGGCGACCCCGCTGCGTCTGCGTCCACGATGGGAACGCTACCCATCCTCATGGTGCACGATCTTGCCTCCTGTCAGGGGCACGCCGAACGCCGGGCGCGAACCAGCCCCGGCGGCGGCGAGGTCGGTCCACCATCACCTCGCCCTCAGCTTGTCATCCTGCTGTCACCGGGCCGCCACCGGCCCATGACCGCCACCGTCGCCCCTCGTGCTCACGCCGGACCTGGCGGGACGGGAGGCCATGGCTTCGTCAGGCCCGCCAGAAGCAGCGCCAGGCCGGCGTGGAACATGGGTGTCGCGCGAGATGGCGGGGGCCACACCGGCGCTCTCGGTCAGGAACGGGAGGGCTGTCGGGTCCTTCCCGATGGCGCCCGCACGCGGGCTGTCGGCGGCGGGCGCGGGAGCCCGGGCGCTCAGGTGGCCGCGGGCAGCGTCGGGGTCCGGTCCGCGGTGCCGTCGTCGGTGCCGTCGTCGATGCCGTCGTCGAGATCCTCGTCCAGCTCGCCGGCCTCCTGACCAGCCAGCAGCGAGGCGAGCGAGGTCAGACGGCGGCGGCCGCCGGTGTTGCGCACCGCGTGGCGCACCGCGGGCCCGTTGACGGCGACGATCGACAGGTGCCGCGCCGCGCGGGTGAGCGCCGTGTAGATGAGCGGGCGGGTCAGCATCCGGCCGGCTTCCGGCGGGAAGACGGCGATGACGGCCGGCCACTCGCTGCCCTGCGCCCGGTGCACCGTGACGGCCCAGCCATGGCGCAGGTCACCGAACAGCCCGGTGGGCACCTCCACGACCCCGCCCGGGAAAGCGACCCGCACGGCACCGCGCTCGCCGGCGGCGACCACGGTGCCGATCTCGCCGTTGGCGAAGCCGACGTCGATGTGGTTCGCCGTCGCCACCACCCGGTCCCCGACGTCGAAGCCGGACATCGCGCCCGAGCCGGGGTTGAGGACCCGCTTGAGCGCGGCGTTGAGCGCCCCGGTGCCGGCGGGGCCCGCGTGCACCGGGGTGACGACCTGGATGTCGGCGGCGGGGATGCCCAGCGCCCGCGGGATCGAGTCGGTGACGAGTTGCACGGCGCGGTGCGCCGCCTCGCCGGAGCTGCTCGCGGGCACGACGACGACCTCGCGGTCGGGGCCCGGCGGGGGTGGCGGCAGCTCCCCGCCGCGCACCGCGGCGGCCATCATCGCGATCGCGCCGCCGTCGACCTGGCGGTAGAGCCGGCGCAGCTCGGTGACCGGCACCTCGCCGGATTCCAGCAGGTCGGTGAGGACCTGACCCGGGCCGATGCTGGGAAGCTGCGCCGGGTCGCCGACGAACATCAGGTGGGTGCCGTCGGCGCAGGCGTCGAGCAGGGCGGCGGCGAGTTCCGCGTCGAGCATCGACGCCTCGTCGACGACGACCAGGTCGGCGTCGATCGGGTTGTGCTCGCCGCGGGCGAACCCGCCGCCGCGGCCCTGCGCGCCGAGCAGCCGGTGCAGGGTGCTCGCCGGCGCCCCGCACAGCTCCTCCAGCCGCTTGGCCGCCCGACCGGTGGGCGCGGCGAGCGCGACCTCGGCGTCAGCGGCCCAGGCCAGGCGGACCACCGCGGCCACGGTGCGGCTCTTGCCGGTGCCCGGCCCGCCGGTGAGCACGCTGACACCGCATGCCAACGCCGCGTGGGCGGCGGCGAGCTGCGTCCCGTCCAGGCCGGCCACGGGATCGTCGGCGCCCGCGCCGTCCTCGGTGACGCCGGCATCGCCCGAGCCGTCGGCGGTAGTGCCCCCGACGCCCGATCCGGTGCCACCGGTGCCGCGGGCGTGCTCGGCGCCCGTGCCGGTGCCGGCCCCGTCAGGGTCGCCTCCGCCGGTCCGGTCCCCGCCGCCGCCGCCCTCGGCGTCGCTGTCGTCGCTGTCGGGGTCGTCCTCATCGTCGAACAGAAGGGCCGTCGGCGGCGGGGGTGCCGCGGCGGCGGGCCCGTCCCCGGGCGAGCTGTCGGTGTCAGCCTCGTCGTCGTGGTCGGGGCGGCGGCGGGCGCGGGGGGCGCCGGCGCGCAGCGGCTCGGCGGTGGCGGTCAGCCGCTCGATGCCGTCGGCGATGGACTGCTCCGCCATCGCGTAGCGCTCAAGCGCGATGCGGTCGCCGACGGCGATGATGCGCCCGTCGTCGAGGGCGGTGTCCAGGGCCGCACGCGGGTCGGCGACGCCCTCGCGGGCCGCCGCGCGCAGCACCGCGTCGAAGGGACCGGCGGTGTCCCCGGATCGCGAGGCGGCGCGGGTGAGCAGGTGGGTGAGCACCGCCGGGCCGCGGCGCGCGTCGTCGCGGCGCAGGCCACGGTGGCGGGCGAAGCGGTCGGCCTGGCCGATCTCGGCGTCGGCGGCGACCAGCAGCATCCACGGGTCCGCGCGCAGCGCGTCGGCGGCGCCGGGCCCGAGGCGCTCGGTCGCCGCGCGGGCCAGCCGGGCCGGCAGGTCGGCCGCGCGCAGCAGCTCGACGACCGCGTACGTGCCGGCGGCGGCGCGGAAGGAGTCGGCCAGGCGCCGGGCCCGCGGCCCGGTGACGCCCTCGACCATCCCCAGCCGGCCGACGTCGACATGCTCGGGCAGGGTGATGCCGGCGGCGGGCAGCCGGGCCGCGGTCGTGCGGCCCAGCCCCGGCCACAGGGCGGCCTCGCAGAACGCGGCGAACACCGCCGCCGGGTCGGGCGGCGCGCCACCGCCATCGGCGTCGTCGCCGGCGGTCGGCGGGGGAGGGGAGTCGGTGCCGGGGCCGACCGGGTCAGGTCCCACGCCGGGGCTGGTCGGATACGCGTCGGGCATGCCGGGAAGCGTAACGACGCACCGGCGCCCGCCCGGCGACGCCCGCTGGGTAGCGTGGTGGCGCCGGAGCGGGCTGGCCGGTTCGGCGCCGGCCGGCGCCACGCATCCGGGAAGGGGCGGACGGGTGACCACTGTGCTGCTGGTCCGCCACGGCCTCACCGCCGTCACGGGCACGATCCTGCTGGGCTGGACGCCCGGTGTCGGCCTCGACGAGCGGGGCCGCGCGCAGGCGTCGGCGCTCGCCGGGAGGCTCGCGTCCGTCCCGCTCGCCGCGATCGTCTCCAGTCCGCTGGAGCGCTGTCGGCAGACGGCGGACGCCATCGCGTCGCGCCGCCCCGCGGGTCCGGCGGTCTCCGGTGAGGCGCAGCGCGTCGACGAGGACGAGCGCCTCGGCGAGTGCCGCTACGGCGACTGGACCGGTCAGAAGCTGGCCGTGCTCGCCAAGGACCCGCTGTGGCCGGTCGTGCAGGCCCATCCCAGCGCCGTCGTGTTCCCCGGCCCCGAGGGGGAGGCGCTGCGCGACACGCAGGCGCGGGCCGTCACCGCGGTGCGGGAGTGGAACGACCGGCTCGGCCCGGAGGCGACCTGGCTGCTGTGTTCGCACGGCGACGTCATCCGCACGATCGTCGCCGACGCGCTCGGCATGCACCTGGACATGTACCACCGGATCACGGTCGACCCGTGCTCGCTGACGGTGGTGCGCTACGGCGAGCGGCGCCCGTTCGTCCGCCGCCTCAACGACGTCGGCGGCGACGTCGCCGATCTGCTCCCACCGCCACCCGGCCAGGATGCGACCGGCGAGCGGCCCGTGCCGCCTGGCGAGGGGGCGCCGGGCGGCCCGCGCGACCCCGGCGCCGCGCCCGATGCCGCCGGCACGGTCTCGGGGGCCGGCGGTGGTGGGC
>NZ_FZMO01000205.1 GCF_900197875.1 Frankia canadensis | reverse complement strand
ATGGAACTACACGATCAAGGCCAAGAACGACTAGCTTGTATCAATCCAGCTCCTACGAGCTTTCTCACCTGTGCGTCCGGCCGGCGTGGATCGTCCCCGAGCGAGGCCAGGGCGCGCAGAATGGTGAGGGCGGCGGGCTGAGGGATGTCCCGTAGTTGCCGGGCGGCTCGCTGCCGCCAGCGAAATGTGTATTTCACGCGGCGCCGTGGTGGGACTCGTCCTCGAAGACCGCGGCGATGACCTCGGCCATGCTGTGGGTCGGCGCGTCCGGGTTCTCCGCCAGATCCCGGTCGGCTTCCCGGGACAGCTGCCGGTCGATGGCGTCCTCGAGTGCGTTGAAGTCCTCAATGGGCACGACCGCTGCCACAGCCTGGCCGTTGCGGGTGATGACCGTCGGCGAGCCAGCCTGGGCTCGATCGATGACCGTGGCGAAGTGGGCGCGAGCGTCCCGCACGCTCAGCTCGTTCTCGCTGTCGTCCATGGAGCCAGCGTACGCGAAATTGTGTACACAGTGCTTCGTCGCCGCCGCCGGCGGCCGGTGCGAGCCCTACGCTCATCGTGGCTACCGCGGCGACCGGGTGGGTCAGCCGTCGCCGGCGTCCGGCATCGGCGGCCCGCGCTGACTCCGGCGCATCAGCATTGATCGGTCAAAGTGCTCCCAGCAGCCTCGGCCGCGCTTCTTGGCCGCATACATGGCGCTGTCCGCGGCGCGGACGAGCTCGTCGGCGTCGGTGATTCCTGGTCCCGTTGTCGCAATGCCGACGCTGGCGGTCACCGTCACGCATTCGGCACCGGTCCCGCTGGGAATCGCGAGATTGTCGATGATGCGGTCCGCGATTGCCTCGATCGCCGGGTTGGAGGTGATGTTCTCGCAGAGGACGGCGAACTCGTCGCCGGCGAGACGGACGACGATGTCACTGGGCCGGACGGCCCGTCGTAGCCGCGCGGCGACCTCGCGGAGCAGATCGTCGCCTGCCTGGTGGCCCAGCGTGTCGTTCACCGCCTTGAAGCCGTCCAGGTCGATGAAGAGGAATCCGACGGGTCGATGTTCGCGTTCGGACTCCTTCAGGGTCGTCGGCAGACGCTCGAACAGTGCCGCCCGGTTCGGCAGTCCGGTGAGGCCGTCGTGGAGGGCACGGCGGCGGGCCTCGGCCGCCATCGTCCGTTCCATCTCGAGCGCGTGCGCCGCCATCGCGGCGGCCGCGATCTGGGCGGCCGCAAGGGAGACGAAGGCGCGGTAGTCGTCAGTGACCGGGAGCCGGTCACTCATGCCTGCGACGAACAGCCCGGTGGGACGGCTGGTCTCACTTTTCGTGAGGGGGACGACCATCGCCGACGTCGAGGGTGGCTCGGCGAAGGCGCGGTGAAGGCCGAGCCGTTCGAGGACGTGGCGGGTGATCCGCGTCCGGCCCGTGGCGGCCGAGTCGCCCAGCTCGGGGACCAAGCCCTCGGCGTCGATGCCGCTCAGGCAACCGCCTGACCGACCTTGCTCCTCGGCGACGCCGGCGGCGGCCGCCGGCAGGAGCACCGGCGCGGCTCCGGCCCCGGCCGCCGCTCGTTCCTCCGAGGCCAGGATCACGCAGTACGGGATGTCCGACGTGTGGCGCTCCAGGACCCGCGCTGCGTTGGTGAACACGTCGTCCCGAGACGGCCGGCCCACGGTGGCGTCGGCGAGCTCGCGCAGGCAGGACATCCGCCGCGTGCCCAGCACCTGCCGGGTGGTCTCCATCGAGGCGGTCCAGACGCCGACCACCTCGCCGCCCGGATGCTGACGGATGGGGCCGTAGGAGAACGTGAAGAAGCACTCCTCGAGATACCCGTGCCGACGAAGATGCACGAGCAGGTCCTCGCGATAGGTGGCGCCCTTACCGGACAGCACCTGGTCGAGCATCGGGACAAATGAATCCTGAATTTCTGGAAAGACGTCTCGGAATGGCCGCCCAAGGCATCCGGGGTGCTTGTCGCCGATGTGTGATATCAGCGCGTCGTTGTGGATCTCAATGAATTCCGGCCCCCAGAGAATCTCCAGTGGGTACCGGGACTCCAGGCAGATGCTCACGGCTGTCCGGAGAGTCGAGGTCCAGGCCCGGACGGGGCCCAGCGGGGTGGCGGACCAGTCGATACCCGCCATTACCCGACCCACCTCGCCGCCGGTGGCGAAGACCCGGTCCATATCGTCCACACCCGTCTGAGAACCGGAATGACGAGCTATATCGGCCACTCTCTGAACATCGACCTGCCAGGGCTTGATCAGCTCGTGTCCCTCCACACCACTCATGGCTTCTGATCCAACTGCCCAGGCGCCGATCCTGAAGGTCGGCGACAGTCCTCGCGGAACTCCGCCGCGTTGCGGTCGGTAATCGACTTCCCGCTCGCAGTCTTCGTCAAACGGCTTTACCGGGCGCGGCCACCGAACTGTCCACATAAAACAAGCTGTTTCGCTCGGGTCGGGACCCTTCGTGTCTCGTCTTCGGCCGATCGTGGGTCAGCGGCCGTTCGTGGGTCAGCCGACGAGGGAGCGCCAGAAGTCGTGGTGGTGCTCGCGGGCGAGGTCGACGGGGGCGATGCCGTCGCGGCCAGGGGCCAGGGACAGCACGGTGCTGCCGGTCGCCGCGGTGAAGCGCGCCCAGGCCCGGGCGCCGGGGCGGTTCGGGTCGCCGGTGTGCGCGAAGCGGCTCCAGTAGCCGATGATCTCGTCGGACAGGCGGCGCTGGTCGGCGGTGGCCGGGCCGGGGAACAACGTCGCGCCGGTCCGTGTCGCGAACAGGGGGACATATCGGACGCGACACACCGGGTTCGCGACACGGTGCCGCTGTCCCGTACACGGGCTTCCCCTTTCCGGGAAGGCCTTCCTCCTCTCGGCGTTCTGGTCGGCACCCACCCCGGTGATGATCATGGTGTCGGGTGTCGGGTGTCGGGTGTCGGGTGTCGGGTGTCGGGTGTCGGGTGTCGGGTCGCGGTGGGCGAGGCCCGGCCCTAGCCGATGAGACCGCGTGGGGGCAGGAGTGCGTCGGCGGCTGTCGCCGTGGTGCCGATGCTGTTGTAGGCGGCGAGCCAGCCGGTGCTGCGCGCATCGCCGCGTCGGGTGAACAGCGCTACCCCGTGGCTGGACGGCGCACGGTCGCCCGGCCCGCGATCAGCGGGCGGAGCGTCCGAGGTGGGGTAGGGCGTGGGGTCGGTCCGTGGCAGGGGCACGGTCAGTCGGTTCGGGCCGGACCACAGGGCGGCGGTCACGGCGGCCGAGCCGTGGAGCATCACCTGGCCGTCGCGTTCGGTGGCGGAGGCGTCGGTCGCGCGATCCCGCAGCAGCGCGACGTACGCGCCGTGGTCGAGACGGCAGCCTGTCGGCGGCCGGCCGACGGGCCAGTCCGGGTTCGAGACGTCGCGGCGCCGCGCGGCGGCGAACAGCTCCGGGACGACGCCCTCGGCAAGCGTCGGGGTGGCCATCTGCTCGCACATCCACAGCAGGCGGCCGGCGCCGCGGGTGGCTCCCAGCCGGCGCCAGCGGATGCGGCGGCCCAGGTCGCCGGCGACGACCGCGACCCAGGGGTGGACGGTGCCGAGCCCGCCCTGGGCGGCGAGCCAGGCGAAGTACCGCGGGCTGTCGGCGAGGATCGGCGTGAGCGCCGGGGTCGGAATGCCCGCGATTGTGCGGCCCGGCCGGGTGAACAGCGCCGGGCTGTTGGCGACCAGCGCGAACGCGACCCGGGCCAGGTCGCCGGGCTCGACGCCGGTGGACGGGCTGAGCCCCGGCGCCCGGCCGGGTTCGTCGAGCCGCTCCCGATGGCCGCGGGCCCGCAGCAGCCGCGCGACCTGTGGACGCAGCTCCTCGGCGATGGGCGCCTCGGCGAACTCCGGGATGAGCCGGCCGAGCGCCCCGGCAAGCACCCACTCGGCCTCCTCGGGGGCGTCCGGCACGTCCACTCCGTCGACGTGCTCGCGAAGCTCGATCCCGATCTCCACCGGCACCATGAACCGGGTCGTGAGCAGACCGAGATCCGTCACGGTCAGCAGGACGTCGCAACTGCGGGGCGAGGGGTCGTCGGACTCGGTCGGGCGCGGGCCGCTGGTGGACACGGTCAGATAGGCACCGCTGACGAGCAGGTCGACGGCGTCGCTCACCGGGCTGACCCCGTCGGCGCCCTGGTGGTGGGCAAAGGTGCGCAGCCACCAGTTCTCGGCGTCGGCGAACGTCGCGATGCGGTCCTGGGCGGCCTCGGCGAGCAGATGGTCGGCCAGGCTGTCCGCGATGTGGGAACGGACGGTGTAACCCTCGACGAGGCGGCTCTGCCAGGTCGCCCGCTCCGACTCGTCGCAGATCAGGTACGCCCAGCCCTCGGTCTCCCCGGCGCCGATGCGCCCGGCCCGGCCGAACATCTGCTGGACGGTGGCCACGTCGATGCGGTCGAGGCCGATCTGGGTGTCGCGGACGACAACGGCACGGGCGGGCAGGTTCACCCCGGCGGCGACCGTCGTCGTCGCGACGAGGACCTCCAGGCGGCGGGCGCGGAACTCGCGCTCGGCCTCGTGCCGGTACTCCCAGCCCTTGTAGTGCAGGCCGACGCCGGCACGGGCACAGGCCCGGTGCACGGCGTCGGCGTCGTCCGGGTCGACGCCGGCGATGACCGCACCCCGGTCCGCGGCGATCGCGAGCGCCGTCGCCCGGACGTTGCGACGGCTGCCGCAGAACACCAGGACGCTGCCCTCGTCATCGGTGATCATGCGGGTGATGGCGAGGGTCGCGGCGAGCCGGCTCGCGTTCGCGGCCCGGCGGTCGGAGCTCGCCGGAACCATCGGGACCTGCCAGGTCAGCCGGGTGGGACGCCAGCTGGTACTGACGACCCGCGCGCCGAGCCAGTCGGCGACCTGCTCGGCGTTGGCCACCGTCGCCGACAGCCCGACGATGCGCACCGGCGAGTCTGCCCCGCGCACCCGGGCGAGCAGCGCCTCCAGCAGCGGCCCGCGCGCCGCGCTGCCGAGCAGGTGGATCTCGTCGACGACCAGGCAGCCGACCTCGGCCAGCGCGGTCCGCAACGAACTCGACCGGCACACGGCCTCGAACTTCTCCGTCGTCGACACCCACAGGTCCGCGCGGCGCACCTTCTCGACGTCGGTGACATGCTCGCCGGAAAGCCGCTCGACCCGCAGGCCGCGCGCCCGCCAGGTCGACAGTTCCCGGTCGAGCTCGTCGGTGAGCGAGCGCTGCGGGACCAGCCACGCCGCCTTGCGCCCGTCGCCGAGGATGGCCTTCAGCGCGGCGAGCATGCCGATGATGGTCTTGCCGGAGCCGGTGGGCGCCACCACGACCACATGCGACTCGCCGCGCAGGATGTGCGGCGCCGCCTCGACCTGCGCCGGGTTCAGGGTCGGGCGGCCCAGGTAGGGCACCCAGGCAGGCGGGATGAGACTGGCCGCGTCCACCGGCGTCCAGTCCGGCGTGAAGGGCCCGTCATGGCTGTCCCAGGCCAGCTCGAACGCGTCACGGGCCGCCTCGGCGGAGGCGCCGGTGCGCCGCGGCGGGGCGAGCTGGGCGGTGTTCGCCACCGGGAGGAAGCCGGGGCATGCCCAGATCGGCCCCAGCCTGCCGTCCTTGTCGAGGGTGCTGACCGTCTCCGCGTCCACCAGATGACGCACCCGGCGGCACGCTATGCCCGCCGACTTCACCAGCACGTGCAGCGCGTCGAACTCGGGTGCCTCCGGCAGCAGCACCCGCACGTCGACCCCGGGCGGCGCGGCCGGCACACTCGCCCACGGATCGGTGATCATGGACCAGTGCAGGAGCCGCCGCTCGGTGATGCGCGGCGCGGCGAACGCGGCCGGACTCCGACTGGGATCCAGCAGCTCCCGGGCCAGCGCCATGGCCTGCGACCCGGAGGTGACCACCACCCGTCCCACCGACATCCCGGCCGAACCGGCGGCGCCCGAACCGACGACGTGTGAGCTGACGGCGCCCGATCCGACGGCGCCCGATCCGACGGCGCCCGAGCCGAAAGGTCGGGCGTCCACGTCCGGCGTCCACCCCGCCGCGTCCGCGTTTCGCGGTTGCCGAACCCACCCGAACATCCGACCACCTCCACCGCCCGGTGCCGCACCTTCGCGCGTCCTCTGGTCGTGACGGCAGCCAGTCGCGGAAGGCGATCACTTTCGTACTAACCGCATCAACTCCCTCAGGATAGGTCGGCCCACGACAGAACGTCAGTAATCCGGCGGGGGGCCGGTCGCCACTTCGCGTACGGGCGCGGCCGCCCCGAACCGGTGGTTCCTGATCCCTGCTGGCGGCTTGTCCCGATGCGGCCACCTGCCGACGGCGGCGACCAGACGAGCGGCCTCGCCCCCGGTGACAGCGCGGATGCGTTCACAGCTCCCCTGTTGTTGATGGTCCACCGCGACCGAGACACATGCTCCGGGCAAGGCCGCAATGCCGCTGGCGGAGCGGGATCTGCCGACGGTCCGCGTGGCCATGGTGGTGCGGAACCAGCTGGGGTACCGGCGAGGCGGCCACTGGGTCCTGCCCGCCGCCCGCCTTCAGGACGACCGCTTCTACACGGGCGTGCATCCCTGTCGGGTGGTGGGCTTGGACCCACCTGTGTCGCGTCACTTCGCCGGAGGCGCGGCCGGGCGGGGAAGCGGCGCGTCGTCGGGCAGGCGGCGGACGTTGTCCACGTAGCCGTCGAGTTCCCCCACCTCGAACCGGTGATTCCTCACCATCCACCAGAACCGGCCGGCAGCCTCCCCAGCAAGCTTGTAGGAGCCGTCGGGTAGCACAACCGCATGACCGCCATCGGGAAGCGGAATCAGAACCGCGATCTCCAGACCTTGGTCAACATCCCACAGGCGGATGGTGCTGTCGTCGGAGCTGGTGGCGAGGGTGTGGCCGTCGGGGGAGAACGCCACTGCCAGGACCCCGCGGGTGTGGCCGGTGAGGGTGGTGCGGTTCTGGCCGCTGGTGGTGTCCCACAGGCGGATGGTGCTGTCGGTGGAGCTGGTGGCGAGGGTGTGGCCGTCGGGGGAGAACGCCAC
>NZ_FZMO01000513.1 GCF_900197875.1 Frankia canadensis | reverse complement strand
GATGGGGCGGGGATTGCGCAGCGTCGGGAACGTGGGGTCGCGGTCGTGACGGGTGGGGGTCGGGGCATCGGCGCGGCCTGCGCGATCGCGCTCGCTGGCCGCGGTTGGGACGTCTGCCTGGGCTTTCGGTCGGACGCCAGGGCCGCCGCCGAGGTGGCCGGGCGGTGCCGGGACCTCGGGGTCGCCGCTGGGACGGTCGGGGGCGACCTCGCCAGGCCCGAGGACACCGTCCCGGAGCTGTTCGCGGCCGCGGACCGGCTCGGCCAGGTGACGGCGTTCGTCAACAACGCGGGGATCGTCGCGCCCGCGGCGCGGGTGGCGGAGTTCGACGCGTCGCGGCTGCGCCAGGTCTTCGAGATCAACGTCGTCGCCGCGTTCCTGGGCGCGGGCGCGGCGGTGCGCCGGATGTCGACCCGCCACGGCGGGCGCGGCGGCGTGATCGTCAACGTCTCCTCGGCGGCGGCGCGGATCGGCAGCCCGGGGCTGTACGTCGACTACGCGGCGAGCAAGGGGGCGATCGACACCATGACGGTGGGGCTCGCCAAGGAGGTCGCCGAGG
>NZ_FZMO01000204.1 GCF_900197875.1 Frankia canadensis | reverse complement strand
GGGTGAGGCGGATGTCGATGGCGGCGGTGGGTGGGGTGTGGACGCGGGCGTTGGTGAGGAGGTTGCCGACGAGCTGGCGCAGGGCGTCGGCGTCACCGAGGACGGAGCAGGTGGCGGGCAGGTCGACGTGGACGGGACGGGTGGGGGCGGCGGCGCGCAGGTCGGCGACGGCGTCGCGGACCAGGGCGGCGAGATCGAGCTCGGTCATCTGGATGGGGTGGACCTCGTCGAGGTGGGCCAGGTAGAGCAGGCCGTCGACGAGCGCGCCCATCCGGGTCGCCTCCTCGGTGATGCGGCGCAACGCCGCGTCGGCCTCGTCCGGCGGGACCATCCCGCCGCGCAGCAGGTCGGCGTAGCCGCGGATGGACGTCAGAGGTGTGCGCAGCTCGTGGGAGGCGTCAGCGGCGAAGCGGCGTTCGGCCTCCTGGGAGGCGACGCGGGCGGCGAAGGCGGCCTGGATCTGGCCGAGCATGGTGTTCAGGGCGGCGGCGAGCTCACCGGTCTCCGAGCGGGGCGGGCCGGCGGGCACCCGGCGGTCCAGGTCGCCGGCGGCGATGGCGGCGGCGGTGCCGATCATCTGGCGCAGCGGGCGCAGGCCCCGGGTCAGCCACAGCCAGGCAAGGACCGCCATGACCGCGAGCACCGTGAGCCCGACGGCGATCTCCACGCGCACCAGCCGCCGGACCGTCTCGCTGACCGGCCGCAGCGGCAGCGCGACGAGCACCTGGGCGCCGCCGGGAAACGTGCGTTCCACGGCCCGGTACCGGTCGCCGTCCGCGACCACCGTGAACGGGCCGGCCCGCTGCGCGCCGCCGGCGACGGACCGCACGCCGGCGGCGTCGAGCAGTGCCGTGGCTGGCGGCGGCGGGCTCGCGGATCCGGTGACGCGGCGCAGCGTGCCGTCGGCCTGGCGGATCTCGACCAGGTAGTCGCTGGGGCCCGCGGCCTGACCCGCGCTCGCCGGGTCGAGCAGCCGGGGCCGGGCCAGCAGCGCCGACAGTGGCCGGCCGCCGAGCAGCTCCGCCCGGCTCAACTGCTGGTCGACGCGCTGGTAGAGGTAGGAACGGAGCGCGAACACGCTGGCGATTCCGGCGCCGGCGAGGCCCAGCGCGGACAGGGCGAGCAGGCCGGCCATCAGTCTCAGCCGCAGCGTCATCCCCGTCACCGTCCCGACGTTGAGGTGCCCGCCGGCGAGGTGCCCGACGGCAGGCGCAGGGCGTAGCCGAAGCCGCGCTGGGTGTGGATGAGCGACGGGCCATGCTGGCCGAGCTTGCGCCGCAGGTAGCTGACGTACTGGTCGACGACGGTCGGCTCGCCGGCATAGTCGTAGCTCCAGACGGCATCGAGGATCTGGGCCCGCGACAGCACCCGGTTGGGGTTGGTCAGCAGGTAGCGCAGCAGCGAGAACTCCGTCGGGGACAGCTCGATCGGCGTGCCGGCCCGGGTGACGAGATGGGTGTCGGTGTCGAGCTCGACGTCGGCGAAGCGCAGGACGGCGGTCCGGTCGGGCTCGGCGGGTGGGCTCGGCGGGCTGGTCCGGCGCAGCACCGCCCGCACCCGGGCGACGAGTTCGTCGACGGCGAACGGCTTGGTGACGTAGTCGTCGCCGCCGTACGTCAGTCCGGCGATCTTGTCCCGGTGGGCGTCGCGGGCGGTGAGGTAGACGACGGGCACGTCCAGGCCGTCAGCCCGCAGCATCCGGCAGACCCCGAAGCCGTCCATGTCGGGCAGCATCACGTCGAGGATCATGAGGTCGGGGCGCGCGTCGGCGGCGAGCGTGAGCGCCGCGCGGCCGGTGGTCGCGGTCAGGACGTCGAAGCCGTGGAAACGCAGGGCCATCCGCAGCAGGTCGACGATGTTCGGCTCGTCGTCGACGACGAGCACCCGCGGTACCTGCGCCATGTCCGCTCCCTCGGCCGGTGTCCAGGACGTCCCGAGTCCAATGGGATGTCCCGAGTCCAATGGGATGTCCCGAGTCCATGGGAACAGCATGTGAGTCCCATGTGAGCATGCCGCCGGCGGCCACAACTGCTCCGCCGGGACAGTCCGGCGATCGCGAATCCACACTCGGCGGCCATGGTTGACAGGCTCGCAGCCTGGAACTGTTTACCAATGCGATCCCCCACGGACATCGACCTGCTCCGCGAGCTGGAGCCCGTCGCCGAGGCGAACGTCAACCGGCATCTCGGCATCGCTCCGGAGTGGATGCCACACGAGTACGTCCCCTGGAGCCAGGGACGGGATTTCGACGAACTGCCCTGGGAGCCTGGCCAGTCGGTGCTGCCGAAGGCGGCGCAGATCGCCTTCGAGGTCAACCTGCTCACCGAGGACAACCTGCCCAGCTACCACCGCCTTATCGTCGAGGGCTTCGGCCGGGAGGGTGCCTGGGGCACCTGGGTGCACCGGTGGACAGCCGAGGAAGCACGTCACGCGATCGTCATGCGCGACTACCTGATGGTCACCCGCGGCGCCGATCCGGTGACGTTGGAGCAGGACCGGATGTACCAGATGTGCAAGGGCTACGACAAGGCCGACGCCTCGGCGCTGCAGGCGATGGCCTACGTGTCCTTCCAGGAGCTCGCGACCCGGGTGAGCCATCGCAACACCGGTCGCGTCTGCGCCGAGCCGGTCGCCGAGCGTCTGCTGGCCCGCGTCGCCGCGGACGAGAACCTGCACATGATCTTCTACCGGAACATGGTGGCGGCGGCGCTCGAACTCGCGCCGTCCCGCATGGTGCCCATCATCCGCGACGAGATCGTCGGCTTCCAGATGCCGGGCGTCGGTATCCGCGACTTCGGCCGCAAGGCCATCAAGATCGCCGTGGCCGGCGTCTACAACCTGCGCATCCACCACGACGACGTCATCGCGCCCATCCTGCGCCAGTGGCGCTTCTTCGACCTCGAGGGCCTGGACGCCGAGGCCGAGAAGGCCCGCGAGGAGGTCGCCGCGTTCCTCACCGGACTCGACGCGGCGGCGACCCAGCAGGACGAGAAGATCGCGAAGACCCGCGCCCGCGCCGAGCGACGCAGCGAGGCCCTCGCCTCCGCCTAGCCCGCGATTCGGACCAGCCGGCCGTCCGGAGTGTCCGCATGTGGGTCGTACGTGCTACGGTCCGGCCGTCGCGACCACCGACGGAAACGGACGGAGTCCGCGTGACCTCGCATCGGCGCAGCGGCCGGATCAGCATCCCGCAGCTCGGCCTGGGCATCGTGGCCATCGCCGCGGTGACGGTCGCGGTGCTCATCGGGCAGCCCGGCGCGTCCAGCCCCACGGGTGACTCCAGCGGCAGCGGCGGCGCCACCCCGTCGCCGGCCGCGACCAGTGCGCCCCCGCCGGCGGCCGACCGCAAGAGCACGTCCGCCGAGGCGTCCGGCCTCGCCTCGTCGGCGCCGGGTGGCGCCGAGACCGGCACCGGCGCCAACCGCGCGCAGGACGCCAGCACGGGCGCCGGCGATCGGGGCGTGACCTCGGCGGCGGGTGCCGGCGCGCCCCGCCCGGGGCGGCCGCCGAGCGCCCAGCAGTCCGGCGCCCACCGTCCCCCGGGCCGGGGTTCCGGCGACCTGCGGCTGCCCGCCGTCGACCTGCCCAGCTGCATCGTCGGCTGCTGACCGGCAGCGGCCGCGTTGGTCAGAGGCTGGGCTGGGCCGCGCGTGGGCTGGTCGGAGGATGCGGTTCAGTGGGCGCTGGCGGCGGTGAGCCAGCCGTCGACGGCGTCGACGCCGGTCTCGCGGTCCACGACCAGCCACGGCGACAGCCAGCTCCGGGCCGCCAGATCCTCGTACATGTGGGCGCAGCGGGCCTGCAGGCCGTCGTCGGCCTCGAAGGTGTCACGGGGACGGCCCGGGTCGCCGTCGGCGCGGGCGCTCGCGTCGGCACGGGCCCGGTCGACCTCTATCCGGAGCAGGACCTGCAGGTCCGGCACGGGCAGGGCGAGTGAGCCCAGCTCCAGGTCGGCGATCCAGGACTGGAAGGCGGCCCGCTCGGGCTCGGCCAGCCGGGCGGCACCGTACGCCGCGTTCGACGCGACATACCGGTCGAGGAGCACGACGTCGTGCTCGGCAAGCAGGGCGTCAAGCTCGGGCCGCGACGCCGCCCGGTCCAGCGCGAACATCATCGCCGTCGCTCTCGGCTGGGCCGCGACAGCGGCGAGACCGGCGTCCCCGGTGAGCAGCCCGCGCAGCGCCGGGCCGAGCGGGCGCGCCTCGTAGCGCGGGTAGGCGAGGGTGGCGACGCTGCGCCCGACGCCGGTCAGCCGGGCGACCAGCCGGGTGGTCAGCGTGTTCTTCCCTGCGCCGTCGAGCCCCTCGATCGCGATGATCATCCTGCCACCGGCTGCCGGCGGAAGTGCTCGACGACCGCGTCGGACCAGCCGAGCAGCCGGCCGGCGAGCGTGGGGGCGATACCCGCCCGGGCCGCCGCCGCTTCGAGGCGGGCGAAGCGAAGCTCCGGCGGCAGCAGCGCCAGCGCCGCCGCCTTGCCCTGGAACTGCGCCCACAGGCCGGTCAACACCCGGCCCTCGATCGGTGGCATGCCCGCCGCGGCCGTCCCGAGCACGGGGCGCGACCACCAGCCCTCGCCGCGGATGACCGCCGAGGCCGCGGGCTCCCCGCGGACCACGTCCAGCCCGCCGGTCACCAGGTTGTTCGCGTTGCGGACGGCGACGAGGGGATGCCGGTACTCCAGCCGGTCGCCCCGCTCGGCCAGACAGGCCGCGAGATACCACAGGGACAACAGCGTCGGCGGCGTTCCCGACACGAGCATGCGCTCGAGCCTAGCCCACGCCGACATACGCCTGGGCGCGCCGCCCGCCGTGTGCCTGACCACGGCACGCGGTGCACGGTGCGTCGCCCGCAGGCCGCCGTGCGCGTGCGCCGCCTGCCGTACGCCCGCTGTCGTAGGCGGGCTACGCCCGCAGGCGGATGTGCCGGGCCTCGGCGCCGGCTACCGTCGCGGCATGGCGGTGGACACGGCGGTGCGGCGGGTGGGGCAGCTGTCCTCGCGCGTGCGCGGCGTCATCCGCCTGCGTGATGTCGCCGCGCTGCTCGCCACCGGCCTGGTCGTCGTCGGCGCGTCGCACGGCGCCGCCCACGATCAGGTGCCGCCGGCGCGGCCGCTGGACGCGCTGGCCTTCACCCTGCTCGCCCTGCTCGCCGCGACCGTCACGCTGCGGCGGCGCTCACCGCTGGCGATGCTGGCGGCATCCGCGCTGCTGCTCGGGACCCTGCTGGGGGCGGGCTACCCGCACGGGCCGTCGTTCCTGCCGGTGGTCGTCGCGTCGGTGTCCGTCGGGCTGCGGCACGAGCTGCGCGTCGTGTGGCGGGCGGCCGCGGGCGCGACCGCGGTCGTGCTCGCGGGGTCCGCCCTCGGCGCCGCCCAGGGGTATGCCCCGGGCCGGTGGGAAATGGCCTTCCAGGCCGTCGGGGCCGTGCTCCTGTGTACTGTGCCGGCTCTCGTCGGCGCGCTGGCCCGCGGCAGTCGGGCGGCCGCCGCGCAGGTCAAGGAGGAGGCCACCCGCCGCCGGGTCGAGCAGGAACGGCTGCGGATGGCCCGCGAGGTGCACGACGTCGTCGGGCACAGCCTGTCGGTGATCTCGCTGCGGGCCGCGGTGGCGCTGCACGTGCTCGACCGCCGGCCCGAGCAGGCTCAGCTCGCGCTGGAGGCGATCCGCCGGGCCAGCGTCGACGCCCTCGGCGAACTGCGGTCCACCCTTGCCCTCACCCGAGCCGGCCAGGACGCCGGCCCGGCTGGCGATGGCCCGGGCGCCGACGGGACGGGGGGCGATGGGCCGGGCGGCGGTGAGCTGGGCGTCCGCGGTACGGAGATCGGCGGCTCGGCAGCGGCCGCCGGGTACCCGGGCGCGGGACGGGTTCCGGATGGTGACCCGGTGGAGGCGCCGCTGACCGGGCTCGGGAGGCTGCCGTCGCTGCTACGGGAGGTGCGGCTGTGCGACGTGCCGGTTCAGTTGGTCACTGACGGTGATTCCGCGCGGCTCGGCGAGCTGCCCGTCGATGTCGACCTCGCCGCCTTCCGGATCATCCAGGAGTCCCTGACGAACGTGCTGCGCCACGCACCGCGGGCCAGTACCCAGGTCCGGGTGCGCCTCGCGCTCGCCGCCGATCGCCTCTGCGTCGACATCACCGACAGCCCCGACCCGCTCCTACCGGCTGAACCGACGGCTGGGTCGGCTCAGCCGGCTGAGGTGGTTGGGGTGGTTGGGGTGGGTGAGGTGACGACGTCGGCCGGGGCCGGTGGCTGTGGTGGTCATGGGCTGACAGGGCTGCGGGAACGTGCCGCCGAGCTCGGCGGCACGCTGACGGCAGGCCCCGTGGCAGGCGGCTGGCGGGTGTTCGCGGAACTCCCGGTACCCGCCGCCGCGGTGCCGGTGGAGGCCAGGCGGTGATCCGGGTCGTGATCGCTGACGACCAGCCGCTGGTCCGTCTCGGGCTGCGCGTCCTCATCGAGACGGAGGACGATCTGGAGCTCGTCGGCGAGGCCGAGGACGGGCGCGCCGCCGTCGACGTCGTACGGGCCACCCGCCCGGACGTCGCGCTGCTCGACATCCGGATGCCCGTGCTCGACGGTCTGGCCGCGCTGCGCGCGATCGTCGCCGAGCCCGACCTCGCCGGCACCCGGGTCGTCATGGTCACCACGTTCGAGGTGGACGAGTACGTCTTCGCGGCGCTGCGCGGCGGCGCGTCGGGCTTCCTCCTCAAGGACGCGGAGGCCGCCGACCTGCTGCGCGCGATCCGGGTCGTGGCCGCCGGCGACTCGCTGCTGTCCCCCACGGTGACCCGGCTCGTCATCGAGACCTTTGCCCGCCGACCCACCCTCGACGCCCCCGACCTGCGCGGTCTCACCGAGCGCGAACGCGAGGTGATGGGCCTGGTCGGCCGCGGTCTGTCCAACGACGAGATCGCCGCCCATCTGGTGATCAGCCCGGCGACCGCCCGCACCCACGTCAGCCGGGTGATGGTGAAGCTCGCCGCCCGCGACCGCGCCCAGCTCGCTGTCCTCGCCGGCCAGGCCGGCCTCGCCTAGGCCGCGTGTCGAGTTGTGATCTCTCGGGCCGTCCTCGTGTGGACACGTCCGCTCGCCACCCGCCGCCCGCCTACCGTGCCCC
>NZ_FZMO01000203.1 GCF_900197875.1 Frankia canadensis | reverse complement strand
CAGGTGGCCTGGGTGGGAGCCGCCACAGGTGGCGCCGGCTGCCTCGACCCGCGGGAGTGGCCGGCCGACCGCAGGGAGCGCGGTGGGCGCGGCCGGCCGGCCACGTCAGTGTCCAGTTCGTCCCGCCTGGCCCGACTCGACGGCGCTGTCGAGTCGGGCCGTCGGCGGCCTCGTCGGGCGACGGGGCGCCGGGGGCGGCGGAGCCGGAGGCGCCTCGGGCGCTACAGCGGGCGACGGGTCAGCGGACCGCGTCGAAGCTGTGGTCCGGGGCGTTGCGGTCCATCTCGTCGAGGATCGTGTTGACGAGCTGGCTGAGCAGCTGCAGGCCGCCGGTGTACCCGACGATCGGGAAGCGGTGCAGGTGATGCCGGTCGAAGATCGGGAAGCCGACCCGGACCAGCGGCACGTTCGCCTCACGGGAGATGTATTTGAGCTGCATGCTGCCGATGAGCAGGTCGACCGGCTCGGTGAAGACCAGCGACCGCAGGTGCCAGAGGTCCTTCTCCGGCCAGACGGTCGCCTCCTGGCCGAACGGGCTGGCCGAGAGCACCTTCTCCATCCGGGCCTTGAAGCTGGAGTCGGAGTTCGTGCTCACCACGTGCACCGGGATCATGCCGAGCTCAAGCACGAAGCGGGTCAGCGCGACGACGAGGTCCGGGTCGCCGGCGATGCCCACCCGCTTGCCGTGCAGGTAGGCGTGCGAGTCGGTGATCGCGTCGACGAGCCGGCCGCGCTCGGCGGTGAGCTCCGCGGGGATCTCCACGTCGGCGATCCGGGCGACCTCGGTGAGGAAGACGTCGGTGCCGCGGACCCCGAGCGGGGTCTCCAGCACGACCGTGTCCTGCTTCCAGGTGTCCCGGATGAGCTCGGACGTCTTGCGGGTCGCCGTCTCCTGCAGCGAGACGGTCGCGCGGCTGAACTTCGCGAGCGCGCCCTCGAGCAGCGTGGTGCCGCCCGGGTAGAGGTCGTACTCACCGTCGGCCGGGGAGTCCAGCGAGCTGGAGTGGTCGCCCAGGATGATCGGGTCGACGCCCATCAGCTCGAGGATGCGGCGGTACTCGCGATGGTTGCCGACGTAGGTGTCGAAGCCGGGGATCACGTTCAGCCGGACCCGGTCCGACTTCTCGATCTTCGACGCGTCCGCGTCCGGCGACTTCGCCAGCATCTCGAGGATGCCCTTGAGCATCGCGTCGTAGCCGGTGATGTGCGAGCCGACGAACGACGGGGTGTGGGCGTACGAGACCGGGAAGTCCTGGGTGATCGCCTCCTGCTCGCGCGCCGCGCCGATGTAGGCGAACAGGTCCTCACCGATGACCTCGGCCATGCAGGTGGTGCTGACCGCGATGTGCTTCGGCTTGTACAGCGCGGTGATGTTCTCCATCGCCTCGACGAGGTTGTTGATGCCACCGAACACGGCGGCGTCCTCGGTCATCGAGGTGGAGGCGGCGGGCACCGGCTCCTTGAAGTGCCGGGCGAAGTGGCTGCGGAAGTAGGCCACGCAGCCCTGCGAGCCATGCACCAGCGGCATGGTGCCCTCGAACCCGAGGGCGGCGAGCACCGCGCCGAGCGGCTGGCAGGCCTTGGCCGGGTTGACGGTCAGGGCCTCGCGGGCGAAGTTCTTCTCCCGGTACTCCCAGCCGCGGGTCCACTCGAGGACCCGCTCGACCTCTTCCTTCGGGGCCGCGTTCTCGAACTCGCGCTTGCCCTCGAACTGCTTCTGGTAGACCTCGTCACGAAAGATGTCGTTGTGGTCGAGGACACGCAGTGGGACCGCGTTCGTGTGCTCCGGGGTCGTCGTCACCGGACGTCCTCCTCTCCCCTGCGGGGCCCGCCCCAGCGGGGGCTCGATGCCTGCCGGCAGCAGCCGCCGCGCGCAGCGGCCGCGGCTGCTGCCGGCAGTGCTGGAAAAACTGCTATGCCGTCTGGACGGCAGGCCTGGCTGGACGGCTGCCTAGCCGGGCGGATTCCGCCTGGTCGGTCGCCGGCCGGACCAGCTGGTCAGGCCACCTGGCCGGACTTCGACCAGGGAGCCTCCAGGAGGTCCCAGGCCGGGCTGTTGATCGCGATGTCCATGTCGCGGGCGAACACAGCGAAGCCGTCCACGCCGTGGTACGGGCCGGAGTAGTCCCAGGAGTGCATCTGGCGGAAGGGGATGCCCATCTTGTGGAAGACGTACTTCTCCTTGACGCCCGCGCCCATCAGGTCCGGCTTGAGGAACCTGGCGAACTCCTCCAGCTCGAACGCCGTCGGGTCGTCGTAGAGGACGGTGCCTTCCTTGAGCATGGCGTAGGTCCGGGTGTAGTCGTCCTTGTGGGCGAACTCGTAGCCGGTCCCGACGACCTCCATGCCGAGGTCCTCGTAGGCGCCGATCGTGTGCCGCGGGCGCAGGCCGCCGACGGCGAGCATGACCCGCTTGCCCTCCAGCCGCGGGCGGAAGGCCTTGGTGATCTCGTCGAAGCGCACCTGGTAGCGGGCGATCGCCGCCTCGGTCTTCGCCTTGATCTCGTCGTCGAAGAACTCGGCGATCTTACGCATGGAGGAGATGATCTTCGAGGGACCGAAGAAGTTGAACTCGGTCCAGGGAGTGCCGAAGCGCTCCTCCATCGTCGTGCAGATGTAGTTCATGGACCGGTAGCAGTGGATCAGGTTCAGCTTCGACAGATGCGTCGAGGCCATCTCGTTGATCGTGCCGTCTCCGGACCACTGGGCGATGACCCGCAGGCCCATCTCCTCGAGGATCCGCCGGGACGCCCAGGCGTCCCCGCCGATGTTGTAGTCACCGATGAGCGCGACGTCGTAGGGCGTCTGCTCGAACGTGTCGCCGCCGGTGCCGAGCACGTGGTCGCGGACCGCGTCGTTCGCGATGTGGTGGCCCAGCGACTGGCTGACGCCGCGGAAGCCCTCGCAGCGAACCGGGATGACCGGGATGCCGAGCTTCTTCGCGGACTTCTTGGAGACGGCCTCGATGTCGTCGCCGATCAGACCGATCGGGCACTCGGACTGCACCGAGATGCCCTTGGCCAGTGGGAACATCTCGACGATCTCGTCGCAGACCTGCTCCAGCTTGGGGTCACCGCCGAAGACGATGTCCTTCTCCTGGAAGTCGGTGGTGACCTGCATCGCCGTGAAGTTGTTCACGCCCAGGTGGCCGTGCGCGTAGTTGCGCCGGGTGGCCCAGGAGTACTGGCCGCAGCCGACCGGGCCGTGGCTGATGGTGACCAGGTCCTTCACCGGGCCCCACACCACGCCCTTGGAGCCGGCGTAGGCGCACCCGCGGATCGTCATGACCCCGGGGCGGGACTTGATGTTGGACTTGACCTCGCACTCCTTCGACCCCTCGGGGTCGTTGGCCTTGATGTGCTTGGCCCGGAACTTCGCGGCCTTCTTGGGGTACTGACCCAGGACCTCGGCGATCATCGCCTCGGTCTCGGCCCGGGACGGGGCCGGCGTCGTCGTCATGATCGGGACCTCATCCTCGACGGTGTCGGAGCAGGGAGCGTCGGGTGCGCGTCGGTGTCTGGCTGGGGTCAGGCGACGGCGGCGGCCTTGCCGATGATGCTCTCGTCCTCCTGCTGCATGATCCCGAACTCGATGAGAAGCTCCTCGAGCTCGTCCATGGTGATCGGCGTCGGGATCGTCTTCATGTCGTTGTCGACGATCTTCCGGGCCAGCTCGCGGTACTGGTCGGCCTGCGAGTTCTTGGGGTCGTACTCGATGACCGTCATCCGGCGCAGCTCGGCGTGCTGCACGACGTTGTTGCGCGGGATGAAGTGGATCATCTGGGTGTTGAGGCGGCGGGCGAGCTCCATGATCAGCTCGTCCTCGCGGTCGGTGTTACGGCTGTTGCAGATGAGCCCGCCGAGCCGGACACCACCGGAGTGCGCGTACTTGAGGACTCCGCGGGCGATGTTGTTCGCCGCGTACATCGCCATCATCTCGCCGGAGGTGACGATGTAGATCTCCTGCGCCTTGCCCTGGCGGATCGGCATCGCGAAGCCACCGCAGACGACGTCGCCAAGGACGTCGTAGGTCACGAAGTCGAGGTCCTCGTAGGCGCCGGCCTCCTCCAGGTAGTTGATGGAGGTGATGACGCCACGGCCGGCGCAGCCCACGCCCGGCTCCGGGCCACCGGACTCCACGCACTTGATGCCCCACTGGCCCTCGACCAGGACCTCGTCGAGCTCCAGGTCCTCGACCGACCCCTTCTCGGCCGCCAGCTGGATGACGGAGGTCTGCGCCTTCGAGTGCAGGATCAGGCGGGTCGAGTCGGCCTTCGGGTCACAGCCGACGATCATGACCTTCTTGCCCATCTCGGCCATGGCCGCCATGGTGTTCTGCTGGGTGGTGGACTTGCCGATACCACCCTTGCCGTAGAAGGCGATCTGGCGCATGTGGTGCTCCTCCTTGGTACGGTCTGCCGCGGCTCGCGGATCACCGGGCGTGACCAGGCCGGTCGGGCCGGTCACACGGTTCGGGTCTGCGGGATGCCGGGCGTGCCGCCGGTCGGGTTGGACCGGGACGTCGGCACTACCGTTGCTGGGTCGTGCTGAACCCTGCTGGATGTGCGGGGCCTTGCTGGTCGTGCTGAACCCGTCGGCGCGGATGCGGTCGGTCAGACCGGTTCCTCGCGCGTCGGGGTCCCCGCTCGGGGGGCCGGCATCTCGACCCGCCCGAGAAGTTCCTGGAAGTCACGGCTGTCGAGGCCGCGCTTGTGCCGGGTGGCGGCGAGCCGAACCTGTTCCACCAGCGGTTCGAGCTCGCTCTCCTCGGCGGTGATGCCGCACTGCTCGAGCGCGTGGCGTAGGGACGCCCGCCCACTGTGCTTGCCGACGGTGAGCCGCCGCCGACCGCCGACCTCGGCGGGGTCGAACGGCTCGTAGGTCGCCGGATGACGCAGGATGCCGTGCACGTGGATGCCCGACTCGTGCGCGAACACCGACTCGCCGACCACCGCCTTGCCCGCCGGCAGCGGGCGGCCAGCCGCCCGCGAGACCAGCTGGGCCAGCGTGCGGAACGAGGTGGTGTCGAGGTCGATCGGCAGCTTCAGCAGGTGCCGAAGCGCCATCGCGACCTCCTCGATCGGAGCGTTCCCGGCGCGTTCACCGAGGCCGAGCACGGTGGTGCTGACCCAGGTGAACCCCGCCTGGACGGCGGCGATGGTGTTGGCCGTCGCCAGGCCGAAATCGTCGTGGGCGTGGATCTCCCACGGCCCCGGGACCGCCCTGACCAGTCGCCCCAGCCGGTCGTACGCGCTCACCGGGTCGAGCAGGCCGACGGTGTCGGCCCAGCGCAACCGGGTGACGCCCAGCTCCCGCAGTTCGCCCGCCAGGTCCGTGACAAACGCGTCGTCGGCGCGGGAGGCGTCCTCGAAACCGACGCTCACCCGCATCCCCCGGTCGGTCGCGTCCACGACGCAGTCGCGGACGCGCCGCCGCGCCCAGGCCCGGTCCCGCTCCAACTTGCTCTTCAGGTGCAAGTCGGAGACGGGGATGGTCAGGTGCGCGGTGACAAGGCCGCAGCTGGCCGCGGCCTCGACATCGCGGTGATCGGCCCGGCACCAGCCCACGATCTCGGCCTTCGGGTCGGTCGCGAGGATCTCCCGCAGCACGTCCCGTTCGGTGACACCCATGGCCGGGATGCCGGCCTCGATCTGGTGTACGCCGATGGCGTCCAGAGCGCCGGCGATGGCGAGTTTCTCGGCCGCGGTGAACGCGACACCAGGCGCCTGCTCGCCGTCGCGGAGCGTGGTGTCGCAGAATCTGACCACCGCGTCCGGCTGTGTCGCCGTGGCAGATGAGCTGGGAAAACGGGTCTCGCGCACTGTCATCACCAGCCGTCGCTCCGGAACTGAAGGGCATGGGCCGCGCCGCGAACTGCGGTTCACCGTTTGTTCGGCGGCGACATGAATCAGACTAGGAGCCGATTATTTCGAGTCGGCAAGCGCCGGTAACTTCGCGGTTAACAGGTATTCTGGCGAGATGTTCGGAAGCTTTCCCGGCGAGTTGTCCGTGAAGATATTCCGCAGGATAAATCCAAGGATGAATTTTTCTTCGGGGTCCCGCTACCGAGCCGGCGTGGCGCCGTCATGGAGTCGCTGTGGAGTCGCCGTGGAGTCGCCTCCGCGCCGCCACGGAGCCGCCTGACATGGGCCCGGTCACACTGCTGGGGTGGGCCCACCTGGCAGGTCGGGGGCCCACGGGGTCGCGAACCTGACCGAGGGTGCCAGTGGCCGCGGAGCGAATAACGCCATCCGCCGGGCGGCATCCGCCCGTGCGGATGCCGGGGTATCCGATCGAGTGAACCAGGACCATCAATCCGTGACACAGAGACTACGGAATGGTGTTTTCGACCCTTCTCCACTCCCTCTCCACCCCTTCTTCGACGCTGGCGGCGGGCGGTGCGGAGTACGCACTAATCGGCACGGCCAGATGGCGTCACCATCGTCCTGTGCAGCGAGGGTTAACGGTTTCGAAACCCTTGCGGGCGTTCTTGCCTTGGACCTCACGAGGCCTGTCGGATATCTTATGGATAACAAAAGAATGGCAGTAGATAACGGCAGGGTACGCGCCCTGGTCCGGACAGGACCGCGCCAGGTGGTGCTTTCCCTGCCGGGCGAGCGGAAGGAGCTGGACGTGTCCGTACACACAGACGCGAGGTGCGTCGGTTGCCTGCTGGGACGGTAGAGATGTCGGAGGCCCAGATGATCGGTATGCCAACCGATGCCCCGGGCAACTGGGAGGACCTGCGGGCGGCAGTGGTGGGGAACAACGGAGTCTTCAGGACCACCATGGGCTTGCTGCGGGAGATCGGTGGCTACGGCCGGCTCGGCACGAACGTACGGCAGATCCTCAGCCGCAACCTCGCCGGTATCGGCCTGGGGCACCTGCCGATGGAACTGCCCGCCTACCAGGACAAGGAGATCCTGCTCTTCCAGTACGGCACGCCGGCCGCCGAGATCGTCGAGGCGGTCCGCGAGGGCGCCTCGGACGGCGCCGAGTCGGCCCTGATCCGCCTGAACTCGTCGCAGGACATCGCCAAGGTCCGCGACGCCTCTCTCAAGGCCGTCGAGCTCCTGTCCATCCTCAATGACCGCTGCCGGGACTGCGCCCGCGACCTGCCCTGACCGCCGCCTGATGATCCGCCACGACCGGCGCCACCAGTCGGACGCCGAGAGGGTCCGAACAACCGGCGGCGGTCAGGGC
>NZ_FZMO01000183.1 GCF_900197875.1 Frankia canadensis | reverse complement strand
CCCCCGCCCCGCACCAACATCCCGCCGAGCACGGGCCGGCCGCGCCGTCCGTTACCGCGGGAACGTTGATCTTGGCGGGTGGCTCCGAGGGGCCGGCGGTGGAGCCGGGTGTTACCGCGGGAACATCGATCTTGGCCGGTGGCTTCGCGGGGCCGTCGGGGGCGGTCGAGCGGGAGGTCGGCGAGGAGCTGGCCGCGCGGCTCGCGGCGCTCGGGCGGGAGCGGGGGCTGACGTTCAGCACGATCCTGCGCGTGGCGCACGCGGTGCTGCTCGCCCGGGCGGTCGGGCGCGACGACGTCGTGTTCGGCACGGCCGTCTCCGGGCGGCCGCCGGAGCTCGCCGGGGTCGAGGCGATGGTCGGCATGTTCGTCGCCACCGTCCCGGTCCGGGCGCGGCTGCGCGCCGACGCGACGTTCGCCGAGGTCATGGCCGATCTCCAGGCCGCCCAGGGCGAGCTGTTCGCGCATCATCACCTGGGCCTCGCCGAGATCCAGGCGCTCGCCGGCGGCGGGGACCTGTTCGACACCCTGCTCGTCGTCGAGTCCTACCCGTTCGACCCGGCGACGCTCCTCCCGCCGGACGGCCCGCGCCTGACCGGCCTCGACGGCCATGACGCCACCCACTACGCGCTCACCGTCCGGGTGATCCCCGGTACCCGGCCGCGCCTCACCTTCGGCTACCAGTCAGACCTCCTCGACGGGGCGACCGTCGCCGGGCTGGCGGACCGCCTGCTCGCACTGCTCGCGGAGATCGCCGCCGACCCGGACCGGGCCGTCGGCTCGGTCGCCGCCCTGCCCGCCGCCGAGCGTGCCCGCCCCGACCTCACTCCCGCCCCACGCGCCGCCGGCCCGGCCCCGTTCACCGCGCCGGACCAGGTCGTCGAGGTGGCGTCCGACGCCGAGCAGGTGGCGTGGACCGAGGCGACGCTGCCGGAACTCTTCGAGGCGCGGGTGCGACGCGCGCCGGACGCGGTGGCGCTGCGCTGGCGCGACGTCACGCTCACCTACGCCGAGCTCGACGCGCGGGCGAACCGGCTCGCGCATCTGCTGCGCGGGCGGGGCGTGGGACCGGAGTCGCTCGTCGCGGTGGCACTGCCGCGCTCGGTGGACCTGGTCGTCGCGCTGCTCGCCGTGCAGAAGGCCGGCGGCGCCTACCTGCCCGTCGACCCGGCGTACCCGGCCGAGCGGATCGGCTACATGCTGCGCGACGCCGCCCCCGTGTGCGCGGTGACGACCATCGAGGCACGCGCCAGCCTGCCGGCGCGCGCCGGGGTGCCGCTCGTCGCCCTCGACGACCCGCACGTCGCCGCCGCCCTCGCCGACCAGCCGGCCACCGTCCCCGGCCCGCGGGGCCGGGCCCGCCCGGACAACCTCGCCTACGTCATCTACACCTCCGGGTCGACCGGCCGTCCCAAGGGGACGCTGGTGCCGCATCGCAACGTGACGCGGCTGTTCGCCGACACCCGGGTGTACTTCGGTTTCGGCGCCGCGGACGTGTGGACGCTGTTCCACTCGGCGTCGTTCGACTTCTCCGTCTGGGAGCTGTGGGGACCGCTGCTGCACGGGGGGCGGCTCGTCGTCGTCGACCACGAGGTGTCCCGCTCGCCCGAGCAGTTCCTCGACCTGCTGGCCCGCGAGTCCGTCACCGTCCTGAACCAGACGCCGTCGGCCTTCGCCGCCCTCGTCGACGCCGACCGGGACGCGGGTGCGGCGCGGCCGCCGCTCGCCCTCCGACTGGTGATCTTCGGGGGTGAGGCGCTGGACACGAGCCGGCTCGCGCCCTGGTACGCCCGGCATTCGGACGACGCGCCCCGGCTGGTCAACATGTACGGGATCACCGAGACGACGGTGCACGTCACGTACCTGGCGCTGGACGCGTCGGCCGTCGGCGCGCGGCGCGGGGTGATCGGCGAGCCCATCCCGGGGCTGCGCGCCCGACTGCTCGACCGGCACCTCACCCCGGTCCCGCCGGGCGTGGCGGGGGAGATCTACGTCAGCGGCGCCCAGCTCGCCCGCGGCTACCTGGGCCGGCCCGCGCTGAGCGCCGCCCGGTTCGTCGCCGACCCGTACGGCGAGCCGGGCGATCGGATGTACCGCACCGGCGACCTGGCGCGCCTGCGCCCCGACGGGACCCTGGAGTACCTCGGCCGGGCCGACGACCAGGTCAAGATCCGTGGCTTCCGGATCGAGCCGGGGGAGATCGAGGCGGTGCTCGCCGCCGATCCGGCTGTGCGGCGGGCCGTCGTCATCGCCCGCACCGACGCCACCCCCGGCGATGCAACCCCGGGCGATGCAACCCCGGGCGACGGGGAGGGCCGACACCGGCTCGTCGCCTACGTCGTGCCGAGTGGGTCCGCGCCCGTCGACGGGCCGGCGCTGCGGGCTCGGGCGGCGGCGGCGCTGCCCGACTTCATGCTGCCCGCCGCCGTCGTCGTCCTCGACGCGCTGCCGCTGACCGGCAACGGCAAGCTCGACCGGGCGGCGCTGCCCGCGCCGGACCTCGCCGCGTCGGCGACGGGCCGGGCCGGGCGCACCGACCTGGAGCGGACGCTGTGCGCGGTGTTCGCCGCCGTGCTCGGCGTCGACCGGGTGGGCGCCGACGACGACTTCCTCGCCCTCGGCGGCGACAGTATCCTCGCGATCGGGCTGGTCAACCGGGCGCGGCGCGACGGCGTGCGGGTCACCCCGCGGGAGGTCTTCGTCCAGCGCACGCCGGCGGCCCTCGCCGCCCTCGTCGCCGCCCGCACCACCCCCCAGACCGCCGCCGCGGAGGCAGCCGGGTCCTCCGCGGCGGCGCCACTCGCGGCCGACAACACCGCCGAGACGGCGTTCGGCCTGCTCACGCCGCTGCCGATCGTCGCCCGGCTCGCCGGGTGGGGCGGCCGGATCCGCCGGTTCAACCAGGCGTTCCTCGTCCGTACGCCGGTCGGCGCCGACGAGGACGGCCTGCGGGCGGCACTCGGCGCGGTCGTCACGCATCACGACGGGCTGCGGGCCCGCCTGGTGCGGCCGGCGCCGGCGGTGTGGCTGCTGCGCGTCGACCCGCCGGCCGCCGACGCCGACCCGGAGCTGCTCACCCGCATCGACGTCGCCGGGCTGGACGCGGGCGCGCTGCGGGCGGTCGTCGCCGCCGCGTCCAGCTCGGCCGCCGGCCGTCTCGACCCCGACACGGGCAGCACCGTGCGTGCGGTGTGGCTCGACGCCGGGCCGACCGAGCCCGGCCGGCTGGTCCTCGTCGCCCACCACCTGGTCGTCGACGGCGTGTCCTGGCGGATCCTGCTGGCCGACCTGCAGGCCGCGCACGCGGCGGTGCGCGCCGGCGAGCGGCCCGCGCTCGACCCGGTCGGGACGTCGCTGCGCACGTTCAGCAGGATCTTCGGTGAACAGGCGGTCGCACCCGACCGGCTCGCCGAGCTCGACCACTGGCTCGCGACGCTCGCGCCCGGCGGACGGCCCTTCCCCGAACCGCCCCGCCCGGTGTCGAGCCCGGACGCGCCGCTGGGGCCGGACGCGGTCGGCACCGTCGCCGGCACCGAGCGGCTGCGCGTCGACCTGCCGGTGGCGACCACCACCGCCCTGATCACCGGTGTGCCGGCCGCGACCGGCGCCGAGATCACCGACGTCCTGCTCGCCGGCCTGCGCCGCGCGATCCCCACCCCGCCGCCCGGCGGCACCGGCGACGGCGACCTGCTCGTCGACCTGGAACGGCACGGGCGCGAGCAGATCGAGCCCGAGGTGGACCTGTCCCGCACCGTCGGCTGGTTCACCAGCATCGCGCCGGTGCGCCTCGCCCCGGCGCGACCCACCGCCCGCGACACCCTCGCCGACGTCACCGCCGCGCTGCGGGCCGCGCCGGGCGGCGGCCTCGGCTTCGGCATGCTGCGCCACGCCAACCCACTCGCCGGTCCCGCTCTCGCCGGCCTGCGCGGGCCCCAGGTGCTGTTCAACTATCTGGGCCGCTTCGGGGCCGACCGGCGTGCCGACTGGGCGCCGGCCGCCGAGTTCGACGCGCTCGCCGCCGACCCCGATCCCGACCTCGGCGTCGGCTACCCGCTGACCGTCGACGTCGCCTGCGTCGAGACGCCCGACGGCCCGCGGCTGCGCGCCACCTTCACCTACCTGACGGGCTCGCTGGCCACCGGGCAGGCGGCCGATCTCGCCGAGGCGTACCTCGATGCCCTGCGGGACCTGGCCACCCTGGCCGGGCCGCGGGCCGAACCGGCCGCGGCTGCGGCCGAGCTGATCACGCTGTCGGCGGCGGAGTCCGCGCGGATCGCCGCCGACTTCCCGGCGCCGGTGGAGGCGGTCTGGCCGCTGTCGCCGCTGCAGGAGGGCCTGCACTTCCACTCGGTGCTCGACCGCACCAGCGACGCCTACACCGCCCAGTTCTCCCTCGACTTCGGCCACCGGCTCGACGCCGACCGGCTGCGCCGCGCGACCAAGGCGTTCATGGCCCGCAACCCCACCGTGCGCGCCGGCTTCCTCAGCGAGGGGCTGCCGCGGCCGGTGCAGGTCATCGCCCGCGACCTGCCCGCACCCGTCGAGGAGATCGACCTGAGCGGTCTGCCCGTCGGCGAGGGCGCCCGCCGCGCCGAGCGGGCCGCCGCCGACGACCGGGCCCGCCCGTTCGACATCACCCGCCCGCCACTGTTCCGACTCACCCTGCTGCACCTGCCGGGCGGGCGCGACCGGCTCGTCATCAACCGGCAGGTGCTGCTGTGGGACGGCTGGTCGGGGGCGCTCGTCGTCGAGGGCCTGCTCGCCCTGTACGCCGCCGACGGGCAGGCGCCGCCGCCCGCCCCGGCCGGTTCGTTCGAGGACCACCTGCACTGGCTGCGCGAGCGGGACACCGACGCGTCCGCGCAGGCGTGGCGGCGGGCGTTCGCGGGCCTCGTGGGCCCGACGCTCGTCGTGCCGGCGGCCCGCGGCCTCGCGCCGGTCGCCCCGGCGCGGATCACCGCCGCGCTGCCCGATCAGGCGGCCCGGGCGGTGCGCGCCGCCGCCCGCGCGCACGGCGTCACCCTGAACACGCTGTTCAACGCCGCGCTGGCACTCGTCCTCGCCGGCGCGACCGGCGCGGACGACGTCGTGTTCGGCACCACCGTCGCAGGTCGGCCGACCGAGCTCGACGGCATCGACGAGGTCGTCGGCCTGTTCCTGAACACCGTGCCGGTGCGGGTCCGGCTCGACCCGAACGAGCCGGTCGGCGACCTGCTGCGCCGTGTCGCCGCCGACCGACTCGACCTGCTCGACCACGAGTACCTCGGCCTCGGCGACATCCAGCGCGCCGCCGGCCAGCCGGTGCTGTTCGACACGCTCTACGTGCTGCAGAACTTCATCGACGAGGTGGCGAACGAGCAGACCACCGACCGGCACGGCATCGTCGCCACCAGCAGCCTCGACCACACGCACTACCCGCTGACGTTCGTCCTCGCCCCCGGCGAGACGATCACCGTCCGGCTGGAGCACCGCACCGACGTCGTGCCCACGGGCCTGGCCGAGACGTTGTTCGCCCGCTTCCTCGCCGTCATCGACACCCTCGCCGGCGAACCCGACACCCCGGTCGGCCAGCTCGACCTGCTGTTGCCGGCCGAGCGGGAGCGCCTGGCCGCCGAGGCGGCCGTCCCGGCCCGCCCGACGGGCACCGAGACGATCGCCGACCTGCTGGCCGTGCGCGCCGCCGTCGCCGGCGACCTCGACGCGCTCGTGCTCTCGCTGCCCGGCCTCGGCGAGCGGCGCATCACCTACGCCGACCTCGACGCGCGGGTGAACCGCCTGGCCCGGCTGCTGATCGCGCACGGCGCCGGCCCGGAAACGGTGGTCGCGCTCGGCCTGGGGCGGACGCTGGACATGGTCGTCGCGCTGTTCGCCGTGCTGCGCACCGGCGCCGCCTACCTGCCCCTCGAACTGGACCATCCGCCGGCCCGGCTGCGCGAGACGGTCACCGACGCCGGCGCAGCCCTGGTCCTGACCATCACCGCCACCCGCCGCTACCTCACCGAGGCTGACGCCGGCGCCGACGCGTCGGCCAGTTCGCCGCCGCTCGTGCCGGCGGGGGAGCGGTGGCTGGAGCTGGACGATCCGCAGCTCGCCGCCGAGCTGGCGGCGACCTCGGCCGAGGCGCTGACGGACGCCGAGCTCGGCCTGTTCGCCCGCGGCCGCGCGGACCGCCTCGACCATCCCGCCTACGTGATCTACACGTCCGGGTCGACGGGCCGGCCCAAGGGAGTCGTCACCCCCTACCGCGGCCTGACGAACATGCAGATCAACCACAAGACCGAGATCTTCGACCCGACGATCGCCTCGGTGGGCGGGCGGCGGCTGCGGATCGCACACACCGTCTCGTTCGCGTTCGACATGTCGTGGGAGGAGCTGCTCTGGCTCGTCGAGGGCCACGAGGTGCACATCTGCGACGAGAACCTGCGCCGCGACGCCGAACGGCTCGTCGCCTACTGCGACGCCCACCGCATCGACGTCGTCAACGTCACCCCCACCTACGCGCTGGCCCTGTTCGAGGTCGGCCTGCTCGACACCGGCTCCCTCGACACCGGAACCCTCGATGCCGCACGCCCCGGGCACCGGCCGCCGCTGGTCATGCTCGGCGGTGAGGCCGTGCCCGACTCCGTCTGGAACCGGCTGCGCGACACCGACGGCACCGCCGGCTACAACCTGTACGGGCCGACGGAGTACACCATCAACACCCTCGGCGCCGGCACGTCCGACAGCGCGACGCCGACCGTCGGCCGGCCGATCCGCAACACCTGGGTGCGTGTCCTCGACCGCTGGCTGCGCCCCGTCCCGGACGGGGTCGCCGGCGAGCTGTACATCGCCGGCGAGGGTCTCGCCCGCGGCTACCTCGGCCGGTTCGCGCTGACCGCCGGCCGGTTCGTCGCCGACCCGTTCCAGACCGGCGGGCGGATGTACCGCACCGGCGACCTGGTGACCCGGCGTCCCGACGGCAACCTGGACTTCCTCGGCCGCACCGACGACCAGATCAAGATCCGCGGGCACCGGATCGAGCTCGGCGAGGTCAGCGCCGCGCTCGACGGGCACCCGGCGGTCAGCCAGTCCGCGGTCGTCGCCGTCCCCGACCCGACCGCGCCGGACGCGAAGCGGCTCGTCGCCTACGTCGTGCCCGCGGAGCGCTCGGCGGACGACCGGGCGGCCACCGAGACCGCGCAGGTCGGTGAGTGGAACCAGATCTACACCGACGAGTACGAGCGGATCCCGACCGCCCTCACCGTCGAGGACTTCGCCGGCTGGGACTCCAGCTACGACGGCCAGCCCATCCCCGTCGAGCACATGCGCGCCTGGCGGGCGGCGACCGTCGAGCGGATCCGGGCGCTGGCGCCACGCCGGGTGCTGGAGATCGGCGTCGGCACCGGCCTGCTGCTGGGCCCGCTCGCGCCGGACTGCGAGGCCTACTGGGCCACCGACTTCGCCGCGCCCGTCGTCGCGAAGCTGCGCGCCGAGGTGGCGGCCGACCCGGCCCGCTTCGGCCGCGTCGAACTGCGCCAGGCTCCCGCCCACGTCACCGACGGGCTGCCCGCCGGGTACTTCGACACCGTCGTCGTCAACTCGGTCATCCAGTACTTCCCGAGCGCCGACTACCTGCGCCGGGTGCTGCTCGGCGCGTTCGACCTGCTCGCCCCCGGCGGCTCGCTGTTCGTCGGCGACGTGCGCGACCTCGGCCGGCTGCGCGCGTTCCACAGCGGCATCGAGCTCGCCCAGTCCGGTCCGGTGACCGACCCGGCCCGCTTCGCGGCGGCCGTGGACCGGCGCCTCGCGCTGGAGAAGGAGCTCGTCGTCGCGCCGGCGTTCTTCCTCGACCTGGCGGCGGACGCCGGGCTCGAGGTGTGCGTGCGGGTCAGGCGTGGCCGGCACCGCAACGAGCTGACCCGCCACCGCTACGACGTCGTCCTGCGCCGTCCCACCCC
>NZ_FZMO01000200.1 GCF_900197875.1 Frankia canadensis | reverse complement strand
GGGTCTGATCGTCGCACCCGCCTCCGACAGTTTTTTGCCTTGACGCAAAGGCTCCGGTCGGGTCTGGACGATCACCGCAAGGGCGAAAATCGGTGTTACCGCGGGAACAGGAAGCTGGCCGGCCCATCGGTGCGGCGGGTTTGACGGTGATCAGATGCGGTGACGTGTGAGGGCAAGGCACGCGTCAGGCGCGGCCACCTCTGTAACGGTCAGTCCCACGGCGGATCTGGCCTGACTCGCCGCAATTCCCCCGTGATGACCCCGTGAAGGTTGGATCCCACCGGTGGGGCCGTTGGGCGCGGCCGAGGTTCCGTGGGCGCGCAAGGCTGCGGTCTCCGGTCAGGGGAGGAGCGGCCAGGAGGGAGCCGGCCAGGAGAGGGCTGGTCAGGTGGAGGTGCCGGCGGCGTGGACGAGGCCGCGCAGGGTGTCATCGAGGCGGGCGCGGACCGCCTCGATGACGCAGGCGTGCAGTCCGAGTGGCTCGGACAGGATCCAGCGGGTGGTCGGGTGGCGCTCGCGGGCCTCGTCCAGCGCCGCGGGGATGTCGCGATGTGTGTGGTTCCCGTCGAACAGGAAGAACGGGTAGACGATGATCTCGGTGCAGCCGGCGGCGGCGAGGTTCGCGTAGCCCTCGGCGATGTTCGGACGCGTGACCTCGAGGAACGCGCTCTCGACCGCGCCCCACGGCCGGGGATCGTTCGCGCTCTGAGAACCAGTGGAACTCGGCGCGGGGTCTGGTGAGCCGTCGGGTCCCGGTGAGACGTCGGCGCAGGGGGCGGTTGGGTGCGCGGAGCCGGTCGCCAGCCGGCGAGCGAGCTCGCGGACGGTGGCGTTCGCCTCGCCGCGCCGGGAGCCGTGCCCGATCACCAGAAGTCCGCGCATGCCACCAGTGTGCGCCGATCGGCGCGCCTGGTCAGGTCGGCGGGCCGTCGTCGGAACTGTGGCCGGGAAAGACCTTGGCGGTCGGGTCGAGGACCGGGGCGGCGTTGTTGACCGCGGTCGCCACCTCGCCGAAGGCAGTGGCGATGAGCCGGACCTTGCCGGGGTAGTCGACGAGGTCGCCAGCGGCGAAGACCCGCGCGACGCCGGTGGACATCGCCGAGTCGACCAGGATGCGCCGCCGCTCGACGGTGAGTCCCCAGCGGGTCAGCGGCCCGAGGTCGGTGCCGAAGCCGAGCGCGGCCACGATCGCCTGCGCTGGGCGGATCTCGCGGGACCCGTCGCGCAAATCCTCCAGCTCGACCTTCTCCACCCAGTCCTCGCCGTGCACGGCGACGAGGTCGGTCAGCGTGCGGATCTCCACACCGGATGCCTCGACCCGGGCGACCGCCGCCGGCTGGGCGCGCAGCCGCTCCCGCTTGTGGACCAGCGTCACCGACCGCGCGACCGGCACGAGCGCCAGCGCCCAGTCCACCGCGGCATCCCCGCCGCCGGCGACGGTGACGTCCCGCCCGGTGTGCTCGTCGGGCCGTGGCGCGAAGTAGTACAGGCCCCGACCGAGATGCCCGCCGCCGACCGGCAGCGGCTTCGGTGCGAACGCCCCGAGGCCCCCGGTGATCACCACGGCGCGGGCCCGGACCCGCCGACCCGTCTCGTCGGTCACCACCACCGCGTCCGGCTCGTGCGCGAGCTCGGTGGCCTGGCGGCCGAGCAGGTAGATCGGGTCGTAGGGTGCGGCCTGAGCCGCGAGCGCGTCGACGAGCTCCCGCCCGCGTACCGCAGGGAAGCCGGCAACGTCGTAGATCACCTTTTCCGGGTACATCGCGGTGATCTGCCCGCCGACCTCGGGCAACGTGTCCATCACCGCGACCGACATCCCCCGGAACCCCGCGTAGTAGGCCCCGAACAGCCCGGCCGGCCCCGCTCCCACGACCAGCATGTCCACCTGGACGCCCATGTCGCTTCCGGCCGCCTCGCTTCCGGCCGCGTCGTCCGTGGCGGGTCGTGCGGTCACGGCGGCTCCCTCCAGGCTTGATGTCGACCGACAGGGCGGCGCTCCTGTTCGGGGCGCGACGGCCGTCCTGCCGGACGTCCATCCTGCCGGACGTCCATCCTGCCGGAGATGTCACGCGGGCATGTGGGTCACGCGGGCATCGTCACCCGGGCCATGTGGTCGCGGCGGCGGTCCGGCCACGCACCGCCACGGGATGGGGACGCCGCGCAACGCCGCTGTGGTCAGCCGGTTGTGGTCAGAAGGCGGACAGGGGACCGTGCGTCGGGTGCGGTGGGGGTTAGCGTGGTGGGCCGGGCGTCCCGGTGGTCCCGGCTGGTTGGGCCGGGCGGCCCGTGGCGTGATGATGGGTTCGTCCCCTCGCGTGGGGGAGGCGCGGTATCCGTGGTGAGCTCGGCCTCGGAGGTGCGGTCGGCGTCGGAGGTGCGGTCGAGGCCGTCCGGCGGTGCCCCGAGCGGCTGCGTGCGGCTGTGGGGACTGGACGGACACAGGTAGGAGACCAGTGGCGGATCGATCGACGGGCCGGAGCCGGATCGGTGGCGGACCCCGGGGAGAGGCGCTGCACCCCGAGGATCCGACGGTCATCGGCGACTACCGGGTCGTGAGCCGGCTCGGATCCGGCGGCATGGGCACCGTGTACCTTGCCCGCGACGGCCGCGCCGCACCTGTCGCGATCAAGGTTATCCGTTCGGATCTGGCCGCGGATCCCGAGTTCCGCGACCGGTTCCGGGACGAGGTCGCCGCCGCCCGCCGCGTCGCCCCGTTCTGTACCGCCCAGGTTCTCGACGCCGACCCCGAGGCCCGCCGCCCGTACCTCGTCACCGAGTACATCGACGGCGTGCGGCTCGACGACGTCGTCGCCGAGTCCGGCCCGCTGCCGCTGTCGACGCTGCAGGGCGTGGCGATCGGGGTCGCGAGCGCGCTGACCGCCATCCACCGGGCCGGGATCGTGCACCGCGACCTCAAGCCCAGCAACGTCATTCTGTCCTTCTCCGGCCCCAGAGTGATCGACTTCGGGATCGCCCGCGCGCTCGACGCGGCGCAGGGTCGAACCCAGACCGGCCTCGTCCTCGGCTCGGTCGGCTGGATGGCGCCCGAGCAGATGGAGGGCGCCCCGCTCGGCCCCGCCGTCGACGTGTTCGCCTGGGGACTGCTCATCGCCTACGCCGCCCTCGGCGGCCATCCCTACGGGGAGGGCACCTACACGGAGATGTCGGAGAAGATCCTCAACGGTCGGCCCGACCTGCGCGGCATACCCGCGGATCTCGAAGGCATGGTGAGCGCCGCGCTCGCCCGTGACCCACGCGCCCGTCCGACGACCGAGCGGCTGCTGATGAGCCTGCTCGGCGAGCAGGCGCCGTCCGGTGGTGACACCCGGGTCGCGGCGACGGAACTGCTGCACGGCACCTGGCCGCGGGGCCGCAGCGCGGCGGCCGAGGCCGCCGGACTGGCCGGGGCTGCTGGGCTGGCCGGCGCTGCCGGGGCGATGGCACGGGGTGCGGGGCACCGCGGTGGATACGCGGCTGCCGGGCCGGACCCGACCCGGGTGGCCGGCTCCGGGCAGCAGCGCAACTGGTGGGACGAGCCGGACGACCTGCCGCCGCCTGCCGGACCCCCCGTACCGGCGCCCGACCTTGCCGGCCTGGGCGCGGGCGGGCGCGGGGTGCGTCCCGGGCCGGGCGGTGGTTTCGGCGGCGGAGCCGGTGACGCCGGCGTACCGGGACGGCGTCGACGGCGGGGCGGCTTCGTCCAGTACGGCGACGAACCGCCGCCCCCGCCGCGCCCAGGCGCTGGCGCCCGCCCACCCGCGGCGGACCGCCGCCAGGCACCGTCCCCGCATCCGGCTGATCGCCACCGGCCGGCCCAGCCCTACCAGCCGGCCCAGCCCTACCAGCCGGCCCAGCCCTACCAGCCGGCCCAGCGCCAGGCGCCGGATCGGCGTGCTCAGCCGTATCCGCCCGCCGAGCCCTACCAGCCCGCTCGGCGGGAGCCGCCGGCGCCGCGTCTCGTCGCCGAGCGGCCGGCCCGCCGCGAGCGGGAGGCCGACCCGTATGACGAGCCGGCGCCGCGCCCGCGCCGTCGGCGGCGGATGCGGCTGCGGATCCCGTTCAAGAAGACGATCCTGTTCGTCCTGCTCGTCCTGTTGCTGCTCTCGGCCGCCGACCAGATCGCCTCGATGGTCGACCAGCAGCGGACCCGGCTCTGGGACAAGGTCGCGACCTCCGTCAGGCAGGGCTTTGACGACCGTCTGGACCATGCGTGGGACGAGGTGAAGAAGACCTTCTCCGGCGGCTCCGACAACGGCAACTAGTGCGCCCCGCGTGATGCGGAGGCGTAAACCCCGCTCCGGGTAGGTACACCGAACCCATGGCGAGCTTCAGCACCAGGATCAATGAGTTCCTGCACAGCCCGAAGACGCGGGAGATGGTCGACAAGGCCAAGGCCGCGGCCAACAAGCCGGAGAACCGGCAGAAGATCAAGCAGATGCAGGAGAAGATCACCAGCCGGGCCCGCGGTCACGGCCAGCACCCGGGCGGTGCCCCGCCCGCCGGGCGGGACCAGGCCGAGCGTCCTGGCGGCTTCGGGGCAGGCGGGTCGGTGAGCGGGTATGACGCGGACGTCGACCCGGGCGCCGGCGCGGCCGACCCCACGGCGCGTCCCGACCGCTGATCGGGGCGGTCGGCTGCGACGTGAGCCGGCGACGTGAGCGGCGTCCTGACCCGGCCCAGGGGTGGGGTGCAGGTCGTACGATCGCGGGGTGAGCGATGTGGATGCCGACGGCGAAATTCCGGTGGGTCGGGGCGACGAGATCCGGTCGGTCCTCGACCGGGCCGCCGCGGGCGGGCGCATCTCGGCGCAGGAGGCCCTGCTCCTCTACACCCGCGCGCCGCTGCACGCGCTCGGCGCCGCGGCGGACACGGTGCGGCGCAGCCGTTATCCCGACGGCATCGCCACCTACATCATCGACCGTAACATCAACTACACGAACGTCTGCGTGACCGCCTGCCGGTTCTGCGCGTTCTACCGGGCCCCGAAGCACGCGGAGGGCTGGGTCCGCGAGGTCGAGGACATCGTCGTCAAGTGCGGCGAGGCGGTCGACCTCGGCGCCACCCAGATCATGCTGCAGGGCGGTCATCACCCGGACTTCGGTATCGAGTGGTACGAGGGTGTGTTCACCGCGATCAAGGCGGCGTATCCGCAGCTCGCGTTGCACTCCCTCGGCGCGAGCGAGGTCGTGCACATCTCCCGTACCTCGGGGATCGAGATCGCCGAGGTCATCACCCGCCTGCGCGAGGCGGGGCTGGACAGTTTCGCCGGCGCCGGCGCCGAGATCCTCACCGAGCGCCCGCGGCATGCCATCGCCCCGCTGAAGGAGCCGGGCCACGTGTGGCTGTCGGTGATGGAGACCGCGCATACGCTGGGCCTGGAGTCCACCGCGACCTTCATGATGGGCACCGGCGAGACGAACGCCGAGCGCATCGAGCACCTGCGGATGATCCGCGACGTGCAGGACCGCACCGGTGGCTTCCGCTCGTTCATTCCGTGGACCTACCAGCCGGAGAACAACCACCTCGGCGGGCGCACCCAGGCGACCACCCTGGAGTACCTGCGTCTTGTCGCCGTCGCCCGGCTCTTCTTCGACAACATCGCCCACCTGCAGGGTTCCTGGCTGACGACCGGCAAGGAGGTCGGCCAGCTCACCCTGCACATGGGCGCGGACGATCTCGGTTCGGTGATGCTGGAGGAGAACGTCGTCTCCTCCGCCGGTGCCCGCCATCGCACCAACCGGTCCGAGCTGATCTCCCTGATCCGCACGGCCGGGCGGATCCCGGCCCAGCGCGACACGCTGTACCGCCATCTGGTCGTCCACCGCGACCCGGCGCTCGACCCGGTCGACGACCGCGTCGCCTCCCACTTCTCCTCCACGGCCCTGCCGCTGGTCGCGAGCTGAATGAGCGAGCCTGCCGCGTCGCACCCGACCGGGCCGAAGATCGAGCTGCACGTCCACCTGGAGGGCACCGTCCGCCCGGCCACCCTGCTGGCGATGGCGCGGCGCAACGGCGAGTCGCTGCCGTCGTCGACGGTGGAGGGGCTCGCCGAGCTGTACCGCTTCCGCGACTTCGACCATTTCATCCAGGTCTGGATCATGACCACGCACGTGATGCGGACCGAGGCGGACTTCCGCCAGGTCGTCGTCGAGTACGCCGCCGAGGCGGCCGCGCACGGCGCCGTGTACCTGGAGGGGATCTTCTCCCCGTGGTTCCGGGTGCAGCGCGGTGTGCGAGTGGAGGAGATCTTCCACGGCTACGCCGACGGGGCGATCGAGGCGCGGGAGCGCCACGGCGTCGAGGTTCGGCTGACGCCGGACATCGAGCGGGTGCTGCCGGTCGAGTCCGCGGTGGAGGTGGCGGGCTGGACCGCGCGCTTCGCCGAGCGGGGACTCGTTGGCATCGGGCTCGGCGGGCCGGAGGCCGGCCATCCGCCGGAGCCGTTCGCGCCCGCCTTCGCGCTGGCCGCGGACGCGGGTCTCGCCGCCGTCCCGCACGCGGGCGAGACGGCGGGGCCCGAGTCGGTGCGCGGCGCGCTCGACGCCCTCGGGGCCCGGCGGATCCGGCACGGGATCCGCGCGGTCGAGGATCCGGCGCTGGTCCGCCGGCTCGCCGACGAGCGGATCGTGCTGGACGTCTGCCCGGTGTCGAACCTGCGCACCCGGTCGGTGCCGAGCCTGGCCGAGCATCCGCTGGCCGCGTTGCGCGCCGCTGGCGTGGCGTGCTCGCTGGCCACCGACGACCCGGCCATGTTCGACACCGATCTGGGCGCGGAGCACGCCGTGGCCGCGAGGCTCGGCGCCCGCTCCCGGGACCTGTACGCGGCCGGCGTCGCCGGTGCGCTGTGCGACGAGACGACCCGCGAGCGGCTGCGTGTCCTCGGCGAGGCCACGGACTGGGACGCGGCCGAACAGGCAGTCCGGGCGGGGAGCGTGCGATGAGCCGGGCGGGGCTGGACAAGCGGCCGCGGGAGGTGGCCGCCATGTTCGACGGCGTCGCCGGCCGCTACGACCTGACCAACGCCGTGCTCAGCGGTGGTCTCGACCGGGGCTGGCGGCGTGCCACGGCGGCCGCCCTCGACCTGCGTCCCGGGCAGCGGGTGCTCGATCTCGCCGCCGGCACGGCGACTTCGTCGTGGGTGTTCGCGCAGGCTGGCGTCGACGTCGTGGCCTGCGACTTCTCCCTCGGCATGCTGCGGGTGGGCCGGCGCCGCCTCGCCGAGCGGGCCGGTCTGGCAGAACCGGCACATGTCCATGACCACCCGCTCGTTGCGGTAGAG
>NZ_FZMO01000095.1 GCF_900197875.1 Frankia canadensis | reverse complement strand
GCCCAGCCCTGCCCCCCAGCCCAGCCGCCGGCGTGGCACCGCGGGCGAGCGGGCGGCCCACCGCCGCGGAGGGCTCGGCCGTGCTCTGCGACGTGCTGGACGCACCGACCGTCATCCCCGTCCAGCCCCGCCACTCGGACTGAGCCACGCTGAGTGACGCCCCGCCCCGGCGGGCGCGGGCGGATGGCCCGAACCGGGCGGGACCGTCGCCCCCAGGCGGGCCGCGGATCGACCCCCCGGAGGGGGCGGTGCTCCGGCCTGCCCACGGCCGCGGCCCGCACCCCCGGCACGCCCGTGCCGCGCTCCGGCCGCCGCCGGGTCCCAGGCGGGCCGGGCCGCCCCGGCCTGCGTCGATGCCGACGTCGGGACCGGCGTCGTGAGCCGCCGCGGCCACCCACCCCACGCGAGGCGGCACCACCCGGACCCTGGCACGTCGGGGTCAGACGTCCTGGGTCGACATCCACCCGCATAGAGCGCAGACTGTCCGCGAACGGACATAGCACATGGTCGTCCCCGCGGCTTGGCCTATCGTCATATACCGAATGCGACGAAGCTTCCCGTGCCGCCGGAGCTCGCCGAGAACATCCGAGGGCCACCCGACAGAGCACCTGTGCAGCTCCGCACACTAATCTGACGTCTGTCGTGGCCCGGATCATCTTCCGGGACGGGCGCGCTGCGGGGGCACCGCCCGCACGACCGATGACGAGACGCTCCTTGGGGGAGACGAAAGTGGACGAGCAGACCGCCGGGACCGGTAACCCGCGGCCCACCTCGCGGCTGGTAGTCGACGTGGTCCGGGCACTGCGCGGATGGGTGGTGGCGGCGGCGGGTGGCGTTCTCCTCCTCGGCTGCTACCTGGGCGTGTCCAAGGAATCGGACGTCGCGCTGCAACTACCGTACGTGGTTTCAGGCGGTTTCGGCGGACTCGCCCTGGTGCTGATCGGCAGCGCGCTGCTGGTCGCCGACCGCTTCGACGCGGCCCGGGTCGCCCAGGCGCGCACCGTGGGCCAGGTCGACGACCTGCACTCGCTGATCATCGCGGCCGCCACCTCCGGGCTCGGCACGGACGGCGACCCCGCGGCGCCGGGCACGGCCTCCTACCAGCAGCCCCAGCCGACGGCGCAGCACAACGCCTACGCGGGCGCGTCCGGCGCCGCGCAGGGGAACTCGGGCCGGCCCGCCGGGTTCGGCGCGCCCGGCCCGCGCGCCTGACGCCGCGCCGCCCACCGCGTCACGACGGCGAAGGCGAACGACACCGTGATCGAATTTGACCCGGCCGGCGGCGACACGCCCCCTGGAGATGCCCGGTGACCAGCATCGACCTGGCTCTGGCCGGCATCTCCCTGGGCGCGATCGCCGCGTTGTCCGGCATCGGCCTGCTGGTCACCTATCGCACCAACGGCGTGCTGAACCTCGCTCAGGGCGGCATCGCCACCCTGGTGGCGTACGTGTTCCGCGAGATGGTCGTCGAGTGGAGCCTGCCGAAGTGGCTGGCCGCCGTCATCGCCCTGTGCGTGCTCTCGCCCGGCATCGGCCTGCTGCTGGAGCGGCTGGTGTTCCGGCCGTTGGCACGCCGGCGCGCCTCCGCCGCGGAGTCGCTGGTCGCGAGCCTCGGCGTGCTGGTGCTCACCCTCGGCATCACCGCGGGGATCTGGGGGCTCGGCTCGCGCAGTGACGCTCCGAGCATCTTCCCGGCCTCGTCGGTGCGCCTGTTCGGCGACACCCGGATCGGCATCGACGCCCTCGTCGAGCTGCTCATGGTCGTCGTGTTCGCGGTCGCGCTCGGCCTCGTCGCCGCGAAGACCGCGTTCGGCCGCCAGATCCGCGCCGTCGTCGACGACCGCCAGCTCGCCGAGCTGTCCGGCGTGCCGGCCGACAAGGTCGCCGCGGCCGGCTGGGCGGCCGGCACGACGATGGCCGGGCTCACCGGCGTGCTGCTCGCCCCGCGCTTCCAGCTGACGCCCTACGGGCTGACGCTGCTGGTGCTGGAGACGTTCGCCGTGGTCGTGGCGGCGCGGCTGGCGAGCATGCCGGTCGCGGTGCTCACCGCGCTCGGTATCTCCATCCTGCAGAGCGAGCTCAAGCAGTTCACCCTGCACGGCGACGCCGGGCAGGTCCTCACCGTCCTGCAGTCGAACCTGTTCATCGTCGCGCTGCTGGTGCTGCTGCTCGCGGTGCCGAGACTGCGGGAGCTCGGCGGTGGCGACTCGGGCGCGACGGCGAGCTTCTCCAGCCGCGGCGCGCCGCCGTCGGGGCGGGTCGGCGCGGCCCGGACCCGCCAGGACTATCTGGGCAGGCTGGCCGGCGCCGGGCTGCTGCTCGCGCCGCTGACGTTCGCCCCCACCGACCTGCGCTCGGCGTTCATGGTGCCGGCGCTCGGGCTGATCTTCCTGTCCATGGTGATCGTCACCGGCTACAGCGGGCAGCTCTCGCTGGGCGTCGCCGGGTTCGCCGGGCTGGGCGCGCTGCTGTCGATCAAGATGGCCAACGGCGACCTGTTCGGCCTGCCGGCGGTGCCGGGCATCTGGGCGATGTTCATCGGCGCCCTGCTGGTGGCCCCCGTCGGGTTCGTCACCGGCTATCCGGCGATCCGCCGCCGCGGCCTCACGCTGGCACTGACGACGTTCGCCGTCGGCGCGGTCGTGAGCCGCTTCGTCTTCGAGCAGCCGACGTTCGCCAGCGGCCTGTACCTCGACCCGCTGACACTGTTCGGCTGGGAGCTGTCGGACAAGGCCTTCTACGTCTTCGAGCTGTTCTGCCTCGGCCTCGGCCTGCTGGTGGTGCGCAACCTGCACCAAGGCCGGCTCGGCCGGGCCCTGCTCGCCGTGCGGGACCACTCCGGCGGCGCGGCGGCGGTCGGTGTTGACGTGCGCAACCTCAAGCTGCTGGCCTTCACCGTCTCCGGCGTCGTCGCCGGGCTCGGCGGCACGCTGCTGGTGCACAGCAGCTACTCGTTCAACGCCGACGACTTCGCCCCGCTGCAGAGTCTGCTGTGGTTCACCGCGGTCGTCGTGTTCGGCGCGGACAGCGCCGTCGGCGCCATCGTCGCCGCCGCGTTCATCGTGACGATCGACGTGCTCGCCCCGGACGGCACGTCGACGCTCGCGATCGGCATCCTGGCGCTGGCGTTGGGCTGGATGCCGGGCGGTCTCGCCTCCGCCGTACGCGGCATGCTGCGGCTGCTCGCCCAGTACCTCGCCGACAGCTTCGTCGATCCCAACCAGCGCGCGCCCCGGCCGGTGCCGGTGCGCATCTCGGCCGTCGGGCACCTGCCGGCGACCACCGGCATCACCGGCAGCACTGGCATCCCCGGCATCGGCTCGACCCTCGGCGCGGCCCGGGCCGGCCACTACGCCCGCTGGCCACTGTCCGCCGCGCCGGCGACCGTGCCCTTCTCCGACGCCCGGCTGACCCCGTTCGGCGCCGAACTGGTGGCGATGGTCCACCGGTACGCGGCGAGCAGCCGCGCCGTCGGCGTCGCCGTCGGCGTCGAGACCAGCGCGCGCGCTGGCGTGCCGAGCCCCGCGCCGCCACCGGATGGCGGATCGTTCCCGGGAGGTGGGCGATGAGCCGCGGAGTACTGCAGGCCGTGGGCCTGGTGCGCCGCTACGGTGGGCTCACCGCCGTCGACCACGTCGACCTGGTCGCCCCACCCGGCATGATCACCGGCCTGATCGGGCCGAACGGCGCCGGCAAGTCCACCCTGTTCAGCCTGCTCACCGGGGTGGAGCAGCCGGACGAGGGCAAGGTCATGCTCGGCACCACCGACATCTCGAAGATGCGCCCCGACATCCGCTCCCGGCGCGGCCTGGTGCAGACCTTCCAGGTCCCGTCGCTGTTCCCGACCCTGACCGTGGCCGACAACCTCCTCGTCGGCGCCGAGAACCGCCGCCGCGACTACGCCGGCGGCCTGCTCGGCCTGTCCGCGCCGGGCCGCGGCCGGACGAGCCGCCTGGCGGAGGGGGTCCTCGAGAAGCTCGGGCTCGCCCCCAAGGGGCCGGTGACCCAGGTCGTCGAGGAGGTACTCGAGTCCCTCGGCCTGTCCGACGTCCGCGACACGATCGCCGGGACGCTGCCGACCGGCGCGCTGCGCCTGGTGGAGTTCGCCCGCGCGCTGTGCGCTCGCCCGGACATCCTGCTGCTCGACGAGCCGGCCAGCGGCCTGGACGCCGAGGAGACCGCCAAGCTCTCCGAGCTGCTGCGGCGCACGGCGGCCGAAGGCGTCGGCATCCTCATCGTCGACCATGACGTCGACCTGGTGTTCTCCGTCGTCGACCAGGTCTACGCGATGGTCGGCGGCCGGGTCGTCGCCTCGGGCGACCCGCAGGAGGTCCGAGGCGATCCGACCGTGCGGTCGGTCTACCTGGCGCAGGCGCCGCTCGCCGCCGCCGCCAGCCAGCCTGGGGAGGCGTGATGACAACCGCGACCGCGGAACTCCGGCTGGCCGACGCCCGCGCCGGCTACGGCACCGTCGAGGTGCTGCACGGCCTCGACCTCGCGATCCCCGCCGGGAAGGTGACCGCCCTGCTGGGCACCAACGGCGCGGGCAAGTCCACCACCCTGCGGGTGCTCGCGGGCCTGATCCCGCTGCGCTCGGGCACGCTGACCTGGCGCGGCGAGGACATCACCCGGATGTCCACTGTCGACCGGGCCCGGCGCGGGCTCATGCTCGTCCCGGACGAGCGGGCCGTGTTCGCCACCCTGTCGGTGCGGGACAACCTGCAGATCATCGCCGAGACCAGCGGGCATCCCGACATCACGCCCGCGCTGGAGAGCTTCCCCCGGCTGCGGGAACGGCTCGCCCAGCGGGCCGGATCGATGTCCGGCGGTGAGCGCCGGATGCTGGCGCTGGCCCGGGCGCTGCTGGCCCGCCCGTCGGTGCTGATGGTCGACGAGCTGTCCCTGGGCCTGTCCCCCAAGGTCGCCGCGGACCTGTTCGGCTGGCTCGCGACCGTCGCCGCCTCCGGCACCACCGTCCTGCTCGCCGACCAGTACACCGACCAGGCGCTGGCCATGGCCGACCTGGTCTACGTCCTGCACCGCGGCGAGCGCTCCTTCGTCGGAACGCCGGCCGAGTTCACCCACGGCGCGGCCGCAACCCCCGCCTGACCCCACAACGCACTGGGCCCCGGCCCTGGCCACGCCCTCCTCTCGGGAGGCGTGGCCCGGACCGGGGCCTCTGTGCGTGTCCGTCAGCCTGCCGGGTAGGGCACGTTCGGGACGGTGTAGCAGGTGGTGTTCATGTCCCTGACCTGGCTCACCCAGCCGCCCTTGCCGCCGTTCGCCGAGTCCTGCCAGCGGGCGACGTTGAGGCAGTTACGCTCCTCGGCCGGTGCCTGGTTCAGCGCCTTGAAGTTGCGCCCGGTCGGGATGAGCAGGCCGTGGCCGTCGTAGTCCTTGCCGCTGGTCATGTACGCCTCGACGCACTTGCGGGTGACGTCGGCGCCGCAGGAGCGGATCGCGTCGGTCAGCCACTGGGCCGACGCGTAGCCCTCCAGCATCCACTCGTTCTCCTTGGCGACCCGGTCGGGCGCCGCGGCCTGCAGGTCCTTCTGGAACTGCGCGACCGCCGGGATCGAGGTGTCCTGGTAGTTCGCGGAGTTGCTGATCGCGTAGATCGTGTTCCGGCACTTCGGCGACGAGGCGTAGATCTGGCCGATGTTGTTCGCCCAGCCCTGCGACGTGGTCACCTTCGCCTGCACCGGCATCTGCTGGCTCTCGATGGCGTTGCACAGCTGTGCGTTGCCGCCGTCGTCCATGGCGTCGAAGACCACCTGGACACCGCGCCGCTTGAGGTCGAGCACCGCGGAGTCCCAGCTCGGGGCGCCGAGGTTGATCTGCTCCTCGACGACGGTGAAGCCCTCCTTGCGCAGGCCGTCGGCGATCGACTTGGCGTAGCGCTGCGAGGGGGCGACGTTGTAGTAGACGACGCCGGCGGTGGTGGCCTTCAGGTTCTCCTTCAACCACCGGTAGTTCTCGGTGCCCGCGTACAGCGTCCCGTTGAAGCCGGGGCGCCTGCCGTCCCGCGGGTAGTAGCTGCCGTAGATCGAGTACAGGTGCGGGAACTGGTCGTACTCGGTGCCAACCGGCTGGCCGCCGATGTCCGGCACGCCCTTGGAGTTGATGTACTGGGCGCCCGAGTACTGGAATGCCGTGACGCCGGCCAGCGCGAAGACCTTGTCGTCGTCGACGAGCTTGTGGGCACAGGTGACGTTCTGCTGGCCAGAGCCCTTGTCGTCACACTCGACGAGGTTGATGGTGCGGCCGTTGACGCCACCCGCGGCGTTGAGCGCCTTGAAGTAGGCGCGCGCCCCGTACAGCGACGCGGAGAACGTGTCAGGCCCGAAACCGCTGCTCAGGCCAGCGATCGAGCCGACCTTGATCTCGGTGGGCGTGACCCCGACGTCGGACGCGGTGTTGTTCGAGGCGCCCGCCGGAGCGCTGGAGCTCGATGGCGACGTCCCGCTGCTTCCGACCCGGCTGCCGCAGGCGACGAGCGCCAGCGACGACAGCATGAGGACGGCGACGAGCGACTTCGCTCGCATGGACATGCTCTCCCCTGGTAGATCGGTGACGCGCGGCCGATTCGGCCGGATCGATGTCCTCGGCACGCCGGCCCGACGATGGCCACGATGCCACCGCAGACTACGCACAGTTACATCATCCCGCGTTACGCACGAACATGCGGCGCCACCAGCTTCGACGCACCGGCGGTGTGTTGTTGCGCTCCACCGGTGTCTCCTGCGCGGGTGGAACGCTCCTTCCCTGCGTTCCTTCCCCACCCTCGACCTTCTCCCCGTCCCCGGGCTCCCCGACCTCCGCGGCCCCCCCGACGTCACTGTCGGGGATCGATGCCACGGGTGGGTAGGCCTCGGTGGAAGCCTTGTCGGCCCCGACGGGCTCGGCTACCGTACCGCCCGCCGGTGGCGTGACGTCACCCGGTGACGCGGGCGTGCTGGGGGCGATCGTGGTTCCGAGCTTCGCCATCGCCTCGTCGAGCGCGGCCAGCGCCTGCCCGAGCGCCGCCACCGGATCCTCCTCCTCCGTCGGAGCCGCAGGCACGGCGGCCTTCGCCGCCACCGGCACCACCGCCAGCTTCGGCGCCTGGGCCGGTTCCGGGATCACTGCCGGCTCCGGTGCCACTGCCGGCTCCGGGGGCAAGGCGGGTGTCACGGGAGGGTCCGCCACGGCGACGGACACGGCCGCGGGCGCCACCTCCACCGCGGGCTCGGGCTCCACCTCCACCGCGGGCTCGGGCTCCACCGCGGGCGCCACCTCCACCGCGGGCTCGGGCTCCACCGCGGGCGCCACCTCCACCGCGGGCTCGGGCTCGGTGTCCGGCTCCGCCGGCGGCGCGGACACCTCGGCCCGGACCTCGGACGCCGCGACCGAGATCACCTCGTTGCGCGCAGGCTCGCTGGCGGGTATCGGCTCGGCGGCGACAGCCGGCTCCGGAGCGGGCTCATCCACGGGGTCGGGCTGCTCCGCCGACGGCACGACGGGCGCCGGGTCGGCGACGGGCGCGGGATCCGCGACGGTTTCGGGGGCCGGCGCGCCACCCACGGCGGGCGCCGCCCGATTGATGATCAGACCGCCCGGGCCCGAGGCGCGGTTCAGCTGTCCTGCCTGGGCGAGCCGCCGGCAGACCTGGTTCACCGTTCCCCGGCTCGCCCCGATCGCGGTCGCCAGCCTGCCATCGTCCATTCCCTCGGGAACCTTGGCGAGCTGGTCGAGTATCCGCTCAGCAACAGTAGCCACAAAACGGGACGCTATACGTCATCTGACAATCGGCCGCAAGCGGGGTCGTCCCACGTCGCCATCGTGTCCATACCGCTGCCGTTGGCATCCGCAAATGCCCATCCTCCGCCATCATCGATGACGTTGATGCCATCCCACTGCTTCCATGACCGGCGTCGAGTTCCATGGCCGGCCAGATAGATGATCCGGCGCTCCATCGCCGCATCCACCACGCTGGGCAATCCTTTAAATACTATGAGTCCCAGATCGGGAGCTGGCACCTGACCGGTGCGGACCGCCTCACAGTCCGGCATGGCGTACCGCTCGCCATCTTTCCGCGCCGGATCGACGCGAGGTGAGCATGCACGCCGACGGGAGAACGGTTCGCCGGGGACCGGTTGGCGCGGTCACTACTCCTCTCGACGGTTCAGGCCACCCCGCGCCCGGTCTGGCCGGGTCACGCCTCCGTCGGGCCCGAGGACGCGATGCCGTAGGTGAGGACGCCGCCCAGGGGCGCGCCGAGCCCGGTGATGACCTCCGGTCTCTTCTTCGGGCTGATGGTGATCCTGGCCGGGTTGGGCGCGCCCGGACTCGTCTGCCTCGCCGTGGCGCTTGCCGGGTTCACAGTGACTCAGCGGGCGCTGTCCCGGCTCGTGGTCGTCTACGGCGCCATGGTCACGCTCAACATCGCGGTAGCCGGAAGGGTCTTCTCCGCGAACACGATGCTCCCGCCGGGTAGCGCGCCGGCCGAGGACGGGTTTGCCGACACATGCGCGGCGCTGCACCCATCCTCGTGCCGGCCACAGTGCTGCGCACGATGGCGACGTTCATGGCGCTGCTCTGGCTGATTGCCGCCGTCGCGGCGCTGACGCGAAGGCCCGATGGCGGGCTTAGCATGGCCCGTCCGGGGAAGTGCACTATCGAAGCGTGCCGGGGACGGCCGGGACGCACTGATGCCGGTATCGGCCGGATGCCGCCCGCGGCGCTCCGTCTTGGGGCGCCTGTAGGGCGGGTCGTTCCGGGCCGCGCCGGCTGAGGAGGTAACCGTGACGCAGCCGGCCCCGGATCCCGGGTCGTGGGCCAACGAGGACGCGCCACTGGAGTCCACCGAGATGTTGGACAGCGACGATCTCGGCTCGACCGACGCCGGCCGCGACCCGCTCGACGACAGCTGGGACGCGCCGGACCGGCCGAGCTCCGCCACCCGGTATCCGAACACCCCCCGGGAGGAGCGGCAGGGCGCCTCGTTCGACCGGCTGCTGTCCGCGGAACTGCCCGACGCCGACCCCTACGCGGAGGCCGAGCGGCGCGAGTCCGGCGCGGTCCTCGACGCGGACGCCTACGGCGTGGGCAGCACCGGGCTCATGGCCGACGACCAGACCGACGGGGAGGTGTCCGCCCTGGTCGAGCCGGACCGCGTCGCCGGTGAGGACGGCGGTCTGTACGCCCGCGAGACCCGCCGCGCCCGCGGGCGCGGGCGCGAGGACGACGGCTGGTCCCCCACCGCGGAGGAGAGCGCCCTGCACCTCGACTGACCTGCACCTCGACTGAGCCCAGGACCGCCGCGGACTACGCTCGTCGACGTGACGGTCACCAGGCCTGTGGCACCCGGCGTCGCCCCCGCCAGTGCGGCCGGCGGCTTCTGGTCGCCGCGGGTCTGGTCGCCGCGGGCCCGCCTCACCGGGTTCGCCGCCGTGGGCGCGCTCGCGGTCGCGGCCTGCGTTCGCCTGTACCTCGTCGATCCGGCACGCCCCGGGCACTATCCGCTCTGCCCGTTCCGCTGGGCGACCTCGCTGGACTGCCCCGGGTGCGGCTCGCTGCGCGCGGCGCACCAGCTCCTGCACGGCCATCCGGTCGCGGCGGCGGACTACAACCTGTTCTTCGTCGTGGTGGCGCCGATCCTGGTCGCCGGCTGGGCGCTGGCCCTGGCCCGGCTCGCCGGTTGGCGGCGCCGGCTGCCCCGGGTCCCGCCGCGGCTGCTGCCCGCGATCCCGGTGCTGGTCATCGCGTTCTGGGTGGCGCGCAACCTGCCCCTGCCCGGCTGCACCTGGCTGGCAGCGTGAGCTGACCGCGTGAGCTGGGCTGCCTGAGCAGGCCTCAGCGTCGTCCCAGCAGATAGCAGGCGATGGCCGCGGTGGCCGCGACGTTCAGGGAGTCGACACCGTGCGCCATCGGGATCCGCACCCGGGCACTCGCCGCCGCCTGCGCCACCGCGGACAGCCCGGGTCCCTCACTGCCCAGCAGCAGCGCCACCCGCGCGAGCCCGCCGACGTGAGCGGCGAAGGTCCCGAGGTCCTCGGCGTCGGCGGCGGGCGTCAGCGCCAGCAGCCCGAAGCCGGCGTCGCGCAACTGGCGCAGGGCATCCGGCCACGGGTCGAGACGCGCGTAGGGGACGGCGAACACCTCGCCCATCGACACCCGCACGCAGCGCCGGTACAGCGGGTCGGCGCAGCGCGGGCTGAGCAGCACCGCGTCCATGCCCAGGCCCGCGGCCGACCGGAAGATCGCGCCGAGGTTGGTGTGGCTCACGATGTCCTCGCAGACCAGCAGCCGGCGGGCGGCGGCGAGCAGATCGGCGGCGGGCAGGGGCGGGCGGCGGCACATCGACGCGAGCGCGCCACGGTGCACCTCGAACCCGGTGATCGCGGCGAGCACCTCCGGGCCGGCGACGTAGATCGGCACGCCGGCGGGCAGGTCCGGCGGGACGGCGGTGAGCCGCGCCGGCGACACCAGCACCGAGCGCGGCCGGTAGCCGGCCCGCAGCGCGCGGTCGATGACCCGCTCGCCCTCGGCGATGAACAGGCCGTCCGCCGGCTCCCGGCGCCGGCGCAGCGCCACGTCGGTGAGGGCGACGTAGTCGTCGACCCGCGGGTCGGCCGGATCCTCGATGCTGATCGTCACGCCCGGAACCTCCAGGGGCTGCCCGCGTCACCCGCGTGAAACGCGCGGGTCGCAGAATCTGCGGCCATGACCCTGCCATCCCCCGCCGTTGCCCGTGCCATCACCGCTCCCGTGCACGCTGACCTGCTTGTCTCGGGTGCCGAGCTGGTCGCGACGATGGACGCCGACCGCCGGGAGATCCGCGGCGGCTGGGTCGCGGTGACGGATGGCCTGGTCAGCGCGATCGGCGGCCCGGGCGACCCACCACCCCCCGCCGCCCGCGTGCTGCCCGCCGGCGGCGGCCTCGTCACCCCCGGTCTGGTGAACACCCATCACCACATCTACCAGAACCTCACCCGGGCGTTCGCCCCCGCCCTGGACGGCACCCTGTTCACCTGGCTGTCCACGCTGTATCCATTGTGGTCGAGGCTCGACGAGGAGGCGGTCCACGTCTCCGCGCACGTCGGGCTGACCGAGCTGGCGCTCGGCGGATGCACGACGAGCACCGACCATCTGTACGTGCATCCGCGCGGCGGCGGCGACCTGATCTCGGCGGAGATCGCGGCCGCGGCGGAACTCGGGATGCGGTTCCACCCGACCCGCGGCTCGATGTCGCTGTCGGTGAAGGACGGCGGGCTGCCGCCGGACTCCGTCGTCCAGGATGATGACGAGATCCTCGCCGAGTCGCAGCGGCTCGTCGACCGGCATCACGACCCGTCGTGGGGGGCGATGACGCGGGTGGCGCTCGCGCCGTGCTCGCCGTTCTCGGTGCGCCCGGAGCTGATGCGCGCGACCGCCGAGCTCGCCGAGCGGCTCGACGTGCGACTGCACACCCACCTCGCCGAGGACCCGGAGGAGGACGACTACTGCCTGGCGGTGTTCGGGCGCCGTCCCATCGACCAGTTCGCCGAGGTCGGCTGGGGCGGGGACCGGGCGTGGGTGGCGCACTGCATCTGCCCGAACCCCGAGGAGATCGCCCGGCTCGGCACCTGGGGCACCGGGGTGGCGCACTGCCCCAGCAGCAACATGATCCTCGGCGGTGGGCTCGCGCCGGTCGCCGAGCTGCGCGCCGCCGGGGTGCCGGTGGGGCTGGGCTGCGACGGCTCGTCGTCGGCGGACTCGGCGTCGCTGTGGCTGGAAGCCCGCACCGCGATGCTGCTCGGCCGGCTGCGCCACGGCGCCGCGTCGACGTCGGCCCGCGACGCCCTCGAGATCGCCACCCGCGGCGGCGCGGGCTGCCTCGGCCGGGTCGGGGAGATCGGCGAGCTGTCGGTCGGCGCGGTCGGCGATCTGGTCGTCTGGCCGCTGGACGGGGTCGCCTTCGCCGGAGCGCTGTCGGACCCGATCGACGCCTGGCTGCGCTGCGGCCCGGTCGCCGCCCGGCACACGGTCGTCGCCGGCCGGCCCGTCGTCGAGGACGGGCGGCCCACGCACCCCGACCTGCCGGCGATGCTCGACCGCCACCGCGTCCTCGCCACCGGCATCCAGCAGGCCTTCGACAAGGCTGGCCTTGACCCGTCAGCAGCGCGGCGGTGACCGATACGGCGCTGGCGGCGGCGCTCGACGCGCTGCCCAAGGTGGAGCTGCACTGCCACGTCGAGGGGACGATGCGGCCCGCGACGGTCGTCGAGCTCGCGACCCGGGCCGGCATCCCGCTGCCGACGACGGACGTGACCGAGCTGTACTCCTACCGTTCGCTCGACGAGTTCCTCTCGGTGTTCTGGCTGGTCCAGTCCACGCTGACCGGACGCGATGACTGGGCCCGGCTCGGCTACGAGAGCGTGCTCGACGCGGCGGCCCACGGCCGCGTCTACGCCGAGCTGTTCTTCACCCCGGCGCGCCATCTCACCGCCGGCTCACGCCTGCGCGACATCGTCGCCGGGCTCGACGAGGGATTCGCCGCGGCCGAGGCGGAGACCGGGTCGACGGCGATGCTCATCGCCGACATCGACCGCGCCTTCGGCCCGTCCGCCGGCGTGGCGATGGTCGACGAGCTCGGCGATCTGCGCCGAGGCGGAGCGACGGGCATGCAACGTGTACTCGGCGTCGGCATGGACTCGACCGAGCTCGGCATCGACCCGGCGTCGTTCCGCGACGCCTACCGGCTCGCCGCCCGCCACGGCTTCCGTCTGACCGGGCACCAGGGCGAGAACAGCCCGCCCTCGGCGATCGCCACGTTGGTCGACGTGCTCGGCGCCGAGCGCGTCGACCACGGACTGTCCCTCGTCGCAGATCCCGCGCTCGTCGCCCGCTTCGCCGCCGAGCGGATCCCGCTCACCGTCTGCCCGAACTCCAACATCCGCATCGCGAACGCGTTCGGCTCGCTCGCCGAGCACCCGTTCCCGGCGATGCGCTCCGCCGGCCTGCTCGCCACCCTCAACACCGACGATCCCGCTCTGACCGACCTCGACCTCGGCTACGAGTACGCCTCGGCGGCTGACACGTTCGGCTACTCGTTCGACGACATGGTCACGATCGCCCTGGACGGCATCACCGCCAGCTGGCTGCCCGCCGACGACGCCCGTGCCCTGCGCACCCGCGTCCAGAACGCCGCCAACGCCCTTAGACCGGCGGTGCCCCACCAGGACGCGTGAGGCCGACGTCGAGGGTGGAGACGAGGTCGACGAAGCCGAGCGCGGCCGGGGCGAAGGCCGCGCGGGCGTAGGCGACGACCTCGCGGACCGGCGCGTCGGCCAGATCCACCCGGTGCGCCGCGAGATCGTGCGGCACCGCCGGCTCCGGCACCAGCGCGGCGCCGAGGCCGGCGGCGGCGAGCCGGACCGCCGCGTCCACCTGCCGCGTCTCGACGACACCCCGCGGGGTGAACCCGGCCGCCGCGCACACCTCCCGCACAAGCTGGCACAACCCGTGATCGGGCGCGTAGAGGACCCAGTCCTGGTCGGCGAAGGCGGCGAGCGCGACGCCCGCGAGCCCGGCCCGCGGGTCGGTGCGCGGCACCACCACGACGAACCGCTCGTGGCCCAGCCACCGCACCGGCCCCGACCAGCTCGCCGGGCGCGGCCCGATGCCGACGTCAGCCTCCCCCGCCGCCATGAACGCCTCCAGTGCCCCCCGGTTCGGGAACTCGGTGATCCGCAGGGCGACATCGGTGTGCCGGGGCCGCCAGTGAGCGACGGCCCGCGGCAGCACCCAGGTGGCCAGCGACGTCACGGTCGCGACGTGCAGCGCCCCGCCACCGTGCCCCGC
>NZ_FZMO01000172.1 GCF_900197875.1 Frankia canadensis | reverse complement strand
TTCGTCGGCTTCTCCTTCTACGCCAACTCGCTGTCCACCGCCCAGCTCGTCCAGGGGAGTGCCACCGGCGCGCACCGCTGTCCGGGGGTCCCGGGGAGCCCGGGGGCGCGGTCCTGACCTGCGCGGACGTGTACCACGTCGGGTGATTCGCGCCACGACGATGTTGACCTTTGATGGTGAACGTGCGTTCACTGTTCGGTGGGCGTCGCGCCGGTCGGGCCGCCGGCGGCGTCGCCGATCATCCGAGGAGTGACGTGGACCGACCTGCCCCCACCGCCAGCACCACCCCCGCCGCCGGCCGGGTCAGCGCCGCGAACCCCGGGCGCTCCCGGCGCCTGGCCGCCGTGCTGGGCGCGGGCGGCACGCTGGTCGCCATCTCGCAGATGTGCATCGTGCCGCTGCTGCCGGACCTGCCGCGCCTGACCGGGGCCTCCGCCGCGGACGTCAGCTGGCTCGTCACCGTCACCCTGCTCGTCGGCGCGGTCGTGACGCCGCTGTTCGGCCGGGCGGGCGACATCTTCGGCAAGCGGCGGATGCTGCTCGTCGCCCTCGGCATGCTCACCGCCGGCTCGGCGCTGTGCGCGTCGACGTCGTCGATCTGGCTGCTGGTCCTCGGCCGCGGCCTGCAGGGCGCGTGCCTCGCCATCGTCCCGCTGTCGATCAGCATCCTGCGCGACGAGCTGCCCCCCGAGCGGGTCGGCTCGGCGGTGGCCATGATGAGCGCGACCGTCGGCACCGGCGCGGCCCTCGGCGTGCCCTTCGCCGCCCTGATCGTCCAGGTCGCCGACTGGCACGTGCTCTTCTGGGTCACCGGCGTCCTCGCCCTGACCGACCTGGTCCTCGCCTGGCTGATCGTGCGCGACTCGCCGGTGCGCGCCCCCGCCCGCTTCGACCTGCCCGGCGCCGTCGGCCTCGCCGCGGGCCTGCTGTGCCTGCTGCTGGCGCTGTCGAAGGGCGCCGACTGGGGCTTCGTCTCCCCGCGCTTCCTCGGCCTGCTGCTCGCCGCCGCGGTGATCCTCGCCGGCTGGGCCCGCTGGCAGCTGCGCGCCACCGACCCGCTGGTCGACCTGCGCGTGGCCCGGCGCCCCGCGGTGCTCGCGCCCAACATCGCGGCCCTGTTCGTCGGCTTCTCCTTCTACGCCAACTCGCTGTCCACCGCCCAGCTCGTCCAGGTGCCCAGACAGACCGGCTACGGCCTGGGCCTGTCGGTGTTCGCCAGCGGCCTGTGTCTGCTGCCCGGCGGCGTCGCGATGGTGGCGCTGTCCCCGGCCGCCGCGCGGATCACCGCCACCCGCGGGCCGCGCGCGACACTGCTGCTCGGCACGTCCGCGCTCGCCGGCGGCTACGTGCTGCGGATGGCCTTCAGCGACACCCTGACGATGATCGTCGTCGGGGCGGCGGTCGTCGCCGCCGGCACGGCGCTGGCCTACTCGGCGATGCCGATGCTGACCATGCGGGCCGTGCCACGCACCCAGACCGCCGCGGCCAACGGTCTCAACGTGCTGCTGCGCACGGTGGGCCAGGCGATGTGCAGCGCGGTCGTCGCCGCGGTGCTCGGCCACCTGACCGTGTCCACCTCGACGGGGGCGTCGCCGACCATGGCCGCCTTCCGCATCGTGTTCGCCACCGCCGCCGTCGTCGCCGTTCTCGCCGTCGTCGCCAGCCTGCTGGTGCCCACCCGCGCCGCCGCCACGGACACCGGCCGCGCCGACGCGTCCACCCGCGCCGACGGCAGCGCCCTCGTCGACCTGGTCGACGGCAGCGGCGCGGTCGACGTCGCCGGCCTGCCGGCGCCGCGCGGAGCCGGCCGGTCCGCCGACGGCGACGCCACGGTCGTGGTGCGCCGCCGGCCACCCGCACGGCCCGTCGGCGGCGCCCTGCGCACGGCCGTCGGTGGCGGGCCGGCGACCGCGGGTAACGTGCACCCCGGGGGTGTTCCGCTGGGGGACGCCGGCCACCTGCGGACGGGCTGAGGAGCGGACATGACCAGCGCCGCGAGCGCGACCCTGAGCCCCACCGTGTGCGCGCCGCCCGGTTCCGCCGCGGGCCGTGGCCGCGGGCGGGGCGACGCCGAGGTCAGCCGGGAGGCGATCCTCACCGCCGCCCGCCGCGCGTTCGCCCGCCAGCCCTACGAGGCCGTCACGCTCAAGGCGATCGCCGCCGACGCCGGGGTGAGCGCCCCGCTGGTGCTGAAGTACTTCGGCAGCAAGGAACGCCTGTTCGCCCGCGCCGCCCGCTACGGCGAGGAGACCGACGAGCTGTTCGACGCCCCCCTGCCCGAACTCGGCGCCCACCTGCTGCGCGTCCTGCTCGACGCACACGCCCACGGCCGCGACCCGCTCATCCGCGTCGCCTTCGCCCTGCAGCACGGTGACCTGGCGGACCTGCTGCGCGGCAACTTCCGCGAGCAGGTCGTCGCCCGGCTGCGCGCCCGCCTCGACGGCCCCGACGCCGCGCTGCGCGCCGAGCTGGTCCTGGCCTACCTGCTCGGCCTCGGCGTGCAGCGCCACGTCGTGCGGGCCGCCGCGATCAGCGTCGCGGAACGGGAGCGGATCGTGCGCCTGTGCGCCCCCGCGCTGCAAGGCCTGCTCGACGGCACCGGCTGATGGCCGGCGCCGGCGGCGCGCTGCTGCTGCGCCGGGCGCGGTTGACCCCGCTGGGCGGCGGCGAACCCGCCGGTGTGCCGGGGGCCGGTACGGACTCGCCCGGGCGGATCGTCGACCTGCGGGTCGACGGTGGGCTCGTCGTCGCTGTCAGCGCCGGACCGCTGCGCCCCCGGGCGGGGGAGACGGTCGTCGACGCCGACGGCGGCGCGCTGCTGCCGGGCCTGCATGACCATCACGTCCACCTGCTGTCCGCGGCGGCCGCCGCGTCGTCGGTGCCCGCCGGGCCGCCGCGGGTCAGCGACGCCGCGGGGCTGCGCGCCGCGCTGCGCGCCGCCCCCGGGGCGGGCGCGCACGGCTGGGTGCGGGCTGTCGGCTACCACCCGAGCGTCGCCGGCGACCTCGACCGCCACGGCCTCGACGTGCTCGTGGCCGACCGGCCGGTGCGGCTGCAGCACCGCGGCGGCGCGCTGTGGGTGCTCAACTCCGCCGCGCTGCGCCTGGCCGGCGTCGAGGCCTGCCCGCTGCCCGGCGTCGAACGCGACGCCGCCGGCCACCCGACCGGCCGGCTGTGGCGGATGGACGACTGGCTGCGCCGCGCCGCGGCGATCCCCCGGGTGCCCGTCGACCTCGCGGCGCTCGGCCGGGCCGCCGCCGCCCGCGGCGTCACCGGGTTCACCGACGCGACCCCGGGCCGGTCCGACGCCGAACGCCGGCTGCTCGTCGAGGCGTCGCGCACCGGCGCGCTGCCCCAGCGCCTGACCCTCATGCGCCCCGAACCCGCGGCGCACGGGCCGCCAGCGACGGATCGCGGCGGCATCCCGGCGGGGGAGCGGGTGCGCGACGGCGCGGTGAAACTGATCCTCGACGACGACCGGCTGCCCGACCTCGACACCCTGACCGCCCGGATCGCCGCGGCCCACCACGGCGGCGCGCCGGTGGCGGTGCACTGCGTGACCCGGGTCCAGCTGATCCTCACCCTCACCGCGCTGGCACTCGCCGGGCACCGCCGCGGCGACCGGATCGAGCACGCCGCCGTCGTCCCGCCCGAGCTGCGTGACATGCTGCGCGCCGGCGGGCTGACGGTGGTCACCCAGCCGAACTTCATCGCCGAACGCGGCGACCGCTACCTCGCCGACATCACCGACGAGGACCCGGCGGCGCTTTACCCGGCGGCGTCGCTGGCCCGCGCCGGCGTCCGGCTCGCGGCCGGCACCGACGCGCCGTTCGGCGACCCCGACCCGTGGCGCGCGATCCGCGCGGCGACCGACCGGCGTACGGCCGGCGGCGTGGTGCTCGGGGGCGGCGAGCGCCTCGCCGCCCCCGCGGCGCTCGCCCTGTTCCTCGGCACGCCGACCGATCCCGCCCGCCCCCGCGCGGTGCGGCCCGGCGCGCCCGCGGACCTGTGCCTGCTGGACCGGCCGCTGGCGGCGGCACTGGCCGACCCGTCGGCCGCCCACGTCCGCCGCACGTTCATCGCCGGCGTGCCCGTCGCCGCCACGCCCGGTGAGTGAGACATTGCTTGCACCCAGGCACGCCGGGGTCGATCCCTCGGCATTGTGGCGGGATGGACCCCAGACGCGATCCGCAGCGGCTCAGCCTCGCCAGCTACCCCCTGAGCCACAGCGTCACCGCCCGGTTCAGCGACCTGGACACCAACCGGCACCTCAACAACGTGGCGCTCGCGTCGTTCTACGAGGACGCCCGCGCCGCCCTGGACTGGCGGATCTTCGACGAGGGCGCACCGACGGGCTTCACCGGCTTCCGGCTCGTCATCGCCCAGGTCTCGATCCACTACCTGGCCGAGGCGCCGTACCCGGGGACGTTCGTGGTCGGCACCGGGGTGGGCCGCGTCGGCCGGTCGTCGTTCACCCACAGCTCGGGACTGTTCCTCGACGGTGTCTGCCTCGGCCTGTGCGACACGGTGATAGTGCATCTCGTCGACACCACGCCGACGGTGATCCCACCGCAGCGGCGGGCCCGCATCGAGGCGCTCGCCTTCCCCGCCCCGGACATCGCCCCGCGGATCCCCGGCCAGCAGGCCGAGCCGACGGCGTCCACACCCGCCTCCCGGCCCCGCTAGCCACCCCGGTCACCCACGGCGGCCGTGGGGGCTGATCAGGCAGGCCAGAAGGGCAGATTGCGCAGCGCCATCCAGGCGAGCGCGGCGGCGCCGAGGCCGTAGGCGACCCGCGGCGGCACCGGCGCGTGGCGCCCTGCGGCCACCGCCCTCGCCTGGCGGGCCAGCAGGCCGCCGAGCAGCGGCGCGCAGGCCAGCACGAACCCGTTGTCGCGCGCGGCGGTGGCCCACCGGGCGTGCAGCAGGCTGTGGGTGGCGCGCAGCGTGCCGCACGCCGGGCAGTCCAGGCCGGTGAGGTGGCGGATGGGGCAGCGCGGCATCGCCACCCCCGGGTCGTGCGGGTCGTGCCCGGCCAGGTAGACGAGCCCGACCACCCCCGCGCCGGCCACGGCGGCGGCGACGACCCGCCGCCGCCGCGCCACCGCCGCCGGCATGTCCGCGCCCCCGCTCCGCGGGGCCCGCTCGCCGCCGGCGGTGGGACCGCCGGCGGTGGGGGACCGGTCAGTCACGCAGCGGCCGGCCGTGCTGGTCGCGGACGTTGCCAGTCAGCATCATGATGCCGTCGATGAGCGCCCAGACCCCCAGGCCGCCGCAGGTGAACAGCTGGGCGAGGGCGATGCCGGTGTTGCCGAGGTACCAACGGCCGGCGCCGACCCCGCCGAGCAGGATCTGCAGCAGGCCGGCGGTGAGCTTCTGCTTGTCCGAGTAGGCCTCGCCGGTGACCGGGTGCCGGCCGAAGGGGGCGGAGGCGTCGTAGGGCGCCGGGCCGCCGTAGCCGCCGGGCGCGCCGTAGCCGGGCGGCGGGCCCTGCGGGTAGCCGCCCGGGGCGCCGTAGCCGGGCTGCCCACCCGGGTAGCCGGGGCCGCCCGCCGGGCCGCCGGGCCAGCCCTGCTGCGGGTAGCCGTGCTGGTCAGCGGGCCCGGCCTGCCCCTGGTAGCCCTGCGGCTGGTCCTGCGGTTGCCATGGCGACGTCATCGTGAGCTCCCAGGAGTAACGGACCCGGCGGATGGCACCGGGCGCCGCGCCGGGCACGGCCCGCGGCGGATCTGCCCTGGTGGCAGGCCGGTGCGGGGCCCTCGGCGCGGAGATCGAGGCGATGCTACCGAGGTGGCGCGCGGCCGCGACCGCCCTTCCCTGACCACTGTCTGTCCGCTACGCGACCGGTGACGCACCGTGCCTGCTCGGACGGGTGCGCGACGGCGCCCGATGACCGACTGGCCTGAGGCCGGCCGGTCGGCCCCGTGGGGCACCAGGGCCCGTTCGTGGTCGCGGTGCTGGTCTCGCGTAGCTGGTCCGTGGTGGTCGTATCGAGTGGCCGCGGGCTGGCGGGTGCCCGCCAGGGTGCCGGCCCCGGCCCCGGGGCATTCCCCACCCCCGCCCGGCGTGTCGTCCTGACCTGGGCTTTTCCCATCATCGCCGGGAACGTCACCGGCCCGCCCGCGGCATCTTTGTCGCTCCGTTTCCGATATCCCGGATGTGCGCGCGCCGAGGACCGCGCCCGGGGCGTTCCAACAATCCACGCCGGCGCGGACAAGGGTCTCGATTTTCGTTACACGATCCCTGGTTGTCTTCTACAGTTCACCGCGGGTCCCGACGCCGCCGGCACGTCCGTGCGCCCTGGTGTGGCGCGCGCTCCGGCGTGTTGGCGCGACCGGACCGGCGGGAGCTGGCCCGAGGGACCGGATGGCGAGGTGACTGGCGATGCGACAGGAGCACGGCGAGGGATCCGGTGGTGGGCGGGCCGGCGCCGAGTTCGATCTGGCCGCGATGGAGATACTCGAGCCGCTGGCCGAGAAGTACGGCCTGTTCCTGGCGGAAAGGACGGGCTGGCACGTCCTGTTCCGCGGTGACCGGCGAATGCTCGACGTCGCGTGCGATCCGTGGACGTGCTGGGCGCTGGGCGCCCGCGTCGGGATGTGGTCGGAGGCCGATTCCGGGCCGCCGCAGGGCGCCGCGGCGGCTACTAACCCGCCGCGTGCGCTGAGCGTCCAGGACATTTTGCACTCGGTTTACGGAATGCGCGAGAATGCCTGGCCGTGGATCGCGGCGACGCCGCAGGAGCTGCGGACGATTCTGCTGACCCTCGCCGGTCTCGTCGACCGCTACTGTGGCCAGCTGCTCCTCGACGACGACGCGTTCGCCCGCGCCGAGCGCCTCATCAGCGACGCGACGGCGGAGCGCGAGGCGTTCCTGCGCCAGTTCGAGGACCGGTGACGATCGAGGATCGCTGACGTTCGGACCTCCCGGGTCGCAAGACCGGCCAGGGAGGTCCGAACGTCCCCCGGGTAGGCAACCTCTGGCGGTCGTGGGCTCGCCCCCGGCCGGCGAGCATGGCCAGTGAGCACTATCGATGCCTGTGTTCGACCCCGGGAGAGGCGATGACCGTCCAGTATGTGCGGGATGCGCTGCCCGGCGCAGGTGCCGGCGGCGGGACCGCCGGCACGCCCACCCCGACCGGCCCCGGGTTCGGCCCCGGCTTCGGCATCGGGTTCGGCGTCGAGGCCGTCGGGCCGCGCCTGGCCGCCCCGCCGCTCGCGGAGCTCGCCGCCGGCGAGACGACCGAGACCCACGGCGCCCTGCTGTACCTGCTCGGCGACCGGGCCTACAAGCGGCGCAAGCCCGTCGACCTGGGGCTGTTCACCGTCACCGACCGCCGCGCCCGGGAGGCGCTGTGCCTGGCCGAGGTGGCGCTCAACCGCCGCCTCGCCCCCGACGTCTACCTCGGCGTCGCCGACCTGCGCGACGACACCGGCGAGATCATCGACCATCTCGTCGTCATGCGCCGGATGCCCGCCAGCCGCCAGCTGTCCACCCTGGTGCGCCGCGGCCACCGGGTCGGCCCGACGCTGCGTGCCGTCGCCCGGGCGCTCGCGGTGTTCCACCAGCGCTGCGAGACGAGCGCGGCGATCGCGGCGGCGGGGGAGCGCGCGGCGCTGGCCGGGCTGTGGCGCGAGCGCCTCGCCGCGCTCGCCCCCTTCCGCGGCAGCCAGCTCGACGCCGCCGTCGTCGACGACATCGGCCGCCTCGCCCTGCGCTACCTGGCCGGCCGCGGTGAGCTGCTCGCCGAGCGCCGCCGCGCGGGCTGGATCCGCGACGGCCACGGCGACCTGCTCGCCGAGGACATCTTCTGCCTCGACGACGGTCCGCGGATCCTCGACTGCGTCGAGTTCGACCCGCGGGGACGCTCCGGCGACGTGCTCGGCGACGTCGCCTCCCTCGCGATGGACCTCGAACGTCTCGGCGCCGCCGAGGAGGCCGCCGACTTCCTGGAGGCGTACCGGGAGTTCAGCGGCGAGGTGCACCCCCGCTCGCTGCAGCACTTCTACGTCGCCTACCGGGCCTTCGACCAGGCGCGCGCGGCCTGCCTGCACGGCCAGGGCGATCCCGACGTCGCCGAGCGGGCCCGGCGGCTGCTCGCCGTCGCCCACCGCCACCTGCGGGCGGGCAGGGTCCGCCTCGTCGTCGTCGGCGGGCTGCCCGGCACCGGCAAGACGACGCTGGCCAGCCGGTTGGCCGAGGTCGGCGACGGCTGGGTGCTGCTGCGCAGCGACATCATCCGCCAGGAACTCGTCGGCCCGGACCTGCCCGACTCCGCCCCGCCCACCCCGGCGCCCGCGCCCCCGTCGAG
>NZ_FZMO01000054.1 GCF_900197875.1 Frankia canadensis | reverse complement strand
ATCTCCGCGTACAACCGAGCCGCCGCGCTCGAAACCATCGTCGCCCCCCAGCCAGCGCCATCGCTTCCCATATGTCCGGAAGACAAGGATAGACAACTACTGAGCGTCACTAGAGTCGGCATCCGGGCCCGGTAGCGGTAGCTCCACCCGGATCTCGACGCCTTCGCCTCTGGTGGCGGCTGGCCCGCGTTGTGGGCTGTGCTGGTGGTGCTGGCCACCTACACGGTGGATGACGTGATCTCGATGGACTGGTCGCCGGCGTCGGCGTACGCGCAGGCGCTGGAACGGAAGCGGCGGGACCACCCCCGTCATGGAGACGCCTGGTCAGCGGAGGAGGACGACCAACTCCGCCAGGAGCATGAGGCGGGCTGGACGGTGCGGACGATGGTCGACAGTCATCAGCGTGGTCGTGGCGCAATCGAATCCCGTCTGGTGAAGCTGGGCCTCGAAGGCCCCGAGCCGTCTTCCCCGACCAGTAGTTAGGCGGTCTTGGGCCTGCATCTCATCGATGCGACGTGTCCCGCACGGGGAGTGTGTGCGTCCGCATCTGGTCGGATGCGTGCGTGATGCCCAGTTGAGACGGTATGAGGTGATGAGGCTACGGTGTGGTAGTCCGTTCTGCACCGTCCTGGGGGGTTGCCGGTGGATGTGTTCGCTGTGCGCGACAGGCTGGTGCGGGACTATGAGGAGTTCGTTCGTGGCTTCCTGACCATCCGGGACGCGAGGATCCGGGCGCACGTCGAGGATGCGGTGGCGCAGGGCCTGCTGTGGCCGGAGGCGTGGCTGTCGCTGAACCCGGCGTTCGAGCCGGGCGGTGAGATCTCGGAGTTGGCGCACGGCGGGCCGGGCGGCCTGGATCCGGGGTGTGCTGACATCTTCCGGATCGGCGGGATGCCGATCCGGCTGCACCGCCACCAGCGGGACGCGGTGGAGCTGGCCCAAGCCGGCGCGAGTTACGTGGTGACAACGGGCACCGGGTCCGGAAAGAGCCTCACCTATCTGGTGCCGATTGTCGACCACGTCCTGCGGGTGGGGACCGGCGGTGGCATCAAGGCGATCATCGTCTATCCGATGAACGCGCTGGCGAACTCGCAGTTCGAGGCGCTGAAGGAGTTCCTCGGTGACAACGGGCGGGTGACGTTCGCCCGGTACACCAGCCAGGAGGACGACGAGCGTCGCCGGGAGATCCTGGCGGAGCCGCCGGACATCCTGCTGACGAACTACGTGATGCTGGACCTGATCCTGACCCGTCCGGAGGAGCGGCGGCGGCTGATCCAGCGGGCGGGTGGTCTGCGTTTCCTGGTGCTCGATGAGCTGCACACCTACCGCGGGCGGCAGGGTGCGGACGTGGCGATGCTGGTCCGCCGGGTCCGGGACGCCTGCGGCAGCCCGGACGTGCGGTGCGTGGGAACGTCGGCGACGCTTGCGACCGGCGGCAGCCGCGCCGAGCAGCACGTCGAGATCGCGCGCACCGCGTCGACGATGTTCGGGCTGCCGGTGGCGCCGGAGCATGTGGTGGACGAGACGGTGCGCCGGGCCACCGTGGACGTTTCCGCCGACCCGGACCGGTTGCGCGCGGCGGTGGCCAGGCGGGTGCCTCCCGTCGAGCTGCGTGAGGACGTCCTGGCGAGCTGGGCGGAGTCCCAGTTCGGCCTGGCAGAGGAGGACGGCCGGCTGGTGCGGCGCCGCCCGCGCAAACTGCCGGATGTCGCCGCAGAGCTGGCCGAACTGACGGGCGCGGCGGTCGAGAAGTGCGAGCACGCACTGCGGGAGACGCTGCTGGCTGGCAGCCGGCAGGTCGACGCGTTCGGCCGGCCGCTGTTCGCCTTCCGGCTGCACCAGTTCGTGGGCAAGGGCGACACCGTCTACGTGTCGCTCGACGTGGAGGAGACCCGGCACGTCACGACGCGGCGTCAGCTCGCGCACCCGGATGACCCGGACGCGATTCTGGTGCCGCTGGTGTTCTGCCGGGAGTGCGGCCAGGAGTACCTCGCGGTGACCCGCCGCAATGGTCGGTTCGGGGTGAGTGGCACGTCGGCTGACGTGGAGGACGACGAGCACGGCGGCTACCTGTACGTGTCGGCGTCGACCCCGTGGCCGCGTGGTCTCGACGCGGTGGCCGGCCGGCTGCCCGCCTCATGGCTCGCGGCCGACGGATCCGTGCTGCCGAACCGGGCAGGCCTGCTTCCCGAGCCGATGCGGGTGGCGCCGGACGGCCGCCAGCTCGGCGACCACGACGACGGCGGCCTCGCGGCGGCCTTCGTGCGGGCGCCGTTCCGGTTCTGCCTCAACCCGGACTGCCGGGTGTCCTATGAGTCACCCCGGCAGCAGGACTTCGCGAAGCTGTCGAGTCTCGGCTCGGAGGGGCGCAGCTCGGCGGCGACGGTGCTCAGCTCCAGCCTGATGCGGGCGCTGCAGGACCAGAAGGATCTCGCCGACGAGGCCCGCAAGGTGCTGGCGTTCACGGACAACCGGCAGGACGCGGCCCTTCAGGCCGGGCACTTCAACGACTTCGTGCAGGTCGGCATGGTGCGCGCGGCCCTGCATCGAGCATGCGAGGCCGCCGGCGACGACGGGCTGACCCACGAGGACCTCGCGGGGTCGGTGGTGCGGGCGCTGGCGTTGCCGCGGGAGCGGTACGCGCAGGAGCCGCAGCGGAAGGGGTCCGGGCGGGAGCTCGCCGATCGGGCGTTGCGCCAGGTCGTCGAGTACCGGCTGTACCTCGATCTGCAGCGCGGCATCCGGATCACGATGCCGAACCTGGAGCAGGCCGGCCTGCTGCGCGTCGAGTACCGGTGGTTGGACGAGGCGGCAGCCGACGACGAGTCGTGGCGGGGCACCGCGCTTGCCGACGTCGCGCCCGACGACCGCCTGCGCTTGATGGCGGTGCTACTGGACGAGATGCGACACAGCTTGTCGCTGCGCGCGGACGTGCTCTCCCTCGACGGCTTCGAGCGGGCGCAGTCGCTGGCGAACCAGCATCTGACCGGGCCGTGGCAGCTGGAGGAGGAGCCGTTCATCGCGGGCCGGCTGCTGCCCCGCGCCAAGCGCCGCGACGAGCCGCGGACGGACCAGTTCGTCTCCGGCCGGTCGGCGTACGGCGCCTTCCTGCGGCGGGAGGTGCGAGCGCTCATCGGCAGCGCGTTGTCCGTCGACGACGCCGAGGCCGCGATCGTCTCGGTTCTCACAGTGGCCGAGGAGTACGGCATCGTGCACAAGATCGATGATGACGGGCGGGGGAGCACCGGAGCCGGTTATCAGCTGAACGCGGCGGTCCTGGTGTGGAAGGCCGGGGACGGCACCACGCGAGCGCCCGACCCGCTGCGCGTCACCGTCGGCGATCAGGGTGGTCGGACGAACGGCTACTTCGTCGGTCTCTACCGGGAGCAGGCCAGAGAGCTGGCCGCGCTGTCGTCGGCCGAGCACACAGCCCAGGTCCCCGCCCTGATCCGGGAGCAGCGAGAGCAGGCGTTTCGCGAGGCGTCGCTGCCGGTGCTGTTCTGCTCGCCGACCATGGAGCTCGGCGTCGACATCTCCTCGCTGAACGCGGTGCTGATGCGCAACGTGCCGCCGACACCGGCGAACTACGCCCAGCGATCCGGCCGGGCCGGCCGGCAGAGCCAGCCCGCTCTGGTCGTCACCTACTGCACCAGCGGCAGCGCCCACGACCAGTACTACTTCCGCCGCTCCCAGGACATGGTCGCCGGCGCGGTCGCCCCGCCCCGCCTGGACCTGGCCAACGCCGACCTGGTCCGTGCCCACGTGCAGGCGATCTGGCTGGCTGAGACCACCCAGCAGGCGCTGGGCAGCTCGCTGGTGGACATTCTCACTGTCGCCGGCGAGGACCCGCCCCTGACACTGCGGCCCGAGGTGGTCGCGGCGATGTCGGACGAGGGCGCCCGACTGCGGGCGACGCGGCGGGCTCGTCGGGTGCTGGCGGACACCCGGGAGATCGTCGAGGCCCCCTGGTACGACGAGGGCTGGGCGGAGCGGACCGTCAGCCGCGCGCTGGAGAACTTCGACCGGGCCTGCGACCGGTGGCGGACGCTGTATCGCAACGCCCAGGCGGAGTTCGCCGAGGCGAGCAGCGTGATCACCGATGTGTCGGCGTCGAAGGACGCGGTCGCGGCCGCGCGGGCGCGCCGCAACGAGGCGGAGGCCCAGCTCGACCTGCTGCGCAACGCCGAGACGTCCCTGGACCAGAGCGACTTCTACACCTACCGCTACCTGGCCTCGGAGGGGTTTCTGCCGGGGTACAGCTTCCCCCGCCTGCCGGTGTCGGCGTTCATTCCGGCGCGGCGGGGCCGCCGCCAGTTCGAGGGCGACTACCTGTCCCGGCCGCGCTTCCTGGCGATCAGCGAGTTCGGCCCGGGCGCGCTGGTCTACCACGAGGGTTCACGCTACGAGGTCTACAAGGTCGCCCGGTCGCTGCGCGCGGACACGGGCGGCCAACCGCGGCTCGCCCTGGAGGCGGCGAAGGTCTGCGCCGGCTGCGGTGCGCTGCACGACGCCGCCGACGATGTCTGCGCCTCGTGCCACGCCGAGCTGGGTCCGGCCTGGAACAACCTGCTGCGGATGACGACGGCGAGCACCCGGCGCCGGCAGCGGATCAGCTCGGACGAGGAGGAACGCCGTCGGCAGGGCTTCGACATCCGCACCGCCGTGGCGATGCAGGTCGACGGGCCCGACCGGCGGGTCGAGGCGACCGTCGCGGTGGCTGACGGGACGGCGCTGGCGCGGCTGGCCTATGCCGACGCGGCCACGATCCGCCGGATGAACATCGGCCTGCGGCGGCGCCGTGCAAAGGAGCCGACCGGCTACCGGCTTGACGCGGCCACCGGTCGGTGGGCCCGCCGCTCCGACCAGCCCACCGACCCGGACAGCCTGACCAGGAAGGCCACGGCGGGTTCGGGAGGCTCGGCGGCTGGCGAGCTGGTCGTCCCCTACGTCCAGGACAGCCGCAACGCACTCGTCGTCGAATGGCAGGCCACGCTGCGCCCGGACGCACTCGCCAGCCTCCAGTACGCGCTCAAACGCGCCGTGCAGGTCGAGTACGACCTCGAGGACTCCGAACTCACCGCGGAGGCGCTGCCGCATCTGTGGGACCGCCGCCGGATCCTGCTGTACGAGTCGGCCGAGGGCGGCGCCGGGGTGCTGCGCCGGCTGCTGCACGATGGCGAGCTCGACGCCGTCGCCCGCCGCGCGTTGGACCTGCTGCACTTCGATCTCGACGGCGGCGACCGGGGCGCTCCCGATGGTGTGACGGAGCGCTGCGCGCGGGCCTGCTACGACTGCCTGCTGTCCTACGGCAACCAGATCGAGCACGAACTGCTCGACCGCTTCCTGGCCCGGCCACTGCTGCTCGCGCTGGCCGACAGCAGCACCACGACGCTCCCACCGCCCGCCGGCTCAGCCTCGGGCTCGAGCACGCCGCGGACGGTGGACTTCGCCGAGGCCGGTCCCGAGTCCGCCCCGACGACGGCCGTCCCCGACCCCGATCCCCTTCCCACCGGGGTCCCGGATGGCCCGCCGCTGACTCGGGAGGACGCGACCGCGCGATTCGTGCGCTGGCTTGGCGACCACGGCCACCGACCGCCGGACGGCACGGCCGAGTTCATCGCCGAGGCGCAGGCCCGGCCCGACCTCGTCTACCACCTGGCGCACGGCGAGGTGGGCGTGTTCGTGCGCCGCGAGGCCCCCGAGACGGACGGGCAGGACAGGGCGGATGACGGGACCACCGGCGAGCTGGCGGTCGATCGGCTCGCCGCGCTCGGCTGGACCGTGATCGAGATCGGCGACGAGGACGAATGGGAGTCCCAGGTGGCGCAGCTGCCGAGCGTGTTCGGACCGGTGGCGGCCCGGTGACCGCCCCCGCGGCCCCGCGCACCACGTCAGTCTTCCCGCCCGGCTCCCTGGTCCGGGCCCGAGGCCGAGAATGGGTCGTGCTGCCCGGCGGCGAGGCGAACCTACTGCTGTTGCGCCCGCTCGGCGGCACCGACGACGAGGTCGCCGGGGTCCTACCGGCCCTCGAACCGGTCGAGCCCGCGACATTCCCGCCGCCGGACGCCACCGACCTGGGAGACGCGGCCAGCGCCCGGCTGCTGCGCAGCGCCCTGCGCCTGGGGTTCCGCTCCTCCGGCGGCCCGTTCCGCAGCCTGGCCGGGCTGGCCGTCACCCCCCGCTCCTACCAGCTCGTCCCGCTGCTGATGGCGCTGCGAATGGACACCGTCCGGCTGCTGATCGCCGACGGCGTCGGGATCGGCAAGACGATCGAGGCCGGCCTGATCGTCACCGAGCTGCTCGCGCAGGGCAGCACCGACCGGTTCACCGTGCTGTGCTCACCGGCCCTGGCCCAGCAGTGGAAGGCGGAACTGGCGGAGAAGTTCGCCCTGGACGCGACGCTGGTACTCGCCTCGACCGCCGGCCGGCTGGAACGCGACCTGCCGGCGGGGGAGTCCCTGTTCGAACACCATCCCTACACGATCGTGTCCACGGACTTCATCAAGGCGGCCCGCCGCCGCGACGAGTTCCTGCGCGCCTGCCCGGACCTGGTTGTGGTCGACGAGGCGCACACCTGCGTCGCGGACGACGACGCCGGGCGCGCCGGTGCCGCCGCGCAGCAGCGGCAGGCGCTGCTGACCAGCCTGGCCGCCGACCCCGACCGGCACCTGCTGCTGATGACGGCGACCCCGCACAGCGGCAAGACCTCGGCGTTCCGGGCGCTGCTGGCCCTGCTCGACCCGGCGCTCGCCGACCTGCCCGAGGACCTGTCCGGACCGGCCCGCCGCCGCGACCGGGAACGCATCGCCCGCCACCTTGTCCAACGGCAACGCGCCGACATCCGCGCCTACCTCGACGAGACGACGTCGTTCCCGGACCGGCTGACCGCCGAGGAGCACTACCGACTCACTCCCACCTACCGGGCGCTGTTCGACGACGTGCTCGCCTACGCCCGCGACAGCGTCCACGACACCCGCGGCGGCGCGGTGGCGCAGCGGGTCCGCTGGTGGTCGGTGCTGGCGCTGCTGCGCGCCCTGGCGTCCTCCCCGGCTGCCGCCGTCGCGACCCTGCTCAACCGCAGCGGGGTCGCCGACGCCGACAGCGTCGCCGAGGCCGACGCGCTCGGCCAGGCCGGAGTACTCGACCTGAGCGACGCGACCTCCACCGACGGCGCGGACACCAGCCCCGGCGCGCAGCTCGACCCGGTCCGCGCGCGGCTGCTCGCGCTGGCCGCCGACGCGAAGAAGCTCCACGGCAAGGCGGACGACGCCAAACTCGCCAACGGCATGAAGATCGTCAAGGAGCTGCTCGACGGCGGCGACGCGGTCGTCGTGTTCTGCCGGTACATCGCCACCGCCACCTACCTGGCCGCCGCCCTGCGCGCTGACAGACGTTTCGCCGGCGTGGAGGTCGAGGCGGTCACCGGCGAGCAGCCACCAGATGACCGGGCCGTGCGTGTGGCCGGTCTCGCCGACCGGTCGGCCGGCACGAACCGCCGGGTGCTGGTCGCGACCGACTGCCTCTCCGAGGGCATCAACCTGCAGAACCACTTCACCGCCGTCGTCCACTACGACCTGTCGTGGAACCCGACCCGCCACGAGCAGCGGGAAGGCCGGGTCGACCGGTTTGGGCAGACCGCACCAGCGGTGAAGGCCGTCACCTACTTCGGCGCGGACAACCCGATCGACTCGCTGGTCCTCGACGTCCTGCTGCGCCGGCACGACGCGATCCGCAAGGACACCGGGGTGTCCGTGCCCGTCCCCGCCGACTCCGACGTGGTGCTCTCCGCGGTCCTGGAGGGCCTGCTGGCCGCAGGGGCCGCGCCGGACCAGCTCGAACTGGAGGGTGTCGGCGAGGCCGCCCGCGCCGACCTGCTGGCGAGGTGGACGTCGGCCGCCGAACGGGAGAAGCGCTCCCGCTCCCTGTACGCGCAGGAACAGATCCGCCCGGAGGAGGTCGGCCGGGAGGTCCAGGCGATCCGTGGCAGCCTCGGCGGCCCGGCCGAGGTCGCGGAGTTCACCCTGTCCACCCTCGCCGCCCTGCGCGCCCCCGCGCACCGCGATGGCGACCACTACCTGGCGCCGACCGCCGGCCTGCCACCAGCGTTGCGCTCTCAACTTGGTGTGAGCGGCGGGGAGCTGCGGCTGGCCGAGACGCTGCCGGCCCCACCGGAGATGGCCGTGCTGACCCGCACCGACCCGACCGTGGAGACCCTCGCCCGGTACGTGCTGGACACCGCCCTCGACCCGATCGGCGTCGACGAGGCCGACCGGCCGGCCCGCCGCTGCGGCGTCATGGTCACCGACGCCGCCGACGTCCGCACCGTCCTGCTCCTCGTCCGCTACCGGCTGCACCTGACCCTGCCCGGCCGCACCGGGCCGCGCCCGCAGGTCGCCGAGGAGGCACGCATCGTGGGCTTCACCGGCACCCCCACCGACCCGACGTGGCTCGACGACGACCAGGTCGCCGCCCAGCTCGCCGCCCGCCCGGTGGCCAACTATCCCCGCGACCTCGCCGCCGCCGACCTGCGCCGGCTGACCGCCCGCCTCGACGGCCTCACCGCCCACCTCACCGAGGTGGGCGAGACGCTGGCCGCGGACCTGCTCGCCAGCCACCGGCGCGTCCGGGAGGCTGCGGGCAGCACCGGCAACCTGGTCCGCCGCGGCCTGACCGTCACCGCCCAGCGCCCCGCCGACATCCTCGGCGTGTACCTGCACCTGCCGGCGGCCCGCGCATGACGACCCCACCGGCCACCGGAGCCTTCACCACCGTCCGCAGCGTCGGCGGCCTGCTGCCCACCGACCTGCTCGCCGCCGTCGCCACCAGCGACGGCCTGCCCGGACAGAAACCCGCCGACTACGGCCTCATCGGCCGGGAGACCCTGCGCGAAGGCGCGAACCGCTCCTTCACCCGCCTGCAGGCGGCCTGGGCCGACTTCCGCCGCCTCGTACCGCCCGGCCCGGTCACCGGCACCCAGACCGAAGCCACCCGCAACCGCTGGCTACGGGTGCTGTTCGACGAGCTCGGCTACGGCCGGCTACCCACCGCCCCCGCCGGCGGCATCACCATCGACGGCCCCACCGGCACCCGCGCCTACCCCGTCTCCCACCTGTGGGAACGCAGCCCCGTGCACCTGCTCGGCGCCGGGGTCAGCCTCGACCACCGAACCGCGGGCGTACCGGGCGCGGCGGGCGCCGCGCCGCACTCGATGGTGCAGGAGCTGCTGAACCGCTCACCCGACCTGCTGTGGGGATTCGTCTCCAACGGCCTGCGCCTGCGCCTGCTGCGCGACTCGGCGTCCCTGGTCCGCCAGGCCTACGTCGAGTTCGACCTGGAGGCGATGTTCGACGGCGAGGTGTTCGCCGACTTCGTCCTGCTCTGGCTCGTCGCCCACGCCAGCCGGGTCGAACCCCGCCCGAACAGCGACGCCCGCCCGGAAACCTGCTGGCTGGAGACCTGGCGCGGCGAAGGAACCCGACGCGGCACCCGCGCGCTCACCGCCCTGCGCGACGGCGTCACCCAGGCACTGACCATCCTCGGCCGCGGCTTCCTGCGCCACCCCGACAACACCGCGCTGCGCGCCGCCCTCGCCGACGGCACCCTGCCCAGCCGCGAGTACTACCGGCTGCTGCTGCGCGTCGTCTACCAACTGCTCGTCCTGTTCGTCGCAGAGGACCGCGACCTGCTCCACCCCCACGACGCCGCCCCGCAGGCCCGCGACACCTACCGCCGATACTTCTCCACCAACCGGCTGCGCCGACTGGCACGGCGCCGCCTGGCCGGCGGACGCCACGGCGACCTGTGGGCCGCCCACCAGGTCGTCCTGCACGGCCTCGGCGCGGAAACCGGCCGCCCCGAGCTCGCCCTGCCCGGCCTCGGCGGCATCTACGAACCCGACCAGCTCGGCCACCTCGCCACCACCGCGCTCACCAACGCCGACCTCCTCGCCGCCGTGCGCGCCCTGTCCGTCATCCGGGACGACAGCGGCCTGCCCCGATCGGTGGACTACCGCAACCTCGGTGCCGAAGAACTCGGCGGCGTCTACGAGTCGCTCCTCGAACTCGTCCCCCACCTCGACCGGGACACCGGGGCCTTCACCCTCGACGTCGCCGCCGGCCACGAACGCAAGACCACCGGCTCCTACTACACCCCACCCGGACTGGTCGAGATCCTGCTCGATGAGGCCCTCGACCCCGTCCTCGACGCGGCGAACCAGGCCGTCGACCCCGAGCGGGCCCTCCTGGATGTCACCGTCTGCGACCCGGCCTGCGGCTCCGGGCACTTCCTCGCCGCCGCCGCCCGGCGCATCGCCCGCCGCCTCGCCGCCGTCCGCACCGGCGAGGCCGAACCCTCCGTCGAAGCCACCCAGACGGCGATGCGCGACGTCGTCGCCCGCTGCCTGTACGGCGTGGACATCAACCCGCTCGCCGCGGAGCTCGCCAAGGTCGCACTGTGGCTGGAGGCCCTCGACCCCGGCCGGCCACTGTCGTTCCTCGACGCCCACATCAAGGTCGGCAACGCCCTCATCGGCACCACCCCCGACCTGGTAGACGCCGGCCTGCCCGAGGACGCCTTCAAGGGCCTCGTCGGCGACGACCCCGCCCAGCTGCGGGCCTACCGCAAACGCAACCGGGACGAGCTGAAGAAAGCCGCCGACGGCTACAGCGAGCTGCCGTTCGCCGACCCCAGCGAGGCATGGCGAGCCGACTTCCAGACGCTCGCTCGACTGCCCGAGGACAACCTCGGCGCCGTGCATGACAAGGCTCGGCGATGGCGACAGGCGGAGGCCAACGTCGAGCTGGACCACGCTCGGCTGGCCGCCGACGCCTGGTGCGCCGCCTTCGCCTGGCCACACCGCCTCGGCCCCGACGCCGTCGCCCGCGAGCAGGAGCGTCTCAAGAAGACGAGCACCCCACTGCCGGTCACCGAGCTGCGCGCCGACCCACCGCCGCCCACTACCAACGACATCAGGCAGATCCGCGACACCGGCGCCGCCGCCCTCACCCAGGCCCAGCAGCAGGTGCTCACCACCCTGCGCGACCGCCACCGCTTCTTCCACTGGCCCCTGGAGTTCCCCGACATCCTGCCCGGCGGCTTCTCCTGCGTCCTCGGCAACCCGCCCTGGGAACGGGTCAAGCTCCAGGACGAGGAGTTCTTCGCCAGCCGCGACCGAGAGATCGCCAAGGCACTCAACGCCGCCGCCCGCAAGAAGATGATCGCGAAGCTGGACGAGGAACGGCCCGCGTTGGCCGCCGAGTACCAGCGCACCTTGCGCGACTCCGACTTCACCAGCCACTTCGCGCATGCCTCCGGTCGCTACCCGCTCACCGGTCGGGGAGACATCAACACCTTCCAGATCTTCGCCGAGCATGACCTGTCGGTGATTGCTCACCACGGCCGTCTCGGGGTCATCCTGCCCACCAACATCGCCACCGGCGACACCACTGCCGCCTTCTTCCGCCGCCTCGTGGAGACGTCGACGCTGGCTGGCTTCTTCGACTTCGAGAACGAGAAAGGAATCTTTCCGGGCGTCAACAATCGGGTCAGCTTCTCACTGCTTGTTGCCACCGGCGGCTTGCCGGTAGGCGATGCATCGTTCGCCTTCGCGGTCCAGCGAGTCGAGGATCTTTCGGCGAGTCGATTTGGACTCGCGCCACAAGAGTTTCTACAGGTTAACCCTAACAGCGGAACGTCCCCGGTCTTTCGATCCCGCAAGGATGCCGAGATTACGATCGCGATACATGGTCGTATCCCGGTGCTCGGTAATGATTCCGATGAGAGTCCCTGGAGGGCTGTCTTCTTTCGGATGCTTGACATGGCGAATGACTCAAGTAGATTTTTGACGGAAAAGGAGGTGAGGGATGGCGGATTTCTTGTGGACGGCAATGTTGCCGAATCTGACGAATCAAGGAAATATCCGCTATTCGAAGGAAAAATGCTACACCTTTATGACCACCGCTACGGGACATTCGAGGGGGCGACCCAGGCTCAAATCAACAAGGGGACATTGCCCAAATTTGGGCTATGGGAGCACGATAATCCGGCGGCAGTTTCGCAGCCTCGCTATTGGGTCGAAGAGGAGGATGTTGACAAGGAAGTTGAAAGAATCAACAGGAAACGTGGAGAGCGTTGGGATCGTGGATGGCTACTTGGCTGGCGTGACATAGCCCGCAACGACGAAGAGCGCACGCTAATTGTATCCGCTATCCCGGCGGGTGCAGTTGGTCACACAGCGCCTTTGCTTTTCACGTCCAACTCTGCGGTTGCAGCTCTTCATGCCAATCTTTCCTGCCTGGCTCTTGACTATGTTGCTCGGCAGAAGCTCAGTGGCACACATATGACGTTCGGCCTGATGGCACAGCTTCCGGTGCTGCCGCCAGAGGCATACCTCCAGCCGGCGCCCTGGGATGACGAGGTGGAGCTGCGAGACTGGGTGGCGGATCGGGTGCTGGAGCTGTCCTACACGTCGTGGGACATGGTGCCCTACGCCGAGGAGCTGAACGCGGGGGACGGACCGCCGTTCCGCTGGATACCGGAGCGGCGGGCGCAGCTGCGGGCCGAGCTGGACGCCGCCTACCTGCACCTGTACGGCCTCACCCGGGACGAGGCCGAGCATGTCCTCGACTCATTCTTTGTGCTGCGTAAGAATGAGGAGAAGGAGTTCGGCGAGTTCCGCACCCACCGTCTTGTCCTCGCCGCCTACGATGAGATGGCCACCGGCCGCTTCATCTCGCCGCTCGACCCGCCGCCCGGCGACGGCCCCCGCCACCCCGACCGGAGTCGAGCGTGACCGGCAAGGAACAGGTCTACGCCGCCACTCGCGTTCTCCTGGAAAAGGGCTTCGCCGCCGACGACTCGGCGTTCATGCCCGGCCGTCCGGTGTGGACGCAGACGAATGCCGAGAACCTTGCGGAACGGCTTGAGTATCAGCCGGTCCCAACGGAGGGAAAGAAGCCGCCGTTTCCGGAGCGTTATCGGACGGCGCTGGAGGGCGCCGACCCGGATGTCGTCCAGCTCGCCGCCGAACTGCTCTACCTAAACCTGCTGGCGCCCTCCGACATCAAGGGTGTGACGAAGCGGGTGGCGGTGCGCACCGTGCTCAAGGCGATGCCCCGTCCGGTTGCTGTCCCCGCCGAACTCGATGCGGCGCTCGACGGGGGCATCACCCCCTTCGGCCCGGCCGTCGCATACCGCAGCCAGCAGATCGCCTGGATGGCGCGGGTCGCCGCCAACGTCAGCAGCTTTCCGCACCAGGACAGACGCGCCGCGTTGGATGGCCCATGGGAGTTCCGGGCCCTGCTGGACGCGACGCCGAACTCGACCGCGCACGCCCAGCGACTCGCCCTACTGCATCTGGCGTTCCCGGATACTTTCCCTGACACCGTGAGCATCAACGGCCTCAAGGCGTTCGTGTCGGCGCACGCCGCAGAGGTGGGTGCCCTCACCGGAGACCTCGAACGGGACTTCGCCGCGATCCGGGTCGCGATCGAAGCCCGGGGGGAACCGTTCGACCTTTCGCTGTGGCTGCAACAGTGGGCGAAGAATCCGCCGGACGGGCAGAGCAATTCGGTGCCGTACCGGCGCGGCTGGCTCGTACGCGGCGCGAGCGTGCAGGGCCGCAACCTTGTGCCGCGATGGTTGGCGGAGGGCTACTGCTCGATCTCGATGCCGGGCTACCCGCAGGTTGACGTTGGCCTGACCCGCAGCGAGATCGCCCAGGTCGTCAGGGATGTCGAGTCGGGGCTGAGCCCGGCCCAGGAGCGAACACGGGTCACGCTGCTGGATCATTTCCTCAACCGAATGGCGCAGGGTGACCTCGTCGTCACGGTGAACGAGGATCGGGTGCACGTCGGTGTCGTCACCGGCGGCCCGTACTGGTTGCCGGGTCAGCTCCCGGCGCACTACCGCCGTGAGGTTCGCTGGCTGAAGGCCTCGCTGCGCCGCGGCGACCTGACCGACGCAGCCCAGGATCGGCTTACCGGCCAGGCCAGCCTGGTCGATCTGGGCGAGACGGCCCGGGAGATCGCCGAGTTGGTGGACCTCGACCCGCTGACGGACATCAATGACGATGAGGAAGTCGGACCGCTGGACGACGTCCTGAGGGACCCGCTGGGATCGGACGGCCTGCCGAAGCCAACCAACGTCGTGGTCGAGCAGCCGCCGCTGGCCGGGCTACCGGAACCCACCGCGGAGCTGGCCTGCGAACTGCTGGTTGACTCCGACTGGCTGGTCGAGACAGTCGATCTGCTGGAAGAAAAGAGGCAGCTGGTCCTATACGGGCCGCCTGGCACCGGTAAGACCTACCTGGCGCAGGAGGTCGCACGGTTCGTGGCTGAGCAGACCAACGGCAGCCACCGGCTGGTGCAGTTTCACCCGTCCTACGCCTACGAGGACTTCGTCGAGGGGTTCCGGCCGGGGCTGGGCGCGGACGGCACGTTCCGCTTCGCGAAGGAGTTCGGTCCGTTGCGCCGCCTGGTCGAGGACGCGGCGGCCAACCCGTCCGGCGCGTACGTCTTGGTGATCGATGAGATCAATCGGGCGAACCTGGCGAAGGTGTTCGGCGAGCTGTACTTCCTGCTGGAGTACCGCAATCGGATGATCGAGCTGCAGTACTCGGCCGGGGAGGAGTTCCGGCTGCCGGCGAACGTGTTCGTCATCGGCACGATGAACACCGCCGACCGGTCGATCGCGCTGGTCGACGCGGCGATGCGCCGCCGCTTCGCCTGGCAGCCGCTGTTCCCAGGCGAGCCGCCGGTAGCGGACATGCTGCGCCGCTGGCTGGCCAAACACGACCTGCCCGCGCACGTCGCCGACCTGCTCGACGCGCTGAACGCCGCGATCGGTGACCGGGACGCGGCGGTCGGTCCGTCTTACCTGATGAACCAGCGGGTGGCGAGCGAGGCCGGGCTGGCCAGGATCTGGCGCACGCAGATCCTGCCGCTGCTGGAGGAACGCCACCTCGGCGAGCACGCCGACGTCGCCGGCTACGTCCGGGACCGCTATGGACTGGCCACCCTGCTCGCCAGCGCTCTGCCCGCGATGCCGCCCGCCGAGGAATCGGACAGCGGCGCGGACGCCGCCGGTCAGTGAACGTCCGGACAACGCCGCGGCGGGTCGTCCTGGCCGAGTACGAGTCGCGGGCCGTCCCGGGCCTCACCGAGGACGTCGCCCGCACGCTTGTCGTGACCGGGGCTGTCAGCGCCAGCCGCAACCTCGGCGGGACGCTCCTGCTGACGGCGTCGACGAAGGTCGGTTTCGTCCGCGCCGGCGACGTCGAACTGGTCGTCCGGCCCAAGGTCAGCGTGTCGCGGCTGCTGTGGATGGTCGGGCACACCCGGGACCCCGCCGGCTGGCGGGACGACGACGTGGACGTCGACCCGGCCGACGACCTCGTTGCGGCCATTGCCGTCGCGTTCGCCGGCCAGACCGACCGCGCGCTGGCGGGCGGGCTGCCGCGTGGCTACCGACCGGTCGATGAGGCATCCCCGGTGCTGCGCGGACGGCTGCGCGAGGCTGACCAGATGCGGGCCCGGCTCGGCGTGGCGGTCCCGCTGGAGGTCCGCTACGACGACTACACCGCCGACATTCCGGAAAACCGCATCCTCGCCGCGGCCACCCGCCGGCTGCTGCGCATCCCCGGCGTCCCAGCACCAACCCGCGCGGCGCTGCACCGCATCCAGCGGCTCCTCGCCGACGTCACCCCGCTCGTCCCTGGCACCCCGCCTCCGGCGACCCCCGCTACCCGCCTGACCCGCCGCTACCAGCCAGCGCTGCGGCTGGCCCGGCTGGTCCTGGCCAACCGGGGCATCGAGATGCCCCCGTCCGCGAGTGCCGGCACAGTTGCCGCGACCGGCTTCTTGTTCGACATGTATGCCGTGTACGAGCAGTGGCTCACTGCCGGCCTGCGCCGCGAGCTGGAATGCCACGGCGGCGCCGTCGACGGTCAGCGGGTCATCCACCTCGACGAGGCCGGGAAGCTGGCCGCCCGCCCCGACATCACCTGGTGGCAGGGCACCCGCTGTCGCGCCGTCATCGACGCCAAGTACAAGGCCCCCACGTCCGTGCCGATGGAGGACCTCTATCAGCTGGTCACCTACTGCGCCGCGCTCGGCCTCACCGACGGCCACCTCGTCTACGCCGGCGGCTCACCCACCACCCACACCATCCGCCGCGCCGGGGTGCGCATCCACCACCACGTCATCGACCTCGGCCAGACCGTCCCCGTGCTCCTGGACCAAATCGGCCGCCTGAGCGCGTCCGTTCTGGATGCCCTACCCGCCAAGATGAGGTGAGTCAGGTGATGGTGTGCCGGTAGGCGGCGATGTTGCCTGCCTTCGCCGCGGTGTCCAGGTAGCCACGCCAGCGTGCCGGGACGATGCTGGCGGGCGCGGCGTCGGGGACCCTCCGTGCGCCTGCGGCGTTCAGTTCCCGCAGGATCGCCACGCTGGATGGCGGTAACTCCGGCCACGACGGGGCCCGCTTGTACCCCGTCCCGGTCCGGCGCCGTTGACTCGGGCCGCCAGGACGGACCGAAACGCGATAACAGGCGCGTTGTTCCCGAAAAATGAAAGAAGCTTCCTGAAAAACATCAGGAAGCTTCTTTCATCTGGTAGCGGGGGCAGGATTTGAACCTGCGACCTCTGGGTTATGAGCCCAGCGAGCTACCGAGCTGCTCCACCCCGCGTCGGCGTGTTCTTACCTTATAGGTCCGCCACCGGGAGGTGTCAAATCGATGGCCGCACCAGTTCGAACTTTTCTCCGTCCCTCCCTGACAACCGTTCCGCCGGTCCGACCACCGTTTCGCCGGACCGACGTCCAGCGCAGCGACCTCCGGCGTGACGCAGGGTAGAGCCGTCAGGCGGCTGGCGTCACTTCGGGCGTCGGCTGGTCCGAGCCGGTGGCAGCCCACTCTCTGTCCCGACTGGACTGGTCGCCGTCCGTCATTACCTGGCCGAGATGTCGGAGGTGTCAGCGTGGGCGGCTCCGCCTCGGATCTCGAAGAGGCCAGGTTCGATCTCGACGGAGTCTCGTTCGACGTCCGCGGTCTTCGGAGTCGCGCTCGGGCCTCCGGAGACGATCTGCCGGGCCACATGCTCGGCGTCGAGCATATCGGTCTTGCCTGCCGATCGCCGTTCGCCCTTGCGGGGCGGACGGGGCCGACTTCCCGTACCTGGTTGCCGTGTCGGCGTAAAAACCGCGCCAGCCCCAGGCCCTAGGAGCTGGTTCCCTCGACCCCGAACGCGAAGAGCCGGCCGCGGCCAGTACGCCCTTCCCCTGGAGGACCTGCACCGCACCCCACGTCCCACCCCCGCCG
>NZ_FZMO01000092.1 GCF_900197875.1 Frankia canadensis | reverse complement strand
CCAGCTCGACCATCCGGTCGAGGTCCTGGCGAGCAAGCGGGATCAGGCTGATCTGACCCGTGCTGATGGAGCGCAGGAACGCGGCCTCGGCACGGGTGCCCTTCTCGCGTTCGAGCATGAAGCAGACTTCGGTGAGGACGGGATAGGGAACGAGGAGCGGCCGGGGCGTGCGCCGCATGAGTGCGACGCTGCGGGCATGGTGCTCGTCGTCGCTGTCTGCAGCGGCGATCAGCGGCCCGGTGTCCCAGACGATCACTCGGGGTCGCGCCCGAGTTCCGCGCGCAGGATCTCAGCCGAACGGGCGGCGAGATCACCCTTGCCACTGGCCAGCGCGCCGACGAAATCCGGCAGTGGCCACTCGTCGCCGCCGTCGTCGGTGGGCGCGCTCTCGCGCACGAGCGCGAGGATCGGCGCCACCTGCGACTCGGGTAGGCGGTCGATCAGCTGTGCAGCTCGTCCCGCAGGGTGCTCACCTGCCCAGGATACGACCGACCCATCGCCCGCAACCGAGATCCACCGGGACGCGAGCCACACGACGTACCGCCGTCTTCACACGCAAGCGTGTTCGACCTGGAACGGGAGCGCCAACGCGACCACTACTGTAAGCCGACGATCATGGCTATGGGATGGCGTGAGGCGTCTGGAGCCGCCAGATTCGGAACGCCTGTTCGATGCACTGGATAATGTGGATGTCGACGCGGTTACTGGACATCGTCCCTGGTAAGGGCCCGGGTAGTGACCGGTCGGACGGTGATTTCGGGGCCAGCAACCAAGATCGAACGGTTCGGATGCTGGTACACATGGTCCACCACGCTCCGTATCCACCGTCTGACCTGGACAAATAGGTCCGGCCTATCGTCTGGAGTGGTCGGCGGGTTCCGTAGGTGCAGGTCAGCAGGCGCGGGGCCGGTTCGTACAATGCCGGGATTCCCGAGCCGACCGACTCCAGCGGTGACTGTCGGTGCGGGATTCGGGTCGCCTGGCGTCGGTTGTGGTTGTGCGAGGTTGCTCGCGCTGGCGACCTGCGCGCTGTTGGTGGGTACCGGCCGTTCGTGAGTATCGCGACCCGGCGTGATGTGCTGTACTTGTTGCCACATTCAGCGTCGATGGCACGACGAGCGGCGACAAGACTCTGGGAGCTGTCCTATTGAGCGTCCTTGCGGGCGGTGAAGCGGAACTGGATCTCGCCGTCCTCGATCGTGGCGTTGCTGAGGCCGGCGGCGACGAGCCTAGCCGCCAGCCGGTCCGGATCGACCGGGACGAAGACGTCGCCCACGTGGGCGTCTCGGATCCTCGGCACGTCCTTGCCGTCGACGCCGACGAACGTCCCGCCAGGCCGCAGCATGCGACAGACCTCCGCGAACAGCCGGTCCTGATGGTCGGGGGAGGGCATGTGGTGCAGCATCGAGAACGCCGTGACGGTCGAGAATCGGTTCGCCGGCAGGTCGGTCGCGGTGGCATCGGCGTGCAGCACGCGAGTTCCGGTGCCAGCCAGCCGTTCGGCCAACGCCGCGGCGAGGCTGGCGTCGAGCTCGACCGCCGTGACGGTGAGGACCCGCTCTCGCAGCAGATCGGTGGTCAGCCCCGGACCCGGACCGATCTCGAGCACGTCGTCACCGAGGTCGACGACCCGCGTCAGCCACGGCAGCAGGTCCCGGCGCAAGGTCTCGGCCCATTCCGGGCTGGCCAGGTACCGAAGGTGACCTTCGTTCATCTCGTCACGTCCCTTGTTCATGGGTCTCGCGCAGGTCGAGTGGAGTCGATGCGAGCAGGCCGTGCTCCCCGCTCTCGGTCATGTCTACGCTCCTGCCGTGACGGCCGTCTCCGCGAAATCGGCCAGAGATTTGCCTAGAACGGACAGCTCTGGCCTCGTCCAGATGCGCCAGAACACCGATGTTGCGGCCGGCACCTACGCCTTCGACGGCGACACGGTCGTCCTCGGCGTCGCTGGCGGCGAGCTGGGCCGTGACGGGCTGCGGACCGGATGGCACGCCCACGACCTGCATCAGATCGAGTATTCGTTCCACGGCACGATGGGAGTCGAGACGTCCGCGGGCCGTTACCTGCTACCGCCCGCGCTGGGCGCGTGGATCCCCGCTGGCCTGCCGCATCGAACAAAGATCGCTAATCGGGTGAAGACGATGTCAGTCTTCTTCGACCCCGCGTTCGTCTCGCACACGGACAACCGTGTCAGGATCATCGCGGTGACACCCGTCATACGAGAAATGATCGTCTACGCCGGCCGGTGGCCGATCGATCGAGCGGTGAGCGACCCGGACACCGACAGCTATTTCCGGACGCTGGCCACTCTCGTCGCCGAACACCTCGACGCGGAGACTCCCCTCTGCCTTCCGCTCAGCGACGATCCGCTGGTCGCGGCCGCGATCGCCTACACGGACCGGTATTTGGCGCACGTCACGCATCCAGCGGTTTGCCGCGAGGTGGGTGCATCGGAGCGCACACTTCGGCGCAGATTCTTGGCCTCGACCGGGCTGTCCTGGCATGGCTACCTCGTCCAAGCGAGGCTGCTGCGGGCGATGACCATGCTGGCCGAGCCGACCTCGACCATCCTCGAAGTGGCCGTCGAAGTCGGCTTTGAGAGCCTGAGCGCCTTCTCGCGCGCGTTCACCCGCCAGACCGGCGAAACACCGTCCGCCTACCGCCGTCGCGCGACAGCGCGACGATGACCTGACCGGGCAGACCGAGCCCCTGGAACTACCCGGCGCACGGAACACATGTTCGATCCGGTAGATGATGGCGGCGGTTGGGTGTTCACTGGATGTCATCCCTGGTCAGGGCCCGTGTGGCGACCGGACGGACAGTGATTTCAGGGCCCGGAACCAAGATCGATCGGTTCGGATGCCGGTACAGAGGGTCCACCGCGTTCCGTCACGAACCACCTGACCTGGGTCGATAGATTTGATCTATCGATATGCGCCGCCTGGATGTCAATAGATGGACTGGTCAGATGCTCGCCTCGGTGGTTCGAGTCCCCGTTGGCTTTGATGTAAATGGCTACCGCTGGTAGTGACAGGGCCAGCGCTCGGCGGGCAGTCTCGGTGCATGCTCGGGCGACGACAATTGCGCTGTGTGCGCGGAATGGGTAGCGGACGTCCGACTTGAGTATGTCGCTGTCGAGGAGACGTTCGCTTTGCGGCAGCGGGTACTGCGTCCGAGCCTGACCGTCCGCGACGAGGTTGTCGGGACTGGCACGGTGATCAGGGAGGAATCGCCGTGGGGCGAGGCCGGGTGGCGGCTGCGTTGGATGGCCACCGACGTCGACCACCGGCGCTGCGGAGTCGGCGCACAGCTGCTCGCCTCGCTTGTCATGCACGTGGGTGCAGGGGGCGGGGGGATCCTGTGGTGTAACGCTCGGCTTCCAGCCGTCCCCTTCTACGAGCGGGCGGGCTTCACGGTCCGAGGGGAGCCGTGGGATGACCGGGATGCCGGCCCAAGCGTCGCTATGCGGCACGAGGCATTTGATCCAGTGCGCCATCTGCGGACGTGGCTGCCAGAAGGCGATGACGGCCAGGTGGCCGTTGATCTTCGTGACAGCCGGATCGCGGAGGTGTGTCGGCGCTACGGTGTCGCCGAGCTGTCCGTCTTCGGTTCGGTGGCGCGCGGCGACGACACCGACTCCTCGGACGGCGACCCGCTGTATGTACTGGCGCCCGGCGCGACGCTTGGCTTCGAGATCGTCGATCTCCGCTACGAGAACAGGGTTCCGCAACATCGCCGAGCACGCGTACTTCGACGTCGTCTGGTCCATCGTGTGGCGCATCGCCACAACCGCGCGCTACGCGATTCCGGCATGCGTCCATCAGCGGGGCGCTGGCTGCCGCACGTGAGAAGCGGCAGTCCGTCCTGTGGCTGGATGATCTGGAGCGCTACCTGGGTCCGGGCGGGCTGACCGTTCATCACCTGGCCGAGCTTCTCGGTCAGCCCGCTACTCGGACGGACGGGGCCGATCAGCTGGTGGCGGACAGAGTGGTGCTGGCGACGATGCGGGCCCAGGAGCATGCCCGTTTTCGTGGACGGCCCGACGCCTCGGGCGAACGCGCTGGCGGGGAGGGGTCGGCCGCGGGCCGGGAGGTACTGGGCCTTGCGACCGAGATCCGGCTGGCCCGTTCGTGGTCATCTGCGGAACTCGCTCGCGCCGAGCAGCTTCGGGATGATTCGGAGATCGCCTCGGCGTTGGAGCATGCCGATCGGTACGGCATCGCGGAGTACCTGGCGGCCGGACCGGATCTGCTCGCCCGGTGGCTGAACGGCTGGGCGCCGGGCGAGCATCCGCGCGGTGCTGCGCTTGTCGCCGCGGCCGTGGATGCCGGACGGGCGGGCTGCCGGACCGGCGCGCCGCTTTCGGTGCTGCGGGGCCTTCATGAGGGCTATCTGGCGGAACGCGGTGGTGAACGGCTGCGCCCGGAACCCTGGGAGCAGGCTGTCGCCTGGGCCACCGAGACGATCCTGGCCACCGCGAGCCTGCTCGCCAGTGACGGCGAGGACCGCTACAGCAGCTTCGACTATCTCCTGGATGCGGTGGACCTCGACCCCCAGGCGGGTCGCGTCCCAGAGGCCACATGGACGAGCCTGCTGCGCTGGGCCGGGCCCGAGGACGCGGCAGGCATTGGATGGGCTGCATGGGGGCGAGGGCATCCGACCCAGGCAGTCGCCGCCTTCCGCCAGTCTCTCGACGGCGGCTACCCGCCCGCCGCCGCGGGCCTCGCCCACTGCCTCGGCTACCTGTTCCAGGAGAACGAGGCAGCGGACGTCCTGCGTGCAGCTATCGAGGAAGCACGCCACGACTCGACCCGATTCGACCCCGCCGAGATCCACAGTCTGCGCATTGAACTGGCCTGGTGGACCGGGAATGCCGGCCACATCGACGAGGCGCTCCAGCTCGCCGAACAGGAAGCCGCCGACGCATCTGAACACTTCGGGCCAACTCACCTGATCGCCCTGAACAGCCGGCTTGTCCTGGCGCGCTGGGTCGGAAAGGCCGGCGACCCCCAGCGTGCGCTGGAGATCGCCCGCGAGGTCGCTGCCGGCTATCAGCGCGAGCTTGGCGATGACGACCCCGCGACCGCCTCCAGCCGCTTCGAGATCGCGCTCTGGACCGATGCTGCCGGCGACAGGGCCGGAGCGATCCAGCTCCTGCGAGACCTCGAAGCAGACTCCGTTGACCGGTGGGGCGACCACGACAGGCTGACCTACGATGTCCGTCGCTATCTCGCCGGTCTGTCTGCGGCGCAGGGCGACGCCGCGACAGCGTTGCGCCTGGCCGAACAAGTCGCCGCCCACGCGGCCGGAGCATTCGGTGACCGCGATCCTCAATCCCTGATGGCCTGCCTCGACGTCGCCCGGCACACCGGCGATACCGGCCAACCCGCCGAGGCACTCCGCATCGCCCAAGAGGTCTCGTCCATCGCGCACACCGACCTGGGAGGCGACCACCTCGTCGCGCTCGCCAGCCGCTTCGAGATCGCGATCTGGACCGCCGAAACCGGCGACCCGACCCGCGCCGTCGAACTCTGGCAGACGCTCATCGCCGACGCCGCACGGCTGCTCGGACACGCCCACGGCCTGATCCGAGACAGCGAAGCAAACCTCGCCGAACTCCGCGACCACCTGGCCGACCGCCCGCCGAGGGCCTGACCCCCAAGCGGCGCCGGTAGGCCAGAAAGGGTCACGACCACCTCGGCGACAGCAAGCTGGCCGGGCGGGGCGAGGCATCGCGACGGATAGAAGTCCGGTCGGGCGTTACAGTCCCACGAAAGTCGACCTGTGATGGACTGCATGTTTAATATGCTCGGCATCGTGGGCCAACCCATATCGGGTATGAAGTAGGTGCCGCCTCATACTGTCGCATGTGCGACGGATCAGATGGCTTCCGGCCGGCTTTTCAGGTTGTAGTATTGTCGCCACGCCTGGGACGTGCCCGACATTCCGACTGGACGTACCAAAGCCCATGGAAGCCGGGAAGGATTTTCCCCGGGGATAAAGGGTTTAGTCCAGCGGTATACGAACGGGATGTCGATTCAGGAATGACAGTGCGGGCCATATCGGCCCGCCTCACGTGAGACGGGAGCCATGACCATGCGTCTTCAAAAGATCGGCCTCGGCCTCACGACCGTCGCGGCTGCTGCGGGGCTTGCCTTCGGTGGCGCGGCGACGGCGAACGCGGCCACGGTGTCCTCCGCCGCCGCCCTCGGTGCAAGCGCGGACGGTGCGACCGGGCTGTCCACGTCCGTGGGCACGTCGCTGTCGGCGAGTGAGATCGCGCAGGTGACTGCGGCGGTTCAGGCCAAGGACTCGCTCGTCGTGGTCACCAGCGTGCGCAAGAACCCCGACGGCTCCTACCTCGTTGTCGGCACCAAAACCGACGCGACGGTGACCTACCAGGTCAGCGCGGACCTGAAGACCGTCACACAGCTCTCCGGCCCGGGCGCCTAACGCCGTGCCGGATTCGACCGGCTAGGCCCGCGGCCCCCGCGGCCCCTCACCATCCAGAGGATCTTCGACCGACTCAGGGCCGACCACAGGATGACCGACGTCTCCTACTCCACCGTCCAGCACTACGTCGCACGACGCCGCGACGAGCCACCACCACACCGAGTAATGGCGCGAAGGGGCTGAAGGCCACCGATCGCACTACGTTGATAACGACCGCATTTTCGGATCAATCCCGGTCGGCCAGGGCAAGACCGGCTTGAAGGTCACGAATGATCGTGCCGAGTTGGCCTGACGCGAGGAGCCCGGGTCCGAGCGGGCCTGACCGATTCTCGCCGACAGGCGGGAGGGTTCGCAGGGCGGCCCGGACCTCTGCCGTCGTGTGATCGAGCTGCCAGCGGATCTCGTCCTTGACGGCTTCTGGCCGGCCGGGCGCCGCCAGGCCGGCTGCTTTGGCTGCATACGCGGCGGCGCCCAGTGCATGCGCGCCCATGTGACAGATGGCTACGGCTTGACCGGCGGATCGGGCAGCGGCAGCCGCCGCGGGAGCCTTCACATCACTGGCAGCGACGCCACCGACGAATCGACGGCGGATCTCCTCGGCAGTGTTCAACTCTCCCCGAGCGAACGCCCGGGTCCGGGCGATGGCAGTGCGAGGGCGGTCATCCTTTGGAGCTTCGGCCTCGAACAGCCCCAGAACCCGCTCTGCGCAATCAGCGGCCCACGCGGCGACAAGACGTCTCTCGGCTTCGCTGAGCGTCTGTGGAGATCCCACCACGCTGACTTTACATAGCTGATCAGAAGCGCCGAGCGCCACCTCCCAGCGCGAGCGCCTCGGCGGCAGCTGCCACCCGGAGTGACGAAGCGGCCCGCCAGTGGGCAGATCCTGGTGGCCACCCACAGTCAGCGAACACCAGACCGTGTCATCGAACAGGCCCGCCCTGGCCAAGACCTCAATACACACTCTAGGCGACCTGAACGATCTCGACGGCTCCGTTGGCGACGTGAAGGTCGAAGGTCAGACCGGTGGCCTTGCTGAGCTTCGCCAGCGTTTCGAGCCGTGGCTGCGTCTCGGCAATCTCCAAGCGCGCAACAGCGGGCTGCTTGAGGCCGACCTGCTCGGCGAACGCCCGCTGCGTGAGGCCGTGCTCGACCCGGTATGCGATCACCTGGTTGGCGACCTTCCGGGCGAACGCCAGCGCATCCCACTCCTCGCGGAACTCCGGGTCCTGGCGGTGCTCTTCGATGACCTGGCCGAGGGTCTTGAGCTCCGACAGCTTCATCAGTCCTCCTTCAGGTCGTTGAGCCGTTCCACGGCCAGGGCGACTGCCCGCTTGTACTTCCGCATGTCATGGTGGCCGATGGCGCCAACGACGACGAGCTTTGCCCCCATCCGCCGGTAGAACGCCCGCCACGGGCTGTCGCCACCTCGGGGACGTAGCTCCCACAGGTGGTCGGCGCCCACGACGGCACTGGTATGTGGGAACGGAAGATCCGTGCCGCGTTCTCGCAGCTTGTCGAGGGCGTTGTCGATCGCTGTGCGCTCGTTGGCGGGGAGCTCGGCCAACTCGTCGACCGCATCAGGGTGGACCACGACGTCCCAGGACATGCAACCATGATAACGACCACGTTATTACCGTTGTGCCGGGACCTCAACCCCTGCCAGCACGGTCAGCGTCGTGAGTCCGCCCACGCGCCCACCCGGCCGCGGGGGGTAACGGGGCGGTCGTCACACGGCTGAGGGTGTCCCGCTGCGCGGCCTTCGGCTTGGCCTCGCCCTCGCGCAGGCCGCCTACGCCGGCCGTGTCGTCCTGCGGGCCACCGCCCGCCGGCCGGCGACGTCCCGCCGCCCCGTACTTCATCGGCGCGCTGCGTGGCCTCGACCGCTGGTGGACAGCCTCCGCGCCGAACGCAGCACCTCCGCCGGCCCGCCGTCCACAGCGAGTTGTCGGCTGCTGAACAGGCCGACGACCGACAGGTCGGCTGCGGGCGCCACGAGCGACGCTACCCACATCGGAACACCGAGACGTAGCCCGAGCGCGAGGACGTTCCTGACCCGCAGCAGAAGGTCAACGCGACCACGACGCTGACGATCACAGTCACGAGACGGGCCGGAGCGCCCGAGGCAGCCAGGTATACGGAACGCCTGTTCGATTCGATAAACGATGTTCTGGTTGGCGCGCTCACGGGGCATCGTCCCTGGTCGGGGCCCGGGTAGCGACCGGCCGCACGGAAATTTCAGGGCCCGCAACCAAGATCAATCGGTTCGTATGCTGGTACACATGGTCCACCGCGCTGCGTCACGAACCATTTGACCTGGGCATATAGATTGGATCTATCGATTTGCGCGGCCGGCGCACCGACCGATGGGCTGGTCAGACGCCCGGCTCGGTGGTTCGAGTCCCAGTTGGCTTCGACGCAAGCGGCTACCTACGGTCGCGACGGGGCCAGCGCTCGGCGCCATCCGGATCATGATCCTGTGCGCCTATGGCCCGGGGCGGCTGACCCGGACGCTCGGCCCTACGCGGCTGGGGCGGCGCTGTTGCATTGCGAGGACGCGGCGTACGCCGGGGGTCTCCGCGACCGCGGTCAGACGGCGCGTGCGAGCTCGGTGAACGCCGCAGCGAGCCGAAGGCGGAGCATCAGGTGCGGCAGACCGTGGGCGGGGCGGACGTGCTCGGGTTGGGTCGCCCGACGTCGCCGCGCTGGCCGCGGCGCTGGACCGCGCGCTACAGCCGCACGGGATGAGGAATCCCGACACCAGCGTAGGCGTCGTGGAGCAGATCCCCCGGCACGCCTCGACCGGCAAGCTCAAGCGGTTCATCTCGTTGCACGGCTCCTGATGGACTGGTTCTCCTGCACCAGGGCGTTCGGTTCCATGCAGGGTGAACCGCCGGCGACGGGAGCGGAGCCGACGGCCCACTGGGTGTCACTCACGTGACCTTCACCCGGCCCTGACCACGACGGGCAGCCGCCCGCCGCGTGGCCGGTACGCAGCTCAGCCGGTCGGCCGCAGGTCCGCGCAGCCGGACCCGTCTGGCAGCAGCGGGCGCAGACTCACCCGCCACTTCCTGCCACCCGACGTCCACGGGGTGGTGGTCGCGGCCGTGCGCGCCGCGGCCAGCAGCCTCGTCGCTTCGTCACCGCGGGCCGTCACGCAGCTCAGATCAGCGCCTCCACGGCTCCGGCACAGGCCGCGGTCACGAGAAGCAGAGGAACGAGGCCCGCCGCCAGACGGACGCCCCGGGTCACCACGCCCATGGCGCCCTATGTAGCACCACGGCAGCAGCGACCCCGATCACTGCCCCATCGCGATCACTGCCCCGTCGAGTACGGCGTCTCGGTCACTGGTTACCTCCTGCGGCCGGCCGGTTCAGATCCTCATGCTTCCGCCAGGCAGCCTGTGGCCGGGCCTCCCGTCAGCGGCGACTTATGACTTATGACGCTGGTAGTAGCGGGCCACGCGGGCACGGTTGCCGCAGCGGCTGGCCGAACACCAGCGGCGCCGGGGGTGCGCGGGCAGGAACAGCAAGACGCAGTCCTCTGCCGCGCAGGCCCGCACCAGGGCGATGGTCTGAGGGTTGGTGAGCAGGTCGGCGGCGGCCTCGGCGAGTTCGGCCGCCAGGCGCGCGCCGAGTGACCCGGCGCGCCGGGGGGTCGAGGTGACGGCGGTGCCGTCCCAGCCGAGTTCGCGGTAGGCCGGTGCGTCACCCAACGCCGAACTGAGCGCGTGTAGCGCCGCCCGGGGCGGGCACTCGCCGCGCCGGGCGTGGTCGATGGCCGTTGCGGAGTGCTCGCGGACGGCGTGCACGGCAGCGAGATCGGCCTCGGTGGGCGCCGTCACGGGCACCGGGGTGAGGAGGCGGTAGGCCTGGATGCCCAGCCACGCCTGGAGCCCGGCCGGGGTGGACAGCAGGTCCATCGGTCCGGCGGCGGTGTGTGGGCGGGTGTTGACCAGATCGAGGATGAGCGGCTCGCCGGTCAGCGGGAAGTCGACGTCGAGCATGCCTAATGCTACATCGACCTCTTGACATGTTAGTGAGCGATCGGCTACGACTAATGGAAACCTGCCATGAGGAGGCATGTGACATGACAGTCGCGCCGGTTCCACAGGTGGAACACCGCTTCGTCGACGTGGCGGGCGTCCAGGTCTTCTACCGCGCGACCGGGCCAGCCAACGCGCCCACGATGATGCTGCTGCACGGCTTCCCGTCGGCGTCGCACCAGTTCCGCCGGCTGATGGACGCCCTCGGCACCGGATACCGGCTGATCGCGCCCGACTACCCTGGCTTCGGCCACACGGAGGCGCCCGACGGGTTCACCTACTCCTTCGAGGCGCTGGCCGACATCATCGAAGGCTTCGTTCGGAAGCTGGGCCTGCGCCGGTTCGTGCTCTACGCGTTCGACTTCGGCGGTCCGGTCGGTTTCCGCCTGGCCACCCGCCATCCAGACTGGATCGCCGGTCTGGTGATCCAGAACGCGAACGCGTACGACGAGGGCCTGAGCCCGATCGCCCGCGAGCTGATCGCCAACCGGCCCGGTGTCGACGGCGCGGAGGAACGCGTCCGCGCCATCCTCACGTTGCCGGTCACCCGGAGCCAGTACGACGGCGGTGTGACCGACCCCGCCCTGATCGCTCCGGACGGCTGGACCCTCGACCAGCACTTCCTGGACCGGCCGGGACGTAAGGACGCGCAGGTCGACCTGACGCTGGACTACCACTCCAACGTGACCCGGTATCCCACCTGGCAGACGTACCTGCGTACCCACCAGCCGCCAAGCCTCGTCGTGTGGGGCCGCAACGACGCGTTCTTCACCGAGGCAGGTGCCCACGCCTACCGACGCGACCTGCCCGACGCTGAATTGCACCTGTTCGACACCGGCCACTTCGCCCTGGAGGAAAAGCTCCCCGAGATCGCTCCGCTGATCGCCGGCTTTCTCGACCGTGTCTGGCCGGTTGCTCCGATGAAGATCGCCGTCATCGGAGCGACCGGCCAGCTCGGCCGCGTCGTCGCTGCCGAAGCGACCGCCCGCGGCCACCACGTCACGCCGCTGCACCGCGACGCAGTCGACGTGACCGACCCGGTGTCCGTCACAGCCGCCGTCTCCGGGCACGACGCCGTCGTCGTCGCCGTCAAGGGGCCGGACCGACTGGTTCCCCGTGGCGCCCAGGCACTGCTCGACGCCCTGCCGGCCGCTGGCGTCGATCGGCTTGTGTTCCTGGGCGGTGGCGGGAGCCTCGAGTACGCGCCCGGCCTGCGGTTCGTCGACGGCCCCGACTTCCCTGCCCAGTACGTCCAGACCGCCCGCGACCAGGCCGAGGCTCTGGACATCCTGCGTGCGGCCAGCACCGCCGTGCGGTGGTCCTACGTCAGCCCGCCGCCGATCCACCTCGTCCCCGGAGACAGGACCGGCACCTACCGCACCGCCGCCGGCGACACCCCGATCGTCGACGCCAGCGGCGACAGTCGCGTCACCACCGGCGACTACGCGTCGGCCGTCCTCGACGCGCTGGAGAGCGGATCGTTCGTCCAGCAGCGGTTCACCGTCGGGTACTAGCCCGCCCATGAAACGGTCTCGGCTTCTGCTGGTCCTGGCCGCGCTGGCGGCACTCGGACCACTGTCAGTGGACATGTACCTTCCCGGGCTTCCCGCACTGTCCGCGGATCTGTCCTCGGGGACATCCAGCGCCCAGCTCACGCTTACCGCCTGCCTGGTCGGCCTGGCGGCGGGGCAGGCGGTGGCGGGACCGCTAAGCGACGCACACGGCCGCCGCCCACCTCTGCTCGCCGGCCTGGCGCTGTATACGGCGTCCACTGCGTTGTGCGCCGCGGCACCATCGGTCGAAACACTGATCGCGGCGCGGCTGGTACAGGGGGCGGCTGGCGGCGCCGCGATCGTGATCGGCCGGGCCGTCGTCCGTGACCTGTATGAGGGCGCCGCCGTGGCGCGGGTGTTCTCCGTGCTCATGCAGATCACCGGGGCCGCCCCGATCATCGCTCCGCTGGTCGGCGGGCAGGTGCTACGGCTCACCTCCTGGCGGGGGGTGTTCGTGGCCATCGCCATGCTGGGAGCGCTGCTCCTGCTCGCCACACTGCGCTGGACCGAGGAGACCCTGCCGCGTACCCTGCGGCGCGCCGGAGGCCTGGGTGAGACGGCCCGCAGCTTCGCCGCTCTTGTCGCCGACCGCGCCTTCGTCATGCCAGCGCTGGCCGGCGGTCTCGCGTTCGCGGCGATGTTCGTCTACATCGCCGGTGCCACGTTCGTCCTCCAGGAGCTCCACGGCCTGTCGGCCCAGTGGTTCAGCGTCGTGTTCGCCCTCAACGGCCTGGGCATCGTCGTCGCCGGTCGACTCGGTAGTCGCCTGCCCGCCCGGCGGCAGCTCACCGTCGGGGCGACCGTCTCCCTCGTGGGCGCGCTCGCGCTGCTCCCGGTCGCTGGGTTCGGTTGGAGCCTGGCCCTCCTGCTACCGGCGTTGGCGCTGGTAGTCGCGGGAGTGGGGCTCAGCATGCCAGGCAGCGCCGCCCTCGCTGTCGCCGGAGCGCCGCGGGCGATGGCCGGAAGCGCGTCCGCCCTGCTCGGTCTCAGCCAGTTCGCCATCGGCGGGTTCGCCGCGCCGCTGGCCGGCGGGTGGGGTTCGCGGGACGCCCTGCCGATGGCGGTGATCATCGCAGTTCTGTCCACCGCGGCCGCTGCGATGTCGCTTCTGTCTCCCGGTGGTCCCCTGGCCTCCGCCGGGTCCTCGTCCCCCGCCGGACCGGCGTTCCCCGGTGAGCCCGTGTTCCAAGACCAGTCCGTGTCCTCCGGCGAGTCGGGTGAGTCGGTTGATATGCCGACGGATGCCGCCGAGGGACGGCCGGCGGTGGCAGGGCTATCTGACCCGAGACCCGCGAGCCCTTTTCTCGCCGCTCCGGTCCAGCCCTCGGAACACCATCGAGTCGATTCCTAAATGAAAATCCTAGGTGCGTGATTAGGATCGGCAGACGTCGGCGGACAAATGTGGACGGGTATCCGACGATCCTTCAATCTTCGGGTTACCGGACGTGACCACTTGACCAGCCGCACTGACCCCGAATCCTTCTCGGGTTTACACGCCCGCCCCAGGTGACGGTGGACCGGCGCCGGGAACGTCCCACGCCTCGGCCGGTCCGTGGATGTGACTGTCGGCAGGACGGGCTGGGGTGCCCAGAACCGCCAGGTATACGGAACGCATGTTCGGTTTGGTGGGCGATGTTGCGGTCGGCGCGGCCACTAGGCATCGTCCCTGGTCAGAGCCCGCGAGGCGACCGGCGGGATGGTGATTTCAGGGCCAGCAACCAAGATCAATCGGTTCGGATGCTGGTACACATGGTCC
>NZ_FZMO01000091.1 GCF_900197875.1 Frankia canadensis | reverse complement strand
GAGTGAGCAGCGCCGGCCCGTCGTGGTCCAGCCCCCGCGCGGTCAGCGACGACCAGGTGGCGTCGCTCACGCCGAGACTCCCGCCGTGCGCACCCATCCCTACCCCCAGTTCTCTTCTGTCGGCCGCGGGTATCCCCAGCTAGTGATGGTCGGACAGGTCCGACCCGGGCGCGAGCGATCCGACCCGCGGAACCTGCGCCGACGCGCGACCAGCGGCCCGTGGCCAGGCGACAGGCTATCTTCAGGCCAGGCTTTTAGTTAGACAAATCGAGTCAGGCACATCGGAGGAGGTAAGCCGCGTGGGACTGCTGGACGGCAAGGTCGCGATCGTGACCGGAGGTGGCCGGGGGCTCGGCCGAGCCCACTGCCTCGCGCTGAGCGCGGCCGGCGCCACCGTGGTCGTCAACGACCTCGGTGCCGGCCTGCACGGGGAGAGCACCGCGGAGTCCCCCGCCCAGGAGGTGGCCGCCGAGATCACCGCGGCCGGCGGGCGGGCGGTCGCCGACCACTGCTCGGTCTCCGACTTCAGCGCCACCGAGGCGCTCGTCGAGCGCACGGTCAAGGAGTTCGGCCGTCTCGACGTGGTGGTCAACAACGCGGGCATCATCCGCGACAAGATGATCGCCAGCATGGACGAGTCGGACTTCGACGCCGTCATCGCCGTCCACCTCAAGGGCACCTTCTCGCTCACCCGGCACGCCGCCGCCTACTGGCGGGCCGCGTCCAAGCGCGGCGAGCGGGTCGCCGGGCGGATCATCAACACCACCTCCGGCACCGGCCTGTTCGGTACCGTCGGCCAGGCGAACTACGGCGCGGCCAAGGCCGGCATCGTCTCGCTGACCACGATCGCCGCGATGGAGCTGCGCCGCTACGGCGTCACCGTCAACGCGATCTCCCCGCTCGCGGCGACCCGGATGACGGCCGGGATCGCGCTCGGCCAGAAGGGCGAGGGCGCCGCCTTCGACCCCCGCGACCCGGCGAACGCCTCCGGTGTCGTCGTCTACCTCGCCTCCGACGAGGCGGCGTGGCTGACCGGCCAGGTCTTCCGGGTCGACGGCCACCGGGTGCAGCGCCTGCAGGGCTGGACGCCGATCGCCGAGTACGCCGGCTCCGGCGACGGCCCGGTGACCGGCGAGGAGCTCGTCGACGGCCTGCCGAAGATCTACGGCACGCTGCCGGCCGGCCCGCCCCGCTCCAGCTGAGCTAGTCCAACACGAGAGGAACACGCTGATGGGTGCCCTGGACGGGCGGGTAGCGATCATCACGGGTGCGGGTCGCGGCATCGGCCGCGAGCACGCCCTGCTGTTCGCGAGCGAGGGAGCCGCGGTCGTCGTCAACGACCTCGGTGGCGGCCAGGACGGCAGCGGCGCCGACGCGACGCCGGCGCAGCAGGTCGTCGAGGAGATCCGGGCCGCCGGCGGCCAGGCGGTCGCCAACGGCGACGACATCACCGACGCCGAGGGCGCGCAGCGGCTCATCCAGACCGCCCTCGACGAGTTCGGCGAGCTCAACGTCCTCGTCAACAACGCCGGCATCCTGCGGGACCGGACGCTGGTGAACATGAGCGACGAGGAGTGGGACGCGGTCATCAGGGTGCATCTGCGCGGCCACTTCATGCCGCTGCGGGCCGCCGCGCGCTACTGGAAGGACGCCCACAAGGCCGGCAGGGCGCCGCGTGGGTCGGTCATCAACACCGCGTCGACCTCGGGCCTGTTCGGCAACATCGGCCAGGGCAACTACGGCGCGGCCAAGTCCGGCATCGCCTCGCTGACCACGATCGCCCAGCTGGAACTGGAGCGCTTCGGCGTGCGGGTGAACGCCATCTGCCCGACCGCGCGCACCCGCCTGACCGAGAACGTCCTGGTCGCGGGCAAGGACGGCGGCTTCGACGCCGACGACCCGGCCAACATCTCGCCGTTCGTCGCCTACCTGGGCACGGCGGACTGCCCGATCGCCGGGCGCACCTTCTACGTGCACGGCGGCGCGGTGCACCTGTTCCAGCCGTGGGCGCTCATCGACAAGATCGAGACCGACCACCGGTGGACCGTCGAGGAGCTCCAGAAGGAGGCCCCGCGCCTCGCGGAGACCCCCTTCAACCTGGGCATCCCCTGGGCCTGATCACCCGCTCCGGCCTGTTCGTGTTCTGAGAGGACGACCAACGATGGTCCTGAAGGTCGAGAAGTCCGACGACGGCGTCGCGGTGGTGACGCTGAACCGGCCGGAGCACATGAACGCCTTCGACGCCGCGCTGCACGACGAGTTCCCGCGGCTGATGGGCTCGCTGGACGACGACCCGACCCTGCGGGCCATCGTCCTGACCGGCGCGGGCCGGGCGTTCAGCGCCGGTGGCAACACCGACGACTTCGCCCGGTTCGCGACCGACTTCCAGGCGCGGCGCCGGGCGATGCGCGACGCCCGGCGCGTCGTCGACGCGATGCTGGGCATCAGCATCCCCGTCGTCGCGGCCGTCAACGGCCCCGCGGTCGGCCTCGGCTGCACGCTCGCGACGTTCTGCGACGTCGTGTTCATCGCCGAGAACACGTTCCTCGCCGACCCGCACGTCTCCGTCGGCCTGGTCGCGGGGGACGGCGGCGCCGCGACCTGGCCGCTGCTCACCAGCCTGCTGCGGGCCAAGGAGTACATCCTCACCGGCGAGCGCCTGCCCGCGGCGAAGGCCGTCGAGTTCGGCCTGGCCAACCACGCGGTTCCCGCCGACGAGCTGCTGGACCGGGCGATCGCGTTCGCCCGGAAGATCGCCGCCCAGCCGCCGCAGGCTGTGCAGGACACGAAGAACGTCCTCAACCAGCACCTGCGCGCCGCCGCGACGGCCACCCTCGGGATGGGCCTGGCCGCCGAGAGCCAGTCCCACGACACCGCCGAGTACGCCGCGATCGCCGAGTCGATGCTCCGCAAGGCCAACGGCCGCGCCGCCAAGGCCTGAGCCCCCCGCAAAGTACCTCTGCCGTCCTCACCAGGGCTCCCGGGAAGATCGTGGCCCGATACGCGCACAGTTGTGTCTCGGGTTGCGATCTTTGCGGGTGTTCGCGGCAGCCCGTGTCGCGGAGATCACCACTCCACACGCGAGCTAGCTGGTGGCGGGTGAGGTCGGGGCGAGCATGATGCCGGCGGCGATGTCGAGGATCTCCGCGGTCAGCGCGTCGCTGCCGGGGATCCGCGGGTCGGGATGGCACTCGTACTCGCCGAGGGCGGCGATCGCCATCCGCATCATCAGCCGGAAGCGCACCCGGAACCGCTCCGGCTCGAGGCCGGGCAGTGACGCGGCGAGCAGGTCACGGGCCTGCCGGAAGGTCGCGTCGATCTCGCCGTCGGCGTGGATCGCCCGCCGGTCGTGCGCGTAGTCGGACTGCAGCCGGGCCAGGAAGCTGACGTAGTGCGTGTCGCCGAGCTGCTCGGCGAGCGGCAGGACCAGCGCGCGCAGGGCGTCGCGGGTGGTCGGGGCGGGACCGGCGGCGTCGAGCAGCTCGGCGCGGCGCGCGTTGAGGATCTCCGCGCGCAGCTTCATGATCGAGCGCAGCAGCTCCGCCCTGTTGCCGAAGTAGTACTGCGCCGCGCCGCTGTTGCGCGAACCCGCCGCCAGCGCGATCTCCCGCAGGGACACCCCGTCGATGCCGCGCTCGGCGAACAGCCGCTCGGCCGTGACCAGCAGCGCGACCCGCGTCTCCCGGCCCGCGCCGTACTCGCCCATGGGAGCAAGTCTGCCTGATCCGTTGACGGGCTTAAATCGACCGCTTTAAATTGGGGTCCATGAGTGAGCCGAGGATCATCTCCGTCGACGACCACATCCTCGAACCCGGTGACTTATGGACGGCCCGGCTGCCGGAGCGTTTCCGCGAGCGCGCCCCACGACTGGCGCGGCGGCGCGGGTCGTACGGGAACGGGCCGCGCAGCCCGTGGACCCTCGACGACGACGGGCTGTGGGCCGACGTCTGGGAGTTCGAGGGTCTGGTGATGCCGATCCTTCCGGGGTTCGCCGCGGCCGGTAAGGATCACGAGTACCTGGGCGAGCACTGGGACGCCATGCTCTACGACGACATGATCCCGGGCTGTTACGAGCAGGGCGCGCGGCTGGCGGACATGGACGTCAACCGCACCGAGGCGAGCCTGAGCTTCCCCACCTTCCCGCGGTTCTGCGGCCAGACCTTCCTCGAGCGCGGCGACCGTGACCTGGGCCTCGCCTGCCTGCGGGTCTACAACGACTGGATGATCGACGAGTGGTGCGGCGGCGCGGGGCGCGGCCGGCTGATCCCGCTCACGCTGATCCCGCTGTGGGACCCGCAGCTCGCCGCCGCCGAGGTGCGCCGCTGTGCCGCCAAGGGCTCGCACGCCGTGTGCTTCTCCGAGAACCCGTCGCTGCTCAGGGCGGACGGCGAGCGGCTGCCGAGCATCCACACCACCCACTGGGACCCGTTCTTCGCCGCCTGTGAGGAGACGGAGACGGTGGTGAACCTGCACATCGGCTCGTCGTCGACGTTCCCGGTGACCTCGCTGGACGCCCCTCGGGCCGTCTCGCTGGCGCTGACCTACCAGGGTTCGGCGCACGCGCTCGCCGACTGGCTGACCTGCGGCGTGCTGGAGCGGTTCCAGACACTGAAGGTGGCGCTCTCGGAGGGCCAGGTCGGCTGGATGCCGTTCCTCATCGAGAAGCTCGACGGGATCTGGCATGACCGGCCGGTCTACGGCAACCTCAACGGCCGGCTGACCAGGCCGCCGAGCCACTACATCCCGGGGCGGCTCTACGGCTGCGTCTTCGACGACGTCGTCGGGTTGCGGCTGCGGGACAGGATCGGCATGGAACAGATCATGTTCGAGGTCGACTACCCGCACGGTGACTCGACCTGGCCGAACACCGGTGCCGTCTTCGACAAGATCGTGACCGCGGCCGGCCTGGACGAGCGCGAGGCCTACCTGCTCGCCCGCGGCAACGCGATCGCCTGCTACGGCCTCGAGCGTTTCGGCATCACCGCCTGACCAGATCACCGCCTGACCCGATCACCGCCTGACCAGCGCTCTCTCGACCAGGAGGCATCCCTCATGCACGATCTCGTCATCCGTAACGGCTCCATCGTCGATGGCACCGGCGCCGCGGCGCGTTCCGGCGACGTCGGGATCACCGACGGCCGGATCCGCGAACTCGGCACGGTCACCGAGGCGGGCCGCCAGGAGATCGACGCGGACGGCCGGGTCGTCGCGCCCGGCTTCGTCGACGTCCACACCCATCTCGACGTGCAGGGCTTCTGGGACACGTCACTGTCCCCGTCGCCGTTACATGGTGTGACGACGGCGTTCGCTGGCAACTGTGGTTTCACTGTCGCCCCACTCGACGAGCAGGCCGGCGACTACCTGATGCGGATGCTGTCCCGGGTGGAGGGCATGCCGCTGGAGTCGCTGCAGAGCGGCGCCTCCTGGGACTGGCGCACCACGTCCGAGTTCTTCGACCGGCTCGATGGCACCCTGGCGATCAACACCGGCTACATGGTGGGTCACTCGGCGATCCGCCGGGTGGTGCTGGGCGAGGAGGCGACCGAGCGGGCGGCGACGCCCGCGGAGATCGAGCGGATGGCCGACCTGCTGCGCGCCGGCCTGCGCGCCGGCGGTCTCGGCTTCTCGTCCACCTGGTCGCAGAGCCACCACGACGCGGCCGGCAGGCCGGTGCCGTCGCGCGCGGCGGCGCCCGAGGAGCTGTACGCGCTGGCCCGGGTGGCGGGCGAGTTCGAGGGGACGTCGCTGGAGTTCCTGCCGATCCTGCCGCCGGCCGGCGGTGGTTTCGACCCGGACACGGCCGAGCTGATGATCGCGATGTCGGTGGCGGCGCGGCGCCCGCTGAACTGGAACATCCTCTCCGTCACCGCGAAGACGTTCGAGGACGCGCAGGCCCGGCTCGCCGTCGGTGACCTCGCCCGGGCCCGCGGCGGCAAGGTCGTCGCGCTGACGATGCCGGACACCCCGCCGGCGCGGTTCTCGTTCCGCGCCGGGTTCGTCCTCGACATGGTGCCCGGGCTGCACGACTACTTCTTCCTGCCGGTCGAGGAACGGCTGGCGATCCTGCGCGACCCGGCACGGCGGGCGCAGCTGCGGATCGCGGCGGAGAAGCCGTCGCCGTACAGCCACCTGGTGAACTGGCGCTCGCGTCACCTCGTCGAGACGTTCAGCCCGCGCAACGCCGGGCTCGCCGGCCGCCTCGTGGGCGACATCGCGGACGAGCGGGGTGGCGACCCGTTCGAGGTACTCATGGACATCATCGTCGAGGACGAGCTGAAGACGACGTTCTCGAACCCGCCGGGGACGGTGCGGCCCGAGGACTGGGAGGCGCGGGCGAAGGTCTGGCGGGACCCGCGGGCGGTCATCGGTGCTTCCGACGCCGGCGCCCACCTGGACATGCTGGAGTTCTTCGCCTATTCGACGATGCTGCTGGAGCAGGGCGTGCGCGAGCAGGGCGTGATCGGCCTGGAGGAGGCGGTGCGCCTGATCACCCAGGTGCCGGCGGAGCTCTACGGCCTGCGTGATCGCGGCGTCCTCGCCACCGACGCGATCGCCGACGTGGTCGTGTTCGACCCCGCCACCATCGCCCGAACCCCGATCGAGACCCGCTTCGACCTGCCGGGCGGCGCCGGGCGGCTCTACGGCGAGGCGGTCGGCGTCGGCCACGTGCTGGTGGCGGGCACCGAGATCGCCCGGGACGGCGCCTTCACCGGCGCACGCCCGGGACGGGTCATCCGCTCCGGCCGGGATACCGCGACGGCACCCCTCATCTGAGGTAGGCGCGGTCGGCGTGACGACCGATAAATGGTTTACTTATTCAGCCATATAGCGGTCATCACGCCACCCCCAGGAGTTCACGATGGCACCCGCAGTGCTCGACTTCGCCGGCCGGGCTCTCGCCGGCAAGCGGTCCTTCACCCCCGCCGACCTGGTGGACGAACGCACGCCGTTCGGCCTGTCCCGGGAGGGCACCTACCTGTGGGGCACGCTGCGCTCCGACGACGGCGAGCTCTGCTCGGTCATGCGCCGGATCCCGCCGGCCCCGGCCGCCGAGGGCGCCGACGGCGGCGCGAGCGACGCCGGCCAGGCGCTGGCCCTGGGCGACCGGCTGATGGTGCTCGCCGCCTTCGACGGCGGTGACGCGCTGCGCCTGCGTCGCGAGGCCAAGGTCGCCGCGCGCAGCCGGGACATCACCCGCGAGCTGCGCGACGGCACGGCGGTGCTCGCCGCCGCGGCCAGCGACCAGGCCGCCATGCGGGCCGAGATCGGCGACACGTCGTTCACCTACGTGGAGGACGGCGTCCTCGACCTGCGCGGCGAGCTGGCCTGCAGCCCGCTGCACTGGTACCTGCCGGGGCGCACCGCGTCGCTGTACTACCCGACGCAGACGTACCTGGTCTCCGGGACCGCGCTTGGCCGGCCGGTGCGCGGGTTCCTGTTCGTCGAGGAGGCGTACATGCTCCCCGGCGGCGTCCTCTACGTCCGCAAGGACCCGCTGCACGACGTCAACTACCTCACCTGGCACAGCTGGGCGACCCGCTGGGAGGACGGCCGCACCGAGATCGGCCACGTCCTGTTCGGCGCCGGTGACTTCCACGTCGGCCTCGTCGCCGACGACGCCGGGAACGTGCGCTCCGCCCTGACGATGGACGTCGGGGTGACCCGTGCGGCGGACGGCTACTGGCACGACGGCATCGCGGTCGTCATGGACGGCACCGCGTGGGAGCTGGTGCCCGACCCCGCCGGCCGGATGGTCGACCTCGGCCCCATCCCGAACCCGCAGCAGGAGAGCCTGATGCGCCGGGCCGGCGAGGTCCGCCAGCCCGACGTCTGGATGGCCTGGGGCGAGTCGCTGCCGAAGGTCGGAAACCGCAGGATCAGCAGCTAGAGCTGCAGGCCGCCGGCCTTCTCGACACGGGTGACGAGGTCGTCGGAGACGCCCCAGTCGGCGAGCGCGGCCTGACCGTGCTCGCCGCGGGCGGGCGCCGGCGGCGGCAGCGTCGTCGGCGTGCCGGAGAACCGCGGCGCCGGCGCGGGCTGTACGACGTCACCGCGGGTGACGTGCGTACCCCGGGCGGCCAGGTGCGGGTGGCTCGGCGCCTCCGTCATCGACAGCACCGGCGCGACGCAGGCGTCGCTGTCGCCGAGCAGCGCGTCCCACTCGTCGCGGGTGCGCGAGGCGAAGTGCCGGGCGAGCTCGGCGCGCAGCTCCGGCCAGCGCGACTCGTCGTCGCGGGACGGCAGCGACGCCGGGTCGATGCCCGCGCGCTGGAGGAACTCCTGGTAGAAGGCCTCCTCCAGGGCGCCGAAGGCCACGTACTGGCCGTCGGCGGTGGCGTAGACGTCGTAGTAGGGGGCACCGGTGTCGCCGAAGTTGGTGCCTGGCTCGTCGCGCCAGCGGCCCTGGGCCATCAGGCCGTAGTACATCGACAGCAGCGTGCTCGCACCGTCGACCATGGCGGCGTCGACGACCTGGCCCTGGCCGGTGGCCCGGGCGGACAGCAGCGCGCTGACCACCCCGAGCGCCAGCAGCATGCCGCCGCCGGCCATGTCGCCGGCCATGCTCAGCGGCGGGATGGGCGCCTCGTCCTTGCGGGCGACGGAGCGCAGCGCGCCGGTGAGCGCGATGTAGGTGATGTCGTGCCCGGCCCGAGGCGCGAGCGGACCGGTCTGCCCCCAGCCGGTGAGCCGGCCGTAGACCAGCTTCGGGTTGCGGCCCAGGCACACGTCCGGGCCGAGGCCGAGGCGTTCCATCACGCCGGGGCGGAAGCCCTCGACCAGCACGTCCGCGCGTCCCACCAGGTCCAGGACGAGCTCCACGCCCTCGGGGCGGCGCAGGTCGACGACGAGGGAGCGCCGGCCGCGGTCGAGCACCGAGCGGTGCGGGTCGGCGGCGGCGCGACGCCGCTCGTAGTCGCTGTTCATCGGCCGCGCCGGCCGGTCCACCCGGACGACGTCGGCGCCGAGGTCGGCCAGCAGCATCACACCGAACGGCGTCGCTCCCAGCCCGGCCATCTCCAGCACGCGCACGCCCTCGAGCGGGCCCGCCATCAGATTCGCACCGCGGGAATCGCGACGTTCATACCGCCTCCTCGACGTTCCAGCAGTTCAGTCCGTTCCCATAATCGGATAGATGATTTATACCAAAGCTGGCCCGCCGTGAGGCGCGCGACCTATCATCGTCTGTGTCGCCGGACACACGCTATAGGTCGAGGGGGTCACCGTTCGTGACAGTCGTAGGTGCGTCACCGGCACAGGCGCCGGCCGAGAACCACTTGCTCGAGCTGGCCGTGGAGACCACTCCAGCCGAGCGGATCAGGCAGGTCCAGGAGGACCGGGTCATCGAACTGACGCGCCTCGCGCAGGAGCGGTCGGCGTTCTACCGCGAGACCTTCGACGCGGCGGGAATCACCGTAGGTGAGATCACCTCGTTGGACGACTTCCAGGCACGCGTCCCGTTCATGAACAAGGACTCGATCCGGGAGTACCGCGACCGCACCGGGGACAGCTACGGCGGGCTGCTGACGGTGGACCCGTCCGAGGTCACCTCCGTGACGGCGAGCTCGGGCACGACAGGTGACCCGACGTTCTTCGTCGAGCGGTGGGGTGACGAGCCGGTCTCGCCCCTCAACGCCCGCTACATCCGCCCGCTGTGGGACCTCGGCGTGCGCCCCGGTGACAACGTGCTGTGCAGCGCGGCGTCGTTCCGCGGCTACATCGAGGGTGCGACGCGGGCGCTCGGCGCCGTGCCGATCCTGGTGGACACCTGGATGGGGAACTGGGCCGAGGTGGCCGAGGCGATCCGCCGCCACCGGCCGACCTACTGCCAGCTGATGAGCATGAACCTGGTCGAGCTGGAGCGGCTCCAGCACCAGGGTGAGGACCTCCGCGAGCTGATGAGCTGCTTCGTCAGCGTGGGCTTCGCCGGCGAGCCGCTCGGCGCCCGGATGCGCGAGAAACTGACCCGCGAATGGGGCCTGAACCTGTGGGTCTACACCAGCGCCGGGGACACCGGCCTGGCCTGGGAATGCGCCGAGCACGACGGCTACCACCTCAACTGGGACGAGACCCTGACCGAGGTTCTCGACGCCGACGGGAACCCGGTGCCCGACGGCGAGGTCGGCGAGCTGGTCGTCACCGCGATGGACAACGACACCTACCCGCTGATCCGCTACCGCACCGACGACCTGGTCCGCCTGACCCGGCAACCCTGCCCCTGCGGGCGTACCTCGCCGCGGATGTGGGTGCTCGGCCGCGCCGGGGACGAGACCGTCGTCGCCGGCCGGGCCGTGCTGCCGCACGAGGTGTGGTCGATCGTCGAGCAGCAGGACGAGACCGAGACCGGACTGTTCCAGATCATCCGGCCGCAGCGGGAGGTCGAGCGGCTGCGGGTGCGCGTCGGCTACGACGACAGCGCCGAGGTCGACCTGGACGACCTGGTCCGCCGGCTCACGGCTGGCCTGTCGACGACACTCGGGATCTCGGCCGAGCTCATCGACATCCTCCCGGAGACCGCCGGCCAGCTGCTGCGCCGCGGTTCGGCGGCCAAGGTCCCCCGCGTCGCCAAGTCCTGAGCCCCGGCGAGTCCTGAGCCCCGGCGAGTCCTGAGCCCCGGCGAGTCCTGAGCCCCGGCGAGCCCTCGCAAGGTGTTCTGTACCACGGTGGCCGGCTGCCGCAGCGAAAGCCCCGTATGGCCGCCGGGATGTAATGTCTACCTGATTTGAGCTTCCGTAGGGATCGGTGACCGGGTGAGCTTGGGGTGGTGACGGTCAGGTGAGTGCTGAGTCGACTGACGAGGCTGGGTTCATCGACGAGATCGTGGCGTCGGTGCGTCGTTTCGTGCGGGACGAGGTCGTGCCGGCCGAGACCGAGATCGCGGACACCGACGCGATGCCGGACCGCATCCGTGCCGCCGCCGCCGAGATGGGACTGTTCGGCTTCGCCATCCCGGACCTCTACGGCGGCCTGGGCCTGTCGATGAGCGACGAGGTGCGGCTCGTCTTCGAGCTGGGCTACACCACGCCGTCCTTCCGCTCGATGTTCGGCACCAACAACGGCATCGCCGGCCACGTCCTGCTCGAGGGCGCGACCGAGGAGCAGAAGAAGGCCTACCTCCCGAAGATCGCCTCGGGCGAGTGGGTCGCGTCGTTCGCGCTCACCGAGGAGGGCGCCGGCTCCGACCCGGCCGGCCTCGTGACGACCGCGCGCCGCGACGGCGACGACTGGATCATCAATGGGTCGAAGCGCTTCATCACCAACGCGCCGAACGCCGACGTCTTCATGGTGTTCGCCCGCTCTCAGGAGGGCTCGACCGGCGCCAAGGGCATCTCGGCGTTCATGGTCGAGCGCGGCACCCCGGGCCTGACCGTCGCCCCCAAGGACGCGAAGATGGGCCAGGCCGGCGCCTGGACCGCGGACGTCATCTTCGACGACGTCCGGGTCGGCGCGCACACGCTGATCGGCGGGCCGGCGGGCGAGGGCCGCGGCTACGTGACGGCGATGAAGTGCCTCGCGCACGGCCGGATCCACATCGCCGCGCTGTGCGTCGGTATGTGCCAGCGCCTCGTCGACGAGTCGGTGTCCTACGCGTCGACCCGGGTGCAGGGCGGCAAGGTCATCGGCGAGCACCAGCTCATCCAGGGCCTGCTTGCCGACTCGGTGACCGACCTCTACGCGGCGCGGTCGCTGGTCAAGGACGTGGCGGCGGCGTTCGACGACGGTTCGGACCGCCGCGTCGGGCCGTCCGCGGCGAAGTACTTCGCCTCCGAGGCGGTCGGCCGCATCGCCGACCGCGCGGTGCAGATCCACGGCGGCAGCGGCTACATGCGCGGCGTCCCGGTCGAGCGTTTCTACCGTGACGCGCGACTGTTCCGCATCTACGAGGGCACCAGCCAGATCCAGCAGCTGGTCATCGCCCGGGGGGTGCTCAGCGCCGCACGATGACTGAGCCGTGCCGTGACTGAGCCGTGCCGTGACTGAGTGGCCCCCGGACCCGAGGTTCGACGTCGAGTGCCGCAGCATCCCCGGGGCACTGCTGCGCTCGGCGCAGCGGTTTCCTGACCAGGACGCGATCGTCGACGGGCCGCGCCGGTGGAACTACCGCCAGCTGGCGGACGAGGCCCTCGACGCGGTCACCGCGCTGGTCGCGCTCGGCGTCGAGCCCGGTGACCGGGTCGCGCTGTGGGCGCCGAACAGCGCCGCCTGGATCATCGCGGCGCTCGGCGCGCAGGGCGCGGGGGCGACGCTCGTCCCGCTGAACACCCGCCTCGCGGCGCCCGAGGTGCTCGACATCCTCGCCCGCGCCCGCCCCCGGGTCCTGCTGATCGACCCTCTGGTGGCCGGCCGCGACCTGCTCGACGAGCTGCTCGCCGCGGCCGGCGGACCGCCGGAGTCGGTGCGCGAGATCGCCGTCCTGGCCGAGTTCGTCGCCACAGTGTCGGCTGGTGACTCGGTGTCGGCTGGTGACTCGGCGGCCGCGCGTGAGCGGGCCCGGGCCCGGGTCGCCGCCGTCGGTCCCGACGACTACAGCGACCTGCTGTTCACCTCCGGGACGACCGGACGGCCCAAGGGTGTGCTCGCTACCCACGGTCAGTCGCTGCGCGCCCACGGCTACCTCGGCCTTCTGCTCGGGCTCGGCCCGGGGGAGCGCTACCTCGTCGTCCCGCCGTTCTTCCACTCGTTCGGCTACAAGGCCGGCTGGATGGCCTGCCTGGTGCATGGCGCGACCGTCCTGCCGGTGGCCCGCTACGACGCGGGCGAGGTGCTGCGGACCGTGGCGCGGGAGCGGGTCACCGTCCTGCCCGGGCCGCCCACCCTGTTCACCGACCTGCTGGCAGCCCCGGAACGGGCCGGCCTGGACCTGACCAGCCTGCGGGCGACGATCCCGTCGGCGAGCAAGGTTCCCGCGGCGCTGATCCACCGGCTGCGCCGCGACCTCGGCTTCACCGACATCATCACCTGCTACGGTCTGACCGAGGCGACCGCGCTGGTCACCACCTGCGTGCCCGCGGACGACCCCGAGGACGTGGTGGCCACCGTCGGCCGCTGCCTGCCGGGCAACGAGATCCGCCTCGTCGACCCGATCGGCGAGGACGCGCCCCCCGGCCAGCCCGGCGAGCTGCTGGTCCGCGGCTACGTCGTCTCCCCGGGCTACTGGGTCTCCCCGGGCTACTGGGTCTCCCCGGACTACGGGGGCGACGGCGGCGAGCCGGACGACGGTGGGACGCTGGTCCCCGTGACGGATGGTGAGGGCTGGCTGCACACCGGTGACGTCGCCACCCGCGACGAGCGCGGCTACGTGGTCATCACGGACCGGTTGAAGGACATGTACGTCTCCGGCGGGTTCAACGTGTATCCCGCCGAGGTCGAGACGGTGCTCGCCGCCCATCCGGGCGTCGCCCTGTCGGCGGTGGTCGGCATGCCCGACGAGCGGCTCGGCGAGGTGGGCATGGCCTTCGTCGTGCCGGCGGCCGGCACCGACGGCGCCGCACTGGCCGCGGAGATCCCCGGCTGGCTGCGCGGCCGCGTCGCCCACTACAAGATCCCCGCCGAGGTGCACCCCGTCCGCGCGCTGCCCACCAACGCGATGATGAAGATCCGCAAGGATGTCCTCCGCAACGCCGGCCGCCCCGCAGGCCCCGCCGCCTCGCGGCCCGCGATGCGCCGCCCGGGCGCAAACTGATCCACGCGTAGCCCGCCGTGACGTCCGCGGTCCCGCAGGACCGCACCCCTCACACCTCGCACCTCACTTCACGAGCCCCACGCTCCTCGCGCACCCCCACCGCGCTGATCACTGCCTGACAGGCCAGTCGGGTCCCCGCGTTCCCGCGGTAACACCGTTTTTCGCCCTTGCGGTGATCGTCCAGACCGAGCTGGAGCCTTTGCGTCAAGGCAAAAAACTGTCGGAGGCGGGTGCGACGATCAGACCC
>NZ_FZMO01000292.1 GCF_900197875.1 Frankia canadensis | reverse complement strand
CCCTCCCCGTCGATCCCGCCCGGGGGATCGCCCCCCGATCCTACGCGAGAGCATGCGCACTGCTATTATTGATGCCACGGTATATTTGACACAACTCAACGAATGGGCGGATGCTGACATCCGTCCGGCGTCCTTCCTCCTCGCCACGGAGATCCTCATGTCCGACCAGTCGAACGCGGCCGCGCCGGCCGCCGACGCCAGGCTCGACCCGGCGCTGATCCGCCTGTCCGCCACGGTCATGCTCGGCGCGATCATGGTGATCCTCGACACGACCATCGTCTCGATCGCCATCCACGCGCTCGGCAACGAGTTCCACACGTCGCTGTCGACCATCTCCTGGGTCACCACCGGCTACCTGCTGGCGCTCGCCGTCGTGATCCCGATGGCCGGCTGGGCGGTCGAGCGGTTCGGCGCCACCCGGATGTGGACCATCTCGCTGACACTGTTCGTCGTGGGCAGCGCGCTGTGCGGCATGGCCTGGTCCGCGGAGGCGCTGATCGCCTTCCGGATCCTGCAGGGCCTCGGCGGCGGCATGATCATGCCGATCTGCATGACGCTGCTCGCCCAGGCCGCCGGCCCGCAGCGGATCGGCCGGGTCATGAGCATCATCGGCGTTCCCATGCTCATCGCGCCGGTCCTCGGGCCCGTCGTCGGCGGCCTGATCGTCGACCACCTGAGCTGGCGCTGGATCTTCTACGTGAACGTGCCGATCGGCGTGATCGCCCTGATCGCCGCCTGGCGGGTGCTGCCCCGCACCGACCGCGGCTCCGCGAGCCACCGGCTCGACGTCCCCGGCCTGGCACTGATCTCCCCGGGCCTGGCCGCGCTCGTCTACGGCCTGTCCGAGGCGGGCAACGGCGGCGGCTTCGGCTCGCTGAAGGTGCAGATCAGCGTCGCGATCGGCCTGGTCCTGCTGGCCGGGTTCGTCGTCCACGCGCTGCGCCGCGACGGTGCCCTGCTCGACCTGCGGCTGTTCCGCAACCGCGGGTTCAGCGTCGCGAGCGTCGCGACGTTCATCATCGGCGCGATGCTGTTCGGCGCGATGTTCCTGCTGCCGCTCTACTACCAGATCGCCCGTGGGCAGAGCGCCAGCGACGCCGGCCTGCTGATGGCTCCGCAGGGCCTGGGCGCCATGATCGCGATGGCGATCGCCGGCCGGGTCTCCGACCGTCGTGGCCCCCGCGCGGTCGTCCCGCTCGGCATGCTGCTGTCCCTGCTCGGCACGCTGGTGTTCACCCAGGTCGACGGCCACACCAACGAGGCCCTGCTGGCGCTGGCGCTGTTCGTGCGCGGCCTCGGCTTCGGCGCCGCGATGATGCCCGCCATGAGCGCCGCCTACGCGACCCTCGCCCCCGCCGCCGTCCCGCGTGCGACGACCACGCTGAACATCCTGCAGCGGGTCGGCGGGTCGCTGGCCACCGCGCTGGTCGCCGTCGAGTTGCAACACGCCGTCGCCCACCGGGTGGGGGGCGGGAGCGGCGCGGGCGCGCTCGCCGAGTCGGCCGGCGCGAAGCTCTCCGGCCCGATCGCCGACAAGGTCGGCGAGGCGTTCGGCGTCACGTTCTGGTGGGTCGTCGCCCTGACCGCCGTCGGCCTCGTCGCGAGCGTCTTCCTTCCCGGCCGCAGCCGTCCCGCGTCCGCCGCGGGGTCGGACACTCCGGCGACAACCCCCGCGGACGTCCAGGCGGCGTCCCCGCATCCCGAACCGGTCACGGTCGATTAGGTCGCGTCTCGAATTGTGATCTTCGCGTGTGGGTTCAGTGTCCGTTTCGTCCCGGTAGATCGATACGGGAGGTCCCGTTCCCCTGCCTGGCCGGGAAGTCTGCGTAACATGCGCGCGTGCTGACCTACGCCAGCGACCTCGACACGGCGTTCGTCATCACCCGGGCGGCCAGGCTGGATCCGGAGCGGGCGATGGTCGAGAGCCTGTCGCACACGGTGTGATGGCACCGGCCGTTCGGGTTCGACGAGTGGGCGCTGTTCGAGACGAGGAGGCACCGGATGTCGGGCGAAACGGGTGGCTTAGCGGGTGGCGGGAGCCGTCCGGCCAGCTTCTACCGGTACGCGGAGGTGCTCGCCGAGCAGCCGGCGGTGATCGAGGTGGGCGGGGGCACCGTCACCTACGGTGAGATGGCTGGCCGGGTGAATCGGGCTTCGCACGCTCTGCGGGCGGCGGGGCTCGCCGCCGGGGAGCGGGTCGCGGTCCTGATGGGTAACTCGGCTCGGTTCCTGGAGATCGCGCTCGCGGCGGGGCAGATCGGGGTGCAGCTCGTCCCGGTCAACACCCAGCTCACCCCCGAGGAGGTCGCCTACATTCTGGCGAACAGCGACAGCCGGCTGCTGTTCGCCGACGCCGAGCGGCTGGGTCGGGCCGAGGCCGCCCGGCGTTCGCTGGGGCGCGACCCGGCCGGGCTGGTCGCGGTGGACGCGGTGGACGCGCCGGCGCCGCCGGGGCACGGGAGTACGACGCGCTGGTCGTGGGGCAGCCGGACACCGAGCCGGCCGATCGGGTGCACGCCAACGTCATGCTGTACACGTCGGGCACGACCGGGCGTCCCAAGGGTGTCGTGTGGCCGGTGTCGGCGGCGATAGATCCCGAGGTGGGGGTCGCGTCGACGGATCCGCTCATGGAGCTGCGGGGCATGACCCACGACCCCGGCGCGGTCTCGCTCATCGCCGGGCCGCTTTACCACGGTGCTCCGGGCGCCTGGGCGTTACAGGGCTTACATCACGGACATTGCGTGCTGCTCGCCGGCCGGTGGGACAGCGAGACGTTCCTGCGCCTGGTCGAGCGGTACCGGGTGCGCACCGCGCAGCTCGCGCCGATCCACTTCCACCGGCTGCTCACGCTGCCCGACGAGGTGCGCGACCGGTACGACGTCGGCTCCCTGCAGGTGGTCAGCCACTCCGGCGCCGCGACGCCGGTGGCGACCAAGCACCGGATGATGGCGTGGTTCGGGCCGGTGCTGTGGGAGTACTACGCGGCCTCAGAGGGGTTCGGCACGTCGATCACACCGACCGACTGGCTGGCGCACCCGGGCAGCGTCGGGCGCGCCGACGGCAACGGAGCGGCCATGCTCATCCTCGACGAGGACGGCAAGGAGCTGCCGGCCGGGGAGACCGGACAGCTGTGGATCCGCCTCTCGGCCACCATGCGCAGCTCCTATCTGGGCGACCCGGAGGCGACGGCGGCGAGCCGTCGCGGCGAGTACCACTCGGTCGGAGACATGGCCTACCTCGACGCCGAGGGCTGGTTGTACCTCGTCGACCGGCGCACCGACATGATCCTCTCCGGTGGGGTCAACGTGTATCCGGCCGAGGTCGAGGACGCGCTGCGCCGCCACCCCGGCGTGGCCGACGTCGCCGTCATCGGCGTGCCCGACGAGGAGTGGGGGTGGCGCGTCCACGCGGTGGTCGTGCCCGCCGACGGCGCGTTGGCCGGGCCCGCGCTCGCCGAGGAGATCCGCGGCTTCGCGGAGCAGGTTCTCGCCGGCTACAAGCGGCCCCGCGGCCTCGAGTTCCGCGAGAGCCTGCCCTACTCGCCGACCGGCAAGCTGCTGCGCCGCGCGTTGCGCGACGAACCCAGCCCCTGACCCAGCTCAGCCCCTGACCCAGCTCAGCCCCTGAAGCTAGTGCGTGAGCGTGATGGAGAGCGCCTCGGCGCGGATGGCGGTCAGCGCCTCGGTATCGGCGAGCAGGGCGCGGAACGTGAACTCGAGCACCTCGTCGATGCCCATGGACGGGCTGCTTCGCACCACCGCTGCCGCGTCCAGCACGCCGAACACGAGCCGGCTGGTGTGGGCGGGGTCGACGGCCCGGAAGACACCGTCGGCGACGGCACCCGCGATCAGGTCCGCGCAGTAGCGCCGGCCCGCCAGCACCTCCCTCTGCTGGGGGGCGAAGACGGGGTCGGCGAGCTCCCGGGTGCGCAGCAGCGCGGTGACGACGAACGGCGTGGTCAACATGAGGTCGCCCAGTTCGTGCAGCCAGCGGTAGAGCCGCACCGCGGGGCCGTGCGGCAGCGGGGCCAGTTGGTCGACCACCGCGGCCATCCGGATCGAGGTGCGGTCGAACAGGGCGGCGAGAATCGCCTCCTTCGACCCGAAGTGCTTGTAGAGGCTGGGCTGGCGGATGCCGACGGCCGCCGCGATATCCCGCGTGGTGGTGGTCGTGAAACCACGCTGGGCGAACAGCCGGGCCGCTTCCGTCAGCACACGTTGGGCCGTCGGTGAGCACGGCGGAGCCGCTGGTGGAGATTGCGGGAGGCGGTCGGTCACTGTCCTCCATTCCCCTTCCTGCACATCGGTCTCCTGTGCATTGGTTGCTCGTCAGGCTATCGTATGATAGCTTGCGGTCGAGATCGATGAGCATTTTCAAAGTTGGTTTTTTTAGATTCCTTCCTGTTCCAGGACGAAGACGGCTTGGGTGAATGTGCCGA
>NZ_FZMO01000395.1 GCF_900197875.1 Frankia canadensis | reverse complement strand
GGCCGGTCCCGCCCACGGACCCGTCCCCGCCCGCGTGCCCCGGCCCGTGGGCGGGACCGGCCCGGCGATCCGGCCTGCCCGCGAACGGCACCCGTCCCTCAGCCCAAGGAGCTTCACCGTGATCCGACCACGCCTGCCGCGCCTGCCGCGCCTGGCGGCCGGCCTCGCCCTGGTCGCCGCGCTGGCGTCCGCGTGCGCGACGTCGTCACCGACGACGACGGCCGCCGCGGGCTCCGGCGGCGGCTCGACCATCCCGCCGCTCGACCCGAACAAGAAGGTCTCGATCGTCTTCGAGAGCTACAACCTCACCAGCACCGGCACCTGGAAGCCGGTCATCGAGGGCCTGCTGCACGACTTCGAGGCCGCCCACCCGAACATCACCGTCAAGGGCCAGCCGCCGCAGGGCGTCACCAACGGCGACTACGTCAGCAGCGTGAAGAACCAGGTGCTCGCCGGCAACCCGCCGGACGTGGCCCAGATCACCTTCAACGCGCTGCGGTTCAGCGCCACCAGCCTCGGCGCGCGGCCGCTCGACGACCTGGTCGGTCGCTCGGAGGTACAGGCGAACTTCGGCGGCACCCACCCGTTCGCGCCCAGGGCTCGCACCCTCGGTGACGTGAACGGCAAGACCTACGCGATGCCGTACGTCTTCTCGACGCCGGTGCTGTGGATGAACCGGACGCTGTTCACCCAGGCCGGGCTGGACCCGAACAGCCCGCCGAAGACCTGGGCGGACGTCAAGACCGCCGCGCAGGCGATCAGATCCCGGACCGGCAAGGACGGCGTCATCGTCGACTGCCTGACGAAGACGGCGGGCGACTGGTGCTTCCAGAGCCTGGTCCGCTCGGCCGGCGGCCGGGTCCTCTCCCAGGACGGTAGGACCCTGTCGTTCGCCGACAAGCCGGCCGTACAGGCGGTCGCCACGCAGGCGGACCTGTTCCGCAGCGGCCTCATGCCGAACGTCGACCAGCAGCAGGCGTTCAAGGCGTTCGCCAGCGGCCAGGTTGGCATGATCCTCGAGACGAGCGCGGTGCAGGGCGTGTTCATGGCCGGCGCGAAGGCCGGCAACTGGGAGCTCGGCGCCACCCAGGAGCCGTCGCTCGACGCGAACCCGGTCGTGCCGACGAACTCCGGCTCGGGCCTGGCGATCTTCAGCAAGGACCCGGCGAAGCAGCGCGCCGCCTGGGAACTGATCAAGTTCCTGACCAGCGACCACGCCTACACCCAGGTCTCCTCGAAGATCGGCTACCTGCCGCTGCGCACCGGCCTGCTCGACGACCCGAACGGCCTGCAGGCGTGGGCGAAGACCAACCCGCTGATCAAGCCGAACATCGACCAGCTGTCCCGGCTGCAGCCCTGGGAGTCCTTCCCCGGGGACAACTACCTGCAGATCGGCGACATGATGATGACCGCGGTCGAGAGCTCCGTCTTCGGCGGCAAGGACCCCGCCTCCACTCTCGCCGCCGCCCAGAAGCAGGCCACCAGCCTGCTGCCGTCCAAGTGACCGCCGTGGACACCGCCAGCACGATGGACACCGCCAGCACGCAGGTCACCGACACCTCGCCGGCCGACGCGGCGGCGGAGCCGGCGCGCGCCTTGCCGCTGCCGGGGACGATCAACCTGCGGGACGTCGGCGGTTACCCCGCCGCGGGTGGACGGCTGCGGTGGCGCACCCTGCTGCGTTCGGGCGCGCTGGTCGGGCTCGACGACAGCGGCCGGGCGGTGCTCGCCCAGGTCGGCCTGCGCACCATCGTCGACCTGCGCGAGGACGCCGAGGTGACGCACGGCCCCGACCAGCTCGGCCGGCTCACCGTCGACCACCGCCGGATCCCGGTCTACACGGCGCCCGGGACTCGCGGGCCCGTCGCCAGCGCGGCGGGAGCGGGTGCGGCGGGAGCGGGTGCGGCGGGAGCGGGTGCGGCGGGTGCGGGG
>NZ_FZMO01000088.1 GCF_900197875.1 Frankia canadensis | reverse complement strand
GATGCGCTCAATGCCGGGCGGGTCGCCGCCGGACGCCCGACCCGCACGCACGGGCCACCCGCGGCGACCCGCCCGGCATTGAGCGCATCCGCTCGCGCACCGCGTCTCGACCCGCAGTCTCGTGATCATCCTTCTCCCGGCGACGGGAGAACCCACTGACCGAAAGGCCAGCGATGCCCCCGCAGACGACCCTCCTCCCGTACCGGGCGTCCCGCCTGGCGGCCGCGCCGACTCGCCCGCCCCTCGCCGCCCCGCCCCTCGGGTCGCCGTCTCTCGCGCCGGCGACGCGCCCCCGCGCGGCCTTCCCGGCCCAGGCACTCCCGCGGGTCGCCGCGGCGCCGGCCCGCCAGGTGGCGCAGACCCCGCCCGGCCGCGGGGTCTGGATCGACCGCACCGCCTGGCTCGCGACCGTCGACGGCCGGCCCCTGGACCTGACCTACCTGGAGTTCGAGGTGCTGGACTTCTTCGTCCGCCACCCGGGTACCGCGCACAGCCGCCAGGGCCTGCTGACCTCCGTGTGGGGACACCGGGCCGACGACGAGTCCGCGCCCGACCTGCGCACGGTGGACGTCCTCGTCACCCGGCTGCGGCGCAAGCTCGGCCCGGACAACCGGTACCGGATCGAGACGATCCGCCGGGTCGGCTACCGCTACCGCCCACTCGACGCCGACGCCTCCTGACCCCGCCGACACCGGTCGCCGGCACACCGGCACACCGGCCGCTCACCGGCATGCCGTCCTCACCGGCCGGTGAGCGGCCAGCCGGCCTCCTCCGCGTAGATCGCGGGGGTGCCCGGCGGGCCGTTGACGCTGCTCATCAGCACGAGCCGGTCGATCGTCCACGGCATCGGCGCGACGGCCGCGCGCAGCCGGTCGACCAGCGGCGCCAACTCCCGGCGGGCGTGGTCGGGAACCCTGGCGAGGGTGAGATGGGCGCGCAGCGGCCGGGCGTCCGCCTCGGGGGCGGCCCGGGCCCGCTCGGCCGCCCGCCGCACCCCGGCGGCCAGTCCGGCCAGGTCCCTGCCCGGGCCGGGACTCCCGCCACCGCCCTGACCGTCGCGCTGGCCGCGGACCTCTCGCACCTGGGTCCACAGCACCCGATCACCGAACCGGCCGCCGCCGACGGTCTCGACCGGGATCGGGCCGTGTCGGGCTGCCACCCGGGCGAGGCGGGCGTCGAGGTCCGCACGCCGCTCGTCCGGTACCGGCCCGAGGAACGCGAGAGTCACGTGCCACCGGTCGGGTTCGGACCAGCGCAGGTCGGGAGCCGCCAGCCGGACCGGGCGCGTGGCCGCCCGCAGGTCCTCGACCATCCGCCCCGGCGGCAGCACCGCCACGAACAGCCGGGCGCTCAGCGAGCGTCCCAGGCTGGCCAGGCAGATCTCGCGACGGCGGCCTCCATCCGTGACCTCCAGAGGGGACTGTCGCCTTCAGGCGACAGGGGAATCCGGTGCGGACCGCGACGATTATACCGGCGTTGCTGGTATAACCGATGGCATGGGGCGGCAGGTGACCGCAGGGGCAGGCGGGGTCTACGACCTCGGCTACCACGTCGTCTGGTGCCCAAAGTACCGCCGGGCTGTTCTCGTGGGTCAGGTTCGCGACCGGCTGGACGCGCTGGTTCGCGAGAAGTGCGCCGAGCACGACTGGCCGGTCGTCGCGCTGGAGATCGAGCCCGACCACGTGCACGTGTTCGTGAGGGCTCATCCGAAGCACTCCCCGTCGTACATCGCCAACCAGATCAAGGGCTTCACGTCCCACGAACTGCGCGGCGAGTTCGCGCACCTGCGCTCCCGGCTGCCCACGCTGTGGTCCCGGTCGTACTTCGTTGCCACGGTCGGCGCGGTCTCGGCTGAGACGGTCCGGCGGTACATCGACACGCAGGACGAGCGGCCGTGGCGCAAGGGCGTGGCCCGGTGAGGCGGACGTACAAGTTCCTACTGCGCCCGACAGGGCATCAGGTCGGATCGCTGCACGCGATGCTCGACGACCACCGCGATCTCTACAACGCCGCCCTTCAGGAGCGCCGTGACGCCTACCGGCACCCGTCGAAGACGGCGATCCGCTACGGCGACCAGTCCGCCCAGCTCAAAGAGATCCGCGCCTACGACCCGGACCAGGCCCGCTGGTCGTTCTCCTCCCAGCAGGCCACGCTGCGCCGGCTGAACCCTGGCGTTCGCCGCGTTCTTCCGCCGCGTCGAGGCGGGTGGGGCACCCGGCTACCCGCGTTTCAAAGGTGCCGGCTGGTTCGACACCGTGGAGTGGCCGAAGGACGGGGACGGCTGCCGCTGGAACTCCGACCCCCACCATGCGACCCAAACCCGGGTACGACTCCAAGGCGTCGGCCACGTCAAGGTCAACCAGCACCGGCCGGTACGCGGCACCGTCAAGACCGTCTCGGTCAAGCACGAGGGCACCCGCTGGTATCTGATCCTGTCCTGCGACGACGTTCCCGCCGTCCCGCTGGCGCCGACCGGCGCGGTCGTCGGCGTCGATCTGGGTGTGGCGTCGCTGGCGACGACCTCGGACGGGAAACAATACGGCAATCCGCGCTTCCTCGAACGGGCCGCCGGCAAGCTGGCCGATGCGCAGCGGGACCTGGCACGGAAGAAGCGTGGATCGAAACGGCGCCGCAAGGCCGTCGCCCGGGTCGCCAACCACCACCGGACCGTCGCCCGGCAGCGCGTCGACCTCGCGAACAAGACCGCCTGCGAACTGGTCGCCGACCACGACCTGATCGCCGTCGAGAAGCTGAGCATCAAGGGCATGACCCGCCGGGCCAGGCGCAAGCCCGACCCCGACAGGCCGGGGGCGTTCCTGCCCAACGGCCAGGCCGCCAAGGCCGGACTGAACCGCTCGATCCTCGACGCCGGGTGGGGGGTGTTCCTCAACGTGCTGCGCGCCAAGGCTGAAAGCGCCGGACGGGTCGTCGTCGAGGTGAACCCCCGCCACACCTCCCAGCGGTGCGCCCAGTGCGGGCACGTCGCCGCGTGGAACCGGCCGACGCAGGCCACGTTCCTGTGCGTGACGTGCGGGCACACCGCGCACGCCGACGAGAACGCGGCCGTCAACATCCTCAGGGCGGGGCTCGCCCTTCAGACCGACGCTCAGGCGGCCTGAGAAGCCACCGGCTTCAGCCGGTGGAGGAGTCTCACGCCCGTCAACCTACCGGGGGCCTGGCCTCCCCCGGCGCTCGCGGCGTCCGCCCACCGCCCGCAATCCCCCCGACGCGGGCGCCCGCCCGGCACCCGCCGGTGACCCGTACCGGGTGCCTCGGTGACCGCGCCGCCCGCTGAGGGCACTATCAGAACCGTGACGACGCTCCCCGAGCTGGTCCCGCCTCGCGACCCGGCGCTGGCCGTGAGCTGGCGGGAACTGCGGCGCGTGATCCGCCGCCGGCAGCCCGACCTCCCGCTCGCGATGGCCCTGGTCACCGACGGTTCGGACAGCACGACGGCCGGGGTGCTGCGCGACGCCGGTGTCGACGTGGTGGGCCTGCTGGCCCCGGAACCGCTGGAGTCGCTGGCCTGGGCCGCCGAGGCGGGCGTCCCGCGTGCCTACGCCGACCTGCTCGCGCTGCTCTCCGACGACATCGAGGCCGTCTGCGTCGAGACCCGGCCGCCCGGCGCCGACATCGTCGCCCGCCGGGCCGCGGAGATCGGCCTGCATGTCCTGTTGGCCGGGCCGGGCGGCGCCGAGGCGGAGACCCTGCGGGCGGTCGCGGACCTGGCCGAGGAGGGCGACGTCGCCCACGTGGTCGCGCTCGACGGCCGGGCCTGGCCGGCGGCGACGCACGTCGCGGCGACCGTGCCGTCGCTGGGCCGGCTGACCCAGATGACCGTGGTCGGGGCGCCCACCGGGCCGAGCGGCCGGGTCGAGATCGTCGATCTCGTCATCCGCTGGTGCGGTGAGATCCTCGCGGTCTGCGCCGATCCGGCGGCGATGCCGGCGCCCACGCTGACGCCGGACGCGCCGGTGACACTCGCCCTGCTCACCGCCAGCGGCGCCACCGTCCTGATCAACGAGCGGATGGGCGGCGATCTGGGTACCGCCACCATCACCGTCTGCGGGGAGGAGGGGCGGGTCGTGGTGCAGGGGCGACGCGTGCGCCGGCAGGACGATGCCGGCGTGCGGGACATGCTGATGCCGACCAGCCCGACCGCCCGGCCCGGGCTGATGGAGGCGACCTACGACGTCGTGCGCGCCACCGAGCTCGACGACACCCGCCTGGTGCGGGGCGCGACGTTCCACGACCTGCTCGCCGCGAACCGGCTGCTCGCCGCGGCCGGCACCTCCCACCGGCGGGGAGGCTGGGTCGAGCTCTGACGGAACACGCACCGCCCACCACCCGACGGCGCACCCGCCGTCCGCGGCGTCAGGAGCCGGCGAGCGCGTCGAGGATCGGCGCCGCCCGGGTCAGCGCGGCGATCTCCTCGGTGGTCAGGGCGGCCAGCCGGTCGGTCAGCCATTCGTCCCGGCGCCGCCGGTCGTCGCTCAGCAGCGCACGCCCCCGGTCCGTCACCTCGACGATCACCTGCCGGCCGTCGGTCGGATGGGACCGGCGCTCGACCAGCCCCTCGACCGCGAGGAAGGCGATCACCCGGGTCATCGACGGCGGCTGGACCCGCTCGTGCGCGGCGATCTCGCCCAGGGTCATGGGACCGCGCCGCCCGAGCGAGGCCAGCACGGAGGTCTGCGTGGGGGTGAGGCGGCTCGACCTCTCCTGGCGCATCCGTCGGGACAGGCGCATCACCGACAGCCGCAACGCGGACGCGAGTTCGGCGTCACGCGCCGTTCCGGTCTCCATCTCCTGACGGTACTCGCCGGCACCGTCCGGAATCTCTTCGTGGTCCGCGGGAAATCGTGCGCCCGGAGCGCGCGGCGGTCACAGGCCAGCCCGCACACCCGCGCGAACACCTCCCGAACCCGGACTGAACGCGCCCCGAACGGGCTGGCGAACGAATGCCGGGGAGGGCCGGCCACCCCCCGGCGGCAGCCGACCCTCGTACGGCCGGCGCCCGCCCGCGGAGCGCGACCACCGTGGACACCGATTCCGTGCAACCAGGTTCCACCAGTGCCACCACCGCTGGCTTCGGGGAGAGCTCCACACTTCTCCGGGGGATCACCAGCGATCGGGTGGGGGGTAACCCGCAATCCGCCGCCGTCTGTGTGCGACCCTTGGCGGGTGAGTTCCTGGCTACATAACGTCGACTGACGTGCCGCATCCGCGCCTGCCCAGCCTCATGTCCGCCTGTGCCGCCCGGCACCGGACGTGGTGCCTGGCCATCGGCGGCACGGCGGCCGCCGTCGCCGCGGCGGCCTGCCAGTGGCCGGCGTTCGGTCCCAGCCCGGTTCCCGCCGCGGTGAACGTCTCGGTCACGGTGGCGTTCGTGCTCACCGCCGCCCTGCTCAACGGCGAGGAGTCGCTGGGCAGCGTGACCGGCGCGCTCGTCCTCGGTGGCCTGCTGTGGGCGCTGTCCTTCACGTCGGCCTGGGACGGCGGACCGTCGGCGCTGATAGCGACGTTCTCCTACGCGCACTTCTGGGTCTGCGTCGGCTGGGGCGTGCTGCGCTATCCGACCGGGCGGCTGCAGAACAACACCGAACGCGTGCTGCTGGGCGCCGCGGTGCTGTTCGTCCCCGTGGCGAACATGGCCCAGCTCGGCATCGCGCGGCCCGAGTGGCTCGGATACACGCATCCGGACGGCCTCTGGTGGTACGGATCCCCGGTCGACCACGGGATGTACGACATCCTTACGATCGGGCTCGACACCATCACGGTCGCGCTCGCCGCGATGTTCCTGGTCGTCATCCGGCACCGGCTGCGGCGGTATTCCGAGCTGGATCGGCGCATCTTCCGCCCGGTGGCGTTCGCGCTGCTGTTCGCGTTCCTCATCGCCGCGGCGGTCAACACCGTCTCCTATATTCCGACCAGCCCGCACATCGGCGCCGAGTTCACCCTGGTGTCGCTGACGCTGCTGCTCATTCCGGTGGCGTTCGCCGTCGCCGTGCTGCGCAGGACCTTCGTCCGCGCCCGGATCGCGCAGCAGCTCGCGAGCCTGCCGAGCCCGCCGACGGTGGGCGCCGTGCGCGACGCGCTGCGCATCGCGCTGCACGACGACTCGGCCGAGATCCTGCTGTGGCTGCCGGACGACGGCCACCACGCCGACGGCGACGGCATCGCGCGGCAGCCTCCGCACCCACCCGACGCCGACCTGATCATGGAGGTGCGCACGGCGGCCGGTGCGCCGCTCGCCCTGATCACCGCCGCGCCCGCGATGCGCCGCAACCAGGACCTCGTCGTGGCGGCGGTGCAGGCCTGCGTGCTGGCCCTGGAGAACGCGCGGCTGCACGCCACCGTCGCCGCCCAGCTGGACTCCGTGCGCGCCTCCCGGGCCCGGCTGGTGGAGGCGAGCCTGCACGAACGCCGGCGGCTGGAACGCGATCTGCACGACGGCGCGCAGCAACGACTGCTGGCCCTGGCGACCAGGCTGGGACTCGCCCGGACGAAGGCCACGGACCCCGATACGATTTCCGCGATCGAGGCCGCCCGCGAGGACCTCCGCCACGCCCTCGCGGACCTGCGCAGCCTGGCACGGGGGATCCATCCGGCCGTGCTGAGCCAGGGCGGGTTGCGGCCGGCCCTGGAGGTCGTCACGGCAGCGCTGCCGGTGGAGGTCGAGCTCGACGTCTGCGCGCAGCGGTTCGACGCGGTCCTGGAGGCGGGTGCCTACTACACGATCTGTGAGGCTCTCGCGAACACGGTCAAGCACGCGGGGGCGACCCGGGCGACGGTGTCGGTGCGCCAGATGGGTGACGCCGTCCGCATCGATGTCATCGACGACGGCAAGGGCGGCGCGACGGCGGCCGAGGGCGGCGGGCTCGCCGGTCTCGTCGACCGGGTCCGGGCGCTCGGCGGCGCGCTCGTGATCGCGAGCCCCTCGGGCGGCGGCACCCGCCTGACGGCGAACATCCCGTGCTGACTCACCCGCCCCACCCGAATCCCAACCCTCAGGAGGGAACCAACCCGTGCGGGTAGCGATCGCGGATGACTCCGCCCTGTTCCGGGAGGGTCTGGCGATGCTGCTGGCGAGCTCCGGGGCCGAGGTCGTCGCGCAGGCGGCCACCGCCGACGAACTGGTCAGCGGACTCGACCGGAGCCGGCCGGACGCAGTGATCATGGACATCCGGATGCCGCCGACGTACACGGACGAGGGTCTGGTCGCCGCGGAACGGATCCGCGCACGCCACCGCGGTGTCGCCGTGCTGGTGCTGTCGACGTACGCGGAGACGCCGTACGCGCTGCGGCTGCTGGGTGGCGGCGGCGGGGGGCTCGGCTACCTGCTCAAGGACCGGGTCGACGACGTCGCCGCGCTGCAGGACGCGCTGCGCCGGGTGGTCGAGGGCAGGCTCGTCCTGGACGAGGAGATCGTCGCCGGCCTGCTGGCGCACCGGCGGCACGCCGACGAGCTGGCCCGGCTGACCCCGCGGGAGCGCTCCGTGCTCGGCCACATGGCCGAGGGCCGCTCCAACCAGGGCATCGGCTCCCGGCTGCACCTGGCGCCCAAGACCGTGGAGAACCACATCGCGGGGGTGTTCGCCAAGCTCGGGATGCCGGCGTCCGGGGACGACAACCGGCGGGTGCTCGCCGTGCTGGCGTGGCTGCGCGCCACCCCGCCCGAGCCGCGCCCGGTCGGCGGGCGTGGGGCCGCCGCCGCGACCGCCGCCGGTCCGGACCATCGGGGCGACGCGTCCCCTTTCGGGTAGCTCGGCGCCGATTCGTCGCCGGCCGCGGGTGGTTCTCACCCAGCGTGTCCCGCCACGCCGGCCATGCCCTGGGAACCAGCTGTCCCATAAGGGGTGGCGTAGCACACGTGGGACGAGGCTCACCGATCACGGGCATGTGCAGGCGCGAGCGGCCAGACTTGGGAAGAAGCATGTGAGCCAGCAAACCGGAGTGAGCGCTCCATACCCGGATGCGCGCCCCGGCTGGGGCCAGAGCCGTGCATGGACGGCATCGCCACCGCGAGAGGAGCCCGGCGTGTCCGAGCAGGTCAGCACACTGACCGTTACCGACAACCGAACCGGAAGGACCTACGAGATCCCGGTCTCGGACGGCACGGTACGCGCGAGTGCGTTCCGCTCGATCAAGACGAGCGACGACGACTTCGGCCTGATGGCCTACGACCCGGCGTTCACGAACACGGCCAGCTGTCGCAGTGCGATCACCTACATCGACGGTGACGCAGGCATCCTGCGCTACCGCGGCTACCCCATCCAGGAGCTCGCGGAGAAGAGCAGCTTCCTCGAGGTCGCCTATCTGCTGCTGGCCGGCGAGCTGCCCTCGGGCGACGAGCTGTCGACCTGGGAAGACGAGATCACGCACCACACCCTGGTGCACGAGTCGATCAAGAAGTTCATCGACGGCTTCCACCACGACGCCCACCCGATGGGCATGCTCGTCTCCAGCGTGGGCGCGCTGTCGACCTTCTACCCGGACGCCAAGACGATCGACGACCCGGGCCTGCGGCGGCTGCAGATCGTCCGCCTGATCGCCAAGATCACCACGCTGGCGGCGTACTCGTACCGGCACTCGGTCGGCTTCCCGTACGTGTACCCGGACAACGACCTGTCCTACGCCGGCAACTTCCTCAACATGATGTGGAAGGCCACCGAGCTCAAGTACGAGCCGGACCCGAACCTCGAGCACGCCCTCGACGTGCTGTTCATCCTGCACGCCGACCACGAGCAGAACTGCTCGGCCAACGCGATGCGCGCCGTCGGCAGCTCCCAGGCCGACCCCTTCTCCGCGACGGCCGCCGCCATCGCCGCGCTCTACGGCCCGCTGCACGGCGGCGCGAACGAGCAGGTGCTGCGGATGCTCTCCGAGATCGGCTCGGTGGAGAACATCCCCTCCTTCATCGCCCAGGTGAAGGACGGCAAGAAGAAGCTGATGGGCTTCGGCCACCGCATCTACAAGAACTATGACCCGCGGGCCCGCGTCATCCGCCAGGTCGCGGACGAGGTGTTCAAGGTCACCGGCACCAACCCGCTGCTCGACCTCGCGATGGAGCTGGAGCGGATCGCGCTGGAGGACGAGTACTTCATCTCCCGCAAGCTCTACCCGAACGTCGACTTCTACACCGGCATCATCTACCAGGCGATGGGCTTCCCGGTGGAGATGTTCCCGGTGCTGTTCGCCATCGGCCGGATGCCCGGCTGGCTCGCCCAGTGGGAGGAGGGCCTGCTCGACCCCGAGCAGAAGATCGCCCGTCCGCGCCAGCTGTACGTCGGCTACGACCAGCGGCCCTACGTCCCGATGGACGAGCGCTCCGCCGGCGTCGACTCCGACGCCGACCCGATCGCCGCCCAGGCCGCCCAGGCCGCCCCGGAGCGCCCGCTGCGCTGACGGTCGCGAGGGACTCCTGACCGAAGTCCCCGCCGGGATGCGCGGAATCCCCGCTCCACTCCGCCCGTCCTGGCAGCAGTACCAGCCGTGAGGTGGCCGGCGGGCCCTCCGCTCGCCGGCCACCGTCGTTTTTGCGGCTCATCGGGGCGACGATACCGGTGGCCACTGCTGAATACCGGTGCTATCTTACGGCCGACGTGAGGATGCCTCACGCCGATTCCGTATCAGTGGCACCGGGAGAAGCTGGCCATGACTGTGCAGCTCGAACAAAGCACGGTGACGGAGACCCGGGCGCCGCGGCGGGTCCCACCGGTCGTCTGGTGGGCGCTTCTGGGCGCCGTCTTCGTCGTCGTTCAGCTTTACACCTACGGTTCGTGGGTTCTCTCCGACGGCTTCCACCCGACGCACACCGGCGTCGACCGGGTCCCCACCTACTCGCGGGTCGTGATGCGGGTGTTCGAAGTCGTCAGCACGGTGTCGCTCGCCGGCGCGCTCGTCTGGTTCGTGCGCGGCATCCGGAAGTCCGGCCGGATCGACGCCACCCGGCTGATGATGATCGGCTGGCTCTCCGCGTACTGGCTCGACCCGTTCCTCAACTTCCTGCGGCCGATGTTCACCTACAACGCGGCCCTGGTGAACATGGGGAGCTGGGCGAACTACATCCCCGGCTTCCGGACCCCGCACGGTGACCGCATCGCCGAACCGCTGCTGGTCGACCCGTCGAGCTACTTCGTCTCGTTCACGCTCACCGCCCTGTCCGGCGTGTGGGCGATGCGGAAGATCAAGGAGCGGCGCCCGGACGTCAGCCGGACCGTGCAGACCCTCGTCTCGGTCCCGGCGATCTGGATCTCGATGGGAGTGCTGGACGTCGGGGCCACCACGCTCATGCACTTCGACGGCTGGCTGATCACCAACCACAGCCTGTCCCTGCTCGGCGGCGGCTACGACCAGTTCCCGCTGTACGAGTTCCTGGTCTTCCCCGCGGCGTTCGTCGCCTGTGCCCTGCTGCTCTACCACCAGGACGAGAAGGGCCACACCGTCATCGAGCACGGCCTGGTTCAGCTGCGGACGGCGAGCTGGGTCCACACGGCACTGCGGATCCTCGCGTTCGTCGCCTTCTGCAACCTGGCGAACCTGATCTACACCACGATCATGGGCCTGATCGCCCTCGTCGGCGACCCCTGGCCCGTCGACACCCCCTCCTGGCTCTCCAACAACCTCACCCCCTTCCGCGGCTGACGGCTCCTCGCCGCCCCCCGCGCACGGCTGCCATCAGCGCACGGCTGCGGGTCACGGCAGCGTTCCGACAGCGGGTCATGCGGCGGGTCATGGCAGCGTCCCGGCAGCATCACTGCGGCCCGTGTCGCGAACAGGGCGACAAAACGGACACGGCACGCCGAGTTCGCGAGCGGGCCGGGGAGAGATCGCAATCCCCGGCCCGCCACGCCGCGCAGCGCCCGTGGCGTTGGCGGACCCCCGAACGTCAGAGGCGCTGGGCGGACACCGCGACGCCAGAGGCGCTGGGCGGACCTCCGAACGTCAGAGGCGCTGGGCGAGCTTCCTCGATGCCAGAGGCGTTGAGCGGGCTTCTCGACGCTAGAGGCGTTCTACGACGTAGTCGATGCTGGCGGTGAGGGCTTCGACGTCGGCGGGGTCGACGGCGGGGAAGCAGGCGACGCGGAGCTGGTTGCGGCCGAGCTTGCGGTACGGCTCCACGTCGACCACACCATTGGCCCGCAGCACCTTGGCGACCGCGGCGGCGTCCACCTCGTCGAAGTTGATGGTGACGACGACCTGGGAACGCTGCGCGGGGTCGGCGACGAACGGCGTCGCGAACGCCGTCTTCTCCGCCCAGGTGTAGAGGATCGACGACGACTCGGCCGTGCGCCGCACGCACCAGTCGAGGCCGCCCTGGCCGAGCATCCACTCGATCTGGTCGGCGAACAGGAACAGCGTCGACACCGCGGGGGTGTTGTACGTCTGGTCCTTCACACTGTTGTCCAGCGCCGTCGTCAGGTCGAGGAACGGCGGGATCCACCGGTCGGTCGCGGCGATCTCGGCGAGACGCCCGATCGCCGCCGGCGACATGAGCGCGGTCCACAGACCACCGTCGGAGGCGAAGTTCTTCTGCGGCGCGAAGTAGTAGACGTCCACCTCGCTGACGTCGACGGGCAGGCCGCCGGCGCCCGAGGTGGCGTCGACCAGGTGCAGCGCGCCGTCATCGACCCCGGCGCCGGTCGGGCGGCGCACCGGGCGGGCGACGCCGGTGGACGTCTCGTTGTGCGGGGTGGCGTAGACGTCGATGCCCGCCTCGGGCGCCCAGTCCGGGTGCGAGCCGGGCGCCGAGGAGACGACCGACGGGTCGGCGAGGAACGGCGCGCCCTTCGTCGTGTCGGCGAACTTTCCGCCGAACTCGCCGAAGACGAGGTGCTGGGAGCGGGTGCGCACCAGGTTGAACACGGCCGCGTCCCAGAACGCCGTGGCGCCGCCGATGCCGAGCACGACCTCGTACCCGGCGGGCAGCGAGAACAGCTCGGCGAGCCCGGCGCGGACCCGGCCGACCAGGCTCTTCACCGGCTTCTGCCGGTGCGAGGTACCGAGGTAGGTCGGGCCGCTGGCGGCCAGCGCCGCGACCGCCTCCGGGCGGATCTTCGACGGTCCGCAGCCGAACCGGCCGTCAGCCGGGCGCAGGTCCGCGGGCAGCGCGATCGCGGGCACGTCAGCCACGAGGCACCTCCGGCAGGACGTCGCCGAGCGGGCGCGGCTCGGGGCCGACGTAGCGCGCCGACGGGCGGATCAGCCGACCGGTGCGCTGCTGCTCGAGGATGTGGGCACTCCAGCCCGCGGTGCGGGCGCAGGTGAACATGGACGTAAACATATGAGCCGGGACCTCGGCGAAGTCCAGGACCACGGCCGACCAGAACTCCACGTTCGTCCGCAGCGGACGGTCCGGGAAACGGTTGGTCAGTTCCTCGATCGCGGCGGCCTCCAGCGCCTCGGCCACCTCGTAGCGGCTGGAACCGAGGTCACGGGCGGTGCGCCGCAGCACGCGGGCACGCGGGTCCTCGGCCCGGTACACCCGGTGCCCGAAGCCCATGAGGCGCTCCTTGCGGTCCAGCGCGCGCCGGACGTAGCCGAGCGGGTCGCCGGTGCGCTCGACCTCGTCGAGCATGGCGAGCACCCGCGACGGCGCACCGCCGTGCAGCGGGCCGGACAGCGCGCCCACGGCCGCGGACAGCGCCGCCGAGGCGTCGGCCCCGGTGGACGCGACGACGCGGGCGGTGAACGTGGAGGCGTTCATCCCGTGCTCGGCGGCCGACACCCAGTAGGCGTCGACGGCCTGGACGTGCTTGGGGTCCGGCTCGCCGCGCCAACGGATCATGAACCGTTCCGTTATGGTCCGCGCCCGGTCGACCTCCTTCTGCGGCACCGCCGGCTGGCCGAGGCCACGCGCGGACTGGGCGACGAACGACAGGGCGACCACCGACGCCCGCGCCACGTCCTCCCTGGCCTGCTCCGAGGTGATGTCGATCAGCTGGCCCATGCCCCAGTACGGCGCGAGCATCGCCAGGGCGCTCTGCACGTCCACCCGGATGTCGCCGGAGTGCACGGGCACCGGGAACGGCTCGGCCGGCGGCAGCCCCGGCTCGAACGACCCGTCCACCAGAAGGCCCCAGACGTGGCCGTAGTCCACCTTGCCGACAAGATCCTCGATGTCGACGCCGCGGTACCGCAGCGCGCTACCTTCCTTGTCCGGCTCGGCGATCTCCGTCTCGAAGGCGATCACACCTTCCAGACCGGGCTTGAAATCGCTTGTCTTCTCGGCCATCGAGTCCGGATCTCCGCTTCTGTCCGTGAGTTCAACCGGCGGCCCGTCTGCGTGCTGCCCCGTCGGTCCTGCTCCATCCGATCCTGCCCCGCGCCATCCGGACGCGCCAGACCGCAGCCGCCCCGTCGACGACCGGCGGCCCCGCACCGACGCCGCGGGTCACACGGAGAGTTACCGATGGATCACGTAAACATTACAATATGATATAGATCATAGTCGTTTTGCCCGATTCATTAACTATTTGCACGAAGCTGCCGCATGTTGCGAGAGGGGAGGCATGCGGCCCGGGATCACCACGCGCTACGGTCGACACGAAGCACACGGGAATGCCAAACGGGCATGCCGCGCTTCGGACTGGACCGAGAAACCCGGGGAGATCATGGCGTTCGTCTTCATCAGTCACCGGGCCGCCGACGTCGCCACGGCGGAACGTCTCGGGCGTGCGGTCAACGCCGTCGGCCACGCGGTGCATCTCGATCGGTGGGAGGTGCGTATCGGCGACAGCGTGCCAATGTTCATGAACGAAACCCTGGCGACCGCGGACTTCCTCCTGCTCGGCCACTCGACCCTCGGCATTCATGCGCCGTGGGTCGCGCAGGAATTCCTTCCGGCGCTCGCCCTGGAACTCGCCGGCCGCGGCATCACATTGCTTCCCGCGGTGCTGTCGGGCACCGAGGCGCCGATGCGGATCGGCGGCCGGCCCTGCACCGATCTGACCGTCGACTGGGACCGCGGCGTCTCCGCCCTCCTGCGCGAGCTCGGCTGACCGCCGCGCCCTGCTGGCACGATCCTGGGATGCCCCGCCTGCCACGGCCCGCCGCAGTCCCGCGGGATCGGGGGCGTCCTCGCGGCTGGCTTCCGCGGAC
>NZ_FZMO01000152.1 GCF_900197875.1 Frankia canadensis | reverse complement strand
GGGCGGTCTCGGTGGGGCTCGGCGGGGCGGTCGTCGGCGCCGCGGTGGCCACCGACAGGGTGATGGTCGACCCGCGCGGCACGTTGCCGCTGGCAGGCGACTGGTCGATGACCGTGCCGGGCGCCACGTTGCTGTTGACGACCGACTGCTGGGTCGCCTGCAGACCCGACTGGCTGAGCAGCTGGATCGCGCTCGAGACCGACCGGTTGGTCACGTCGGGCACGTTGACGTTGGCGCTGACGATGTTCAGGGTCACCATCGCGCCCGGCTTGACCGGCGATCCGGCCGCAGGGTCGGTGCTGTCCACCGTGCCGACCTTGTGCGACGACGGGTTGGCGTAGACCTGAGAGTTCGGCGTCAGACCGAGGCTGCGCAGCTCGGCCTCGGCGGCGGCCTGAGGTTTGCCGATGAGATCATCCGGGATCGTCACGTCCCCGGCAGCCTTGCCCACGGTCAGGGTGATGACCCCGTCGATGGCGACCTTGCTGCCCTGCGCGGGATCGACCTTGATGACCTGCCCGGCCTTGTCCGGAGCGTCGACCGTGACGATGCGTGGCGTGCCGCGATACCCGGTGCTCTGCAGCCGGGCCCGGGCCTGCGTCTCGCTCTGGCCGACGAGGCCGGAGGGGATGGTGATCTGCTCCGCCGAGCCGCCGCCGCCACCGCCGAGGAACGAGGTCGCGAGCAGCACGACCGCGACGAACACCACGACGATCCCGAGGCCGGCGAGGATGTACTTCCACGTCTGGGACCGCTGCGGGTCGGGCAGTGCCCGGCGGTCGATGGCGCCGGTGACGTCGTAGCGGTCGAACGGGCCGGTGCCGAACCGGCCGTCGTCGTAGCCGTCGTCCCGGTAGGACGTCGCGTCCGCCTCGAACCGGTCGTCGCTGCCGTAACGGTCCCGGGTGGGGTAGCCGGCGCGGTCGCCGCGGCCCATCAGCGCGGTGCTGGCGGCCGTGGCGGGGCCGAGGGTGGTGGCGGCACCGTTGGCGCCACCACCATCCATCATGGCGTGTACGCGGCGCCCGGCCAGGGCGCGTTCCAGATCGTCGCGCATCTCACCCGCGGTCAGATACCGGTCGTCCGCGTCCTTCTCCATCGCCTTGAGGACGATCGCGTCGGCCTCGAGGGAGATGTCCCGGTCGTGCGCGGACGGCGGGTCCGGGTCCTCCCGGACATGCTGGTAGGCGACGGCGACCGGGTTGTCGCCGCGGAACGGCGGGGAGCCGGTGAGCAGCTCGTAGAGCAGCACCCCGGTGGTGTAGACGTCGCTGCGGGCGTCCACGCGGGCGCCGCGGGCCTGCTCGGGCGACAGGTACTGGGCGGTGCCGATCACGGCGGCGGTGGCCGTCATCGTCGATGACGTGGCGGTGGTGGCCCGGGCGATGCCGAAGTCCATCACCTTGACCGAGCCGTCCGGGCTGAGCATCACGTTCGCCGGCTTGATGTCCCGGTGGATGATGCCCATCCGGTGGCTGTAGTCCAGCGCGGCGCAGACGTCGGCGGTGATCTCCATCGCGCGACGCTCGGTGAACCGGCCCTCGGCCTGCAGCGCGTCGCGCAGCGTCCGGCCCTCGATGAACTCCATGACGATGTACGGGATGTGCGTCCCGTTGATCTCGTCCTCGCCGGTGTCGTACACCGAGACGATCGCCGGGTGGTTCAGCGCCGCGGACGACTGCGCCTCGCGCCGGAAACGGGCGAGGAACGTCGGGTCGCGGGCGAGGTCCGAGCGCAGCGTCTTGATCGCGACCTCACGGCCCAGGCGGATGTCCCGGCCGCGGTAGACCTCGGCCATGCCGCCATAGCCGATGCCGGCGCCCAGCTCGTAGCGGCCGCCGACGAGCTGCGGAGCCGCGTCGGGCGTGTACATCTCCGTCGCGTCGGTCACGAATACTCCCCCGCCGTCGCCCCTCCCGCGCCGGAGACCGCCGACCCGGCACTGCCGTTGACGATTTCATCACCGAATGAGGTCGGGTACACCACCCCTGGTGGTGTGGCGGCCGAGTTCGATTCGGAACCATTGCTGGAGAACAACTTGTTGGTCACGAAGGCGGTAATGGCGATCGTGAGGACCAACAGAATGATCAGGACCGGCAGGGGCAGCGCCAGGCGGCCGGAGCCGCGCCCGGCGTCCGTGCGGCGGCGGGCGGCGCGTCCCTGCCAGGCCTCGTCCGCGTCGCCGCCCCCGCCGGGCGGGCGTGACCAGGCGGGCGGGCCGGGCTGGTAGAGCGTGCCCGGATCGCGGCCGCCACCGCGCTCGGCGCCCCCCCGGTAGCCACCGTCCCCACCGTATCCGGGCTCGTCGCCGTACCCGGTCTCGGGGCCGTAGCCACCCTGCTGCCCGTACCCGGTCGGCTCGGCCGGCCCGCGGTAGGCGGTCTCGCCGTAGCCGGCGTCGTGGTAGTCGGTGTCGGCGAACGGCGGGCTGTGCATGGCGGTGGCGGGCAGGTTCGGTCCGCCGGGGGCGGCACCGGGCGCCGCCTGGGTGCGGTCCGGGCCGGAGCCGGCGCGGCCGGGCCCGCTCGTCCGCCCGGACGGCGGGTTCTGCGCCGGCGGCAGCCAGGACGGCGGCCGGTTGCGGGCGGTGGCGCGCAGCGGGCGGCCTGTCTGCCCGCCGGTCGGCGGGATGCCGGCACCCGGGCCGGGATGGCGTGCGGTCGCGTCGGGCGGGCTGGATGCCTGGCCCGGCCAGCGGCCGGGGGAGTCGGGCGGCCACAGGTTGCGCCGGATGCCCGCCGCCGAGCGGGCGAACGCGCCCGCCGAGCTCGGCCGGCGGCTCGGGTCCTTGGCCATCGCCGACTCGACCAGTGCCCGCACCTGGTACGGGACGTCCGAGGGCAGCGGCGGCGGGGTGTCCTGCTGGTGGGCCATCACCACGACGATCGGGTTGCGGTCGTCGAACGGCCGGCGCCCGGCCAGACACTCGTAGGCGACCACGCCGAGCGAGTAGACGTCGGACGCCGGCGTCACCGGCCGCCCGGACGCCTGCTCGGGCGACACGTAGTAGGCGGTGCCCATCATGATGCCGGTCGCGGTCAGCGGGGCGGCGTCGACCGCGCGGGCGATGCCGAAGTCGGTCACCTTGACCGCGCCGTCCGGGCGCAGCAGCAGGTTGCCGGGCTTGACGTCGCGGTGCACGACGCCGAGGGCGTGCGCGGCCTGCAGGGCGTCGGCGGCCTGGCCGAGGATGTCGAGCATCCGCTCGGGGGCCAGCCGCTTCTCCCGGTGCAGCGCGGCCGACAGCGGCTCGCCCTCGACCAGCTCCATCACCAGATAGGCGGTGGGGTAGTCGTCGGCGGTCGCGACCTCGCCGTAGTCGTAGACGGACGCGACGCCCGGGTGCGACAGCCGCGCCGCGTGCCGCGCCTCACCGCGGAATCGGACGAGGAACGACTCGTCGCTGGCGTACTCCGGGCGCAGCAGCTTGACGGCCACCGGGCGGCCGAGGGTCTGGTCGTGACCGCGCCACACCTCGCCCATGCCGCCCGCGGCGATCCGGCCGTCGAGCCGGTACCGGTTGTCCAGCACGGTGTTCGGGGACGCGGCACCCGCGAACGGCTGCGAGGGCGACGTCGGGTTGCCGGGGGAGTTGTTCATGGCGTGTCCAATGCGGCCTGCATGACCTGTTTCGCGACGGGGGCAGCGATGGCACCGCCGGTGCCCACCTCGCCCCCGCCGTCCTCGACGATGACGGCGACCGCGACCCTCGGCGCGTCCGACGGCGCGAAGCCGACGAACCAGGCGTGCGGCGGCTCGCCCGTGCCGTGCTCCGCGGTACCCGTCTTACCGGCGACGGAGACGCCGTCGAGCTGTGCCTTGCGGCCGGTTCCCGACGTCACCACGCTCTCCATCATGGTCGTGAGCTGGCCGGCGACGTCGCCGCTGATCGGCTGGCCCAGCTCCTTGGGGCTGGTGCGGCTGATGGTCCGTTTGTCCGGCCCACGCAGTTCGGACACGAGATAGGGCTTCATCTCCTTGCCGCCGTTGGCGATCGCCGCCACCACCTCCGCCATCTGTAGGGGCGTGACCCGCACGTTGTACTGGCCGATCGCCGACTGCGCCGTCTGCGCGCCGTCGAGCGTCGACGGGAAGACGCTGCGGGCCTGTGGCAGGGGGAAGTCGGGGAAGGTCTCGCCGAAGCCGAACGCCTGTGCCTGCTGGCGCAGCACGTCCGCGCCCAGGTCGATGCCGAGCTGCCCGAACGCGGTGTTGCAGGAGATCGTCAGGGCGTGGATGAGGGTGTCGGTCCGGCCGTCGCCGCACGTCTCGCCGTCGAAGTTCGGCAGCGTCGCCGTGCTCTGCGGCAGCCGCAGCTCGTTGGGCGCGGCGATCCGGGTGTCGGGCGTGCGGCCCTGCGCGAGCGCGGCGGCGGCGGTGATGAGCTTGAACGTCGAGCCCGGCGGATAGGTCTGCTGGGTGGCGCGGTTCAGCAGCGGCTGGGCCTTGTCGCTCGACAGCACGCCGTAGGCGGCCGTCGCGGTCTTCTCGGTGTGGCTGGCCAGCGCGTTCGGGTCGTACGAGGGGCTGGTGACCATGGCCAGCACGGCGCCCGTCTTCGGGTCCAGCGCGACGACGGCCCCCTTGCGGTTGCCCAGTGCCTGCGCGGCCGCCTGCTGGACGGCCGGCAGCACCGTGGTGATCACCGAGCCGCCGCGGGGCTGCTTGTTCGTGAACAGCCCGGTGACCCGGCTGGCCAGCAGCCGGTCGTCGTCGCCGGAGAGGAACTCGTCCTCGGAGCGCTCCATCCCGGCGGCGGTGAACAGGGTGTAGTAGCCGGTGACGTTCGCGTAGAGGCTGCCCGTCGGGTACTGCCGCTGGTACTTGTACTGGTCGTTGGACGGGAGCGAGCGGGCGATCTCGGTGTCGCCGGCGACGATCGCGCCGCGCTGCCGCTCGAGCCGCTCGGTGACCTGGCGGCCGTTGGTCGGCTGGGTCTTGAGGCTGCTCGCCTGGCCCACCTGCAACCAGTTCGCGTTCACCAGCAGCGCGGCGAACAGCACGACGCAGGCGACGGCGACCTTCCGCGCCGGGCGGTTCATGTCGTCTTCACCACCTGTGTGGGGCTCTCGGAGACCGCGCCCGGATCGAACAGCGGGGCATCCAGGACGGGTTCGGGGGCGCGCCGCGCGCTGTCACTCACCCGCAGCAGCAGGGCGATGATCGCGGCATTGGCCACGATGGACGATCCACCATAGGAGACGAACGGCAGGGTGAGCCCGGTGAGTGGGATGAGCCGCATCACCCCGCCGACCTGCACGAACACCTGAAGCGCCAGGGTGAACGACAGGCCCGTCGCGATCAGTTTGCCGAAGGCGTCCTTGGCCCCGAGGGCGGCCCGCATGCCGCGCAGCACGATCAGCGCGTACATGGTCAGGATCGCCATCACCCCGGTCAGCCCCAGCTCCTCGCCGAGGCTCGCCATGATGAAGTCGGTGTTCGCGAACGGCACCTTCTGCGGGTGGCCCTGGCCGAGCCCGGTGCCGGTGATACCCCCGGCGGCGAACCCGTAGAGGCCCTGCACGAGCTGGTAGGACTGGTTGGACGGGTTGTCGCCGTCGAAGGCGTGCAGCCAGCCGTTGACGCGGACCTGCACGTGGCCGAACAGGTGGTAGCCGATCACCGCGCCGATCATGAAGAGCAGCAGGCCGAAGATGATCCACGAGGCCCGCTCGGTGGCCACGTAGAGCACGACCATGAACATCCCGAAGAACAGCAGGGACGAGCCGAGGTCGTTCTGCACCACCAGGATGCCGAGGCTCGCCAGCCACGCGACCAGCAGCGGGCCGAGGTCGCGGGCACGCGGCAGCTTCATGCCGAGCACGGAGCGCGAGGCGAGCGAGAGCACGTCCCGCTTGTTCACCAGGTAACCGGCGAAGAACACCAGAATGATGATCTTCGAGACCTCGCTGGGCTGGAACGAGAACGGCCCGATCCGCAGCCACAGGCGGGCGCCGTTGATGCTCGTGCCGATGCCCGGGACGATCGGCAGCAACAGTCCCACGATGCCGACGAGCCCCGCCGTGTAGGCGTACCGGGCGAGGCTTCGCAGATCCCGCACCACCGCCAGGACCAGCACGAAGACGATGACCGCCAGCAGCGTCCAGACCAGCTGGACCTGGGCCGCGCTCGGTGGGATGTGGGTGCCGGCCCGTTTGGCCGCCTCGCTCTTGGCCAGGTCGAGCCGATAGATCATCACCAGCCCGAGCCCGTTGAGGGTCACCACCAGCGGCAGCAGCACCGGATCCGCCGCCGGGGCGAAGCGCCGCACCGCGAGGTGCGCCAGCGCCCACAGGCAGAAGAACCCCATGCCGATCGTCAGGACCTCCAGCGACAGCTGTCCGACGTCGGCGAGGGTCAGCGCGGCCAGCGCGCTCGTCGCCACCACACCGGCGTAGACGAGCAGGGCCAGCTCGCGCCGGCGGTACGGCGGGAGGTCGTTGCCCCGCGGCAGCGGCAGCCCGGCGAAGGTGGCGGTGAGATCCGCCGACCTCGGCCTGCGCAGCGGGGGGAGGGGAATCGGCGGGCGGGTCATCGCTGGCCTGAGGTCACGGGGACGAAGTGGGCGAGGGCGGACATCCTGGCACGGCGGTGACACCGGGGGCCTGGGTCGCCTGCGCGCAGGCCGCCGTCAGCAGGCCGCCACCGGCGGGCAGCGAGGGCGATTTCGGCCGTTCGGTCGGGGTCGGACTGGGCGAGGGGAGTGCCGCCGGTCTGGTGGGGGTGGGCTTGTCCAGCGAGTCGATGATCTGCTCGCCGTCCGCCCGGCTGTCGGCCGGGATGCCGCTGCGCAGGTCGTCCCGGTCGAGCTCGGCGACGTCGGACAGCGGCTGGTGGTGCGACAGCGCCGACGAGAACGAGACGCCGAGGAGGCTGCCCTTCACCCCCTGGAACAGCGTCACGCGGTCCTCGTCGTCGACGCCGACGTAGTACTGGCCGCGGACCCAGGCCCAGCTGCCCGCGGCACCGGCGACGACAAGAACGAGCACGATGGTGGAGACGAACAGGACCCGCCGCCCGTTGCGGCGCCTGCCGGCCCCTGCCCCCTCCCCGTCCGCGTCGTCGCCCTCGTCGTCGCCGCGGTCACTGGCCTGCTGCTGACGGTCCCGGCGGTGGAACCCCGACCGGCCGATGCGCGCGGCCTTCGCCGCCGCCGACTCCGTGTCGGGATGGCGGGGGTCGGGACCACTGCGCGCCGAGGCCGCCCCCGGCACCACGCGCTTCTCCGCCGCCGCGCCCGCGACCAGCGGGTACGGCAGTGCCTCGCCGTGATCCTCCTCGATGTCGGCGATGACGACCGTGATGTTGTCCGGTCCGCCGCCCTTGAGCGCGAGGTCGACGAGCTGGTCGACCGCCTCCTGCGGGGTGGGCAGGAGCAGCGTCTCGAGGATCGTGTCCTCGCTGACCACGCCGGACAGACCGTCGGTGCACAGCAGGTACCGGTCGCCGGGGACCGCCTGGCGCACCGACAGGTCGGGCTCGACCTCCCGGCCGTCGAGGGCACGCATCAACAGCGAGCGCTGGGGATGCGTGTTGGCCTGCTCCGGGGTGATCCGCCCCTGGTCGACCAGGTCCTGCACCAGCGTGTGGTCGTGGGTGACCTGGCTGAGGACGCCGTCGCGCAACAGGTAGGCGCGGGAGTCCCCGACGTGCAGCACGCCGAGCATGTCGCCCGACGAGAGCACCGCCGTCACCGTCGTGCCCATCCCGTCGAGGGCGCTGTTCTCCAGCGACATCTCGCGCAGCTGGCGGTTGGCGTCGCGGACGGCCTCGTTCAGCTCGACGACGAGGTCGTCGCTGTCGACCTCGTCGTCGAGATCGGCCAGGCGGGAGATCACGGTGGAGCTCGCGACCTCGCCCGCGGCATGACCGCCCATGCCGTCGGCCACCGCCAGCAGACGCTGGCCGGCATACGCGGAGTCTTCGTTTCCTTCCCGTACGTGCCCGACATCCGAGCGGACGGCGAAGTGAAGCCTGAGGCTCACCGGTGGAGCTCCAGGACCGTCTTCCCGATCCTGACCGGCGCGCCGAGAGGTACCGGCATGGGACTGGTCACCTTCGTACGGTTGAGGTATGTGCCATTGGTCGAGCCCAGGTCCTCGACGAACCACTGCCCGTCGTGGGGCACGAGTCTCGCATGCCGTCCTGATGCGAAGTCATCCTCGAGGACCAGAGTCGAGTCCTGTGCCCGTCCGATGGTGACAGGGGACGATCCTAGCGGAATCGTTGTGCCTGCCAAGTGCCCCTTGGTTACCACGAGTTTGCTCGGAGACCGCGGCTTGTGCACTGGTTGCGGAGGCGGCGACGGGGGTGTCGGGCGTGCCATGGGCGGTGGTCCGCGCCGCTGCTGACGCTTCGTGGGGCCGAACATGTCCAGCCGCACGGCCCGCACCGCGACCAGGACGAAGCCCCAGAGCAGCGCGAGAAAGCCGATCTTGACGATCAGCAGGACGAGTTCGCTGGGCTCGGTCGGGTCCATCGACGACTACCAGCCCCGATCAGGGCGTGACCGGCCACGCCCCCCGCCGCCGCCCGGCCGCGGGACGTCCATCTGGCCCGGCAGCTGCGTCTGCGCGTCGTACACGTCCTCCAGCGGCTCCAGGCCGTCGTCCATCGCGGGCCGGGCCCGCTGGGGCTCGCGGCGAGGATCATCGCCCCAGACGTCGTCGCCGCGCTCGCCAGGGGAATCGCGTGGGTCGCGCCGGTACGGGTCGTGCCCGCCGCGCGCCGGGCGGCCCACGCGGTCCCGATCGGAGGTCCGGTCCCGATCGGAGGTCCGCTCCCGATCCGCGTAGCGGTCCCGCGCGGCGTACCGGTCCTGGCCCGCGTAGCCGTCGGCCCCGGCCGACGGGCCCCGCCCGCGGTCCCGCGGGCCCGGATCGCTCACCGAGCGCGCCGGCCCATCCCGATACGGATCCGGCGGATACGACTGCCCCGGGCGCGCGTCACGCGGCGCGTACGGCTCGGCGCGGCCGCCGCGCGGCGTCGACCCGCCGCGCGGCGTCGACCCGCGGCGATACGGATCGTCCGGCGGTGGCGTCGGGCGCCGGTCCGGCGGCGCCGTCGGGCGCTGCGCCACCCGCTCGGGGATGGGAGTCGACCGGGCGGCGCCCCGCCCCGCCC